>JAFEAR010000153.1 GCA_018266335.1 Bdellovibrionales bacterium
CGCTCGGCATAACCATGATTTGTCCGAGCCCCGCGAGCAATCCGAAGTGAACGGGCACATAGTGCTGCATTTCCTGCATCACGCGGTCCTGCGTGGTTTGCCAGAGCACTTCGTTGTCCTTCGTGTAAGTTTGTACAATGAGAGCGTCCAGGTAGCCGGCACGCGTCCAGTTTTCCCAGTCCTGAATGAAGCTCTCGTGGTAGCGATCGTAGGAGGATGGCGAAAGTTCGAAGCGGAAATTTGCTCCACCAACTCGGTGCAGCTCCGCCGAGAGTTGTTGCAGAAATGCGGTAAAGCGGGTGCTGCGCCAGTTGGTCCAATGATCCCAGGCTGCACTGCCGGGAGCCCGTGGCGGCACCCGTCCGTAGGTGGTAATGGTCCACGGGTCGTAGCCTAAATTGATGTCCATGGCGAAGTGGTCATCGATTTGCAGGCCTGCCAGTTTGTAATCGTGTACTAACTCGCTCAGCATTTGGGTAATAAATTTTTGCACTTCCGGATGCAGTGGATTTAGAGGTGCGTACTTAATGTGATCGAGTTCAATGTAATCTTTGCCATTGCTGGTGAGTGTGAACCAACTGCGATGTGAATTTACGAAGGCCATTTCGTAGCGCACGTAAAAAATCGTTTCGATCCAGGGAAAAATGGCTAGCCCTAAGCGTTCCGATTCCACGATGGTTTCGCGAAGTAGGTCTCGTCCTTGCCACTGTTCGCGATAAGTAGGGGAGCGTCCCAATCGACGGGCCGTGGGTGAATCAAAGAGAGCCATGCCTCCGTTCAGCGCAACGGGAGCGGTGAGGTTGAATCCCAAGTCCTTCACTTGCTCCAGGCGTTGGCGCACGGTGAGGGGGCTGTCGAAAAAATCTGAGTCGATGTACGAAATCCAGGTGCCTCGGCGTTCGGTGGTGGATGCATGCGCGTGGGACAGTGAAACGAGTGAGAGCGTAGCCAGAATGAAACTCCGAAATTTCCGTGTCATTCATGGCTCCCAAACCAGCTGGTGGTTCCACCGCTGTGGTTGATCTGGTTTTGCATCTCGCGAATGGCGCTGGGTGATTCTAAGAGGCGATGCAAGTCGAACTTATGCTGCACGGCCACGGCCGCGGCCGCGCCGGCACCCCTACCGGCGTTGCATTCGAAAGGTTGGGTGCGAGCGCCTGCGGCTACCACTTGGTGCAGGGCAATGCCTTTGCCGGCGACCAGGAGATTGGGCACGTTGACCGAGACGGCGGCCTCCAAAGGAATTTCAGCCAGTCGCATGTGCGGAAAGTCTGCGCGCGGGTAGTTGCCGTTGGGATATTTGCGGGTGTCGAGAGTGTAGCTCGCAATGCCCATGGAGTGGGGGGAGGCGGCGTAGTAGTTGCTTTCCCGCAGATGTCGCAGAAGTTTGGTTTTGTCGCTTTCGTGCGCAAAGTCAGCAAAATTGGTGCCAAATTTGGCGGGCGTCATGCAGTAGCCGCCGTAACCTACGATGTGACGAGTGTCGCGCAGGTAGGGTTGTTTGGCCATGCCCGTTCCGGTGCCGAAGAAATTGTCTACCGCGTTTAGATCCCATACCACGCGCAGAGATTTTCCGGTCGGCGATTGCAACACGGGCAATTGCAGTCGGAGCCAGTGTGCGAAGGCCAGGGCGTGGCACTCGGAGCGGTGCAATTCGTCTACGCGAATGCCTCCGCGCCAGCGTTGGAGTTGATCGCCAAGTTTTTCGGCGGGAATAATTAAATTGCCATCCATGTAGTCGTTCCCACCGCGCCGATCGGTGAGGCGCTCGGGGTACGGTTGGCTTTGCCCAAAGTTCATCATGGTGATTTCGGGCGCGTCAGACACCCGGCGGTAGCCAAGCAGCGAGGGCAGGTGACCTTCGGCCGGCAGCCCGTAGCGAAGCGCGCGGTCGCCGTGATTTTGCGCATCCGGCCAGAAGCTGTACTGGTTCCAGTTCAAATAAAAATGCGAATTTTCGTAGCTGCGAAGTTTTTCGGCGTTGATGAATTCTGGGCAAGCTTGTGCGAATTGGGTTTGAAAGATCAGGTCTTCCGTGGGGGCCGAATTTTCGGTGGCCAAATTTAGCACGTTTACAAAACTCATGACGGATTCGGAATCCAACGGAGCACAGTGGTCGTCGACTTCGCCTAGGCGATGCTGAGCGCCACTGAGGACGATAACTTCGCCCGTTTCGCTGGCATCGATGAAGACTTTGCCCTTTAGTCGCATTATCTGCTTCGTGTAACGCAAGGAGGGCTCGGGATTGTACCAATCTAAAATTTCTTGCGAGAGCGGGACACTGTAGGGTTTGGCGCCCAATCCCGAGTAGCGACGGTGTACGAATTCGGCGAAGGCGAGGGTGCCGTCGTTATTTTTGCTAAGACGTAGCGGAACGGTCTCGCGAAAAATCTTCAGACGCCCATTTGCTATCAAGGGCGCCATTAACTCTTCTAGTGCGCGTTCCGCGCTTGTCGGACGGAAGCAGTTAAGTGATACCCAGCAGAAGGCACGGTCGGGAATTTTTTGCAGGATGGGTTCTAGGCAACGATTGGCTTCGGCGGTGAGTAGTCCGCCTTCGCGCCGCGGGTATTCCCCTGCAGGAATAAAGCCATTTTCTTTTACGATGAGGGTTTGGTTATCGCCGGCTTTGGGCACAATGTAACGATCAAGCTCGGCAGCGAGAGGGCCGAGTTGGCCGGGAGAGTCGATGGCCGAAATTCCTTGTGTTGAAATTTGCCCACCCAGCCAGTCCGTCGTCGAGGTTAAACAGGTACGGGCGCCCTGCTGCGCTGATTGGTAAGCGGCCATGACGCCCGCCAGGCTGGAATCCACCACGACCACGTCGCAGTTATGTTCGGTGACAGTTTGGGCAAAAGAACAAGGCGGGGCAAGCAAAGATAGCAGCGCGCCCAATCCCCGGAAGTTCCCCAACCCCATAGGATATTTTTACCATGAAAACTATGGATATGGTTGCACGCTACTGACTGGCATTGAAGAATAGGGGCATGGCGCCCCCTCTGACTGACGGCCTGCTTCGTGTCCTGTCGTACAATATTCACAAGGGATTTCGCGCTGGAAATCGTGCTTTCATATTGCCCGATATTCGCGCGCACATTCGCGAAACTGGGGCGCAGCTCGTTTTTTTGCAGGAGGTACTGGGCGAGCACAGTGGCCACCGCGAACGCGTGGATGGTTACCCCACCGAATCGCAATTTGAATTTTTGGCTGACTCCGTGTGGCCGCACTTTGCTTACGGCAAGAATGCCGTTTATTCCGAGGGGCACCACGGAAACGCGCTGCTCAGTCAGTACCCTATTCGCTCGTGGAGGAATATTAATCTCTCCACGAATCGCTTTGAACAGCGAGGTCTCCTGCACGCCATCGTTGATGTGCCCGGTGCAGAATCGGTCGTGCACGCCTTTAGCTTGCATTTGAATTTGCTCGATGGCGGCCGGCAGGTGCAAATTCGTAAGGTTATGGATTACATCCGCCAACATGTGCCCGCGGGCGAGCGCATTGTGCTGGGCGGGGACTTCAACGATTGGCGCGAGAAAATCAGCGACATTTTGGACCAAGAAGCGGGCATTGCCGAAGTGCACCGCAGTTTGCACGGACACCATGCGGTGTCTTTTCCGAGTTTTTGGCCCCTTTTGCGGCTGGATCGCATATATTACCGGGGCCTTACCCCCCGTTCAGCTCGGTGTTTGGGGGGCGGCACCTGGAGCCGACTGTCCGATCACCTGGCCCTGCAGGCCGATTTTGAGCTTTAGGGGGGATTGAAACTCCAAGGGCCTTCAAGTAACTAGATCTATTCTTGGCCGCCAAGGTAGCACAGTGGTAGTGCGCCGCTTTCGTAACGCCCAAATACCTATTTCTCCATCTCGCTAAAAGCAAAAACTTTTTTAATTAAACCGGGAATTTAGCCCGCGTATTTTACTGCGGTTTCTTTCGTTGGTTTTCGGGCTTTTTCGGAAGCTCGTTGACCATCCGTTGACCATCGCCAACACGCGAAATCGAAACGCGTTCGGCGAGAACTTTTTCAATTCCAATACGAAAGGAAACCGTATGAAAAAACATGAAGGCACTTTGATGCCTGCATTACTGAAAGTCATAAAAGCGCACCCGAAGCTCTCGGCTGCTCTGCTCGCGAGCGGAGTGGTCCAAGGGATCAACCATGAATCGACGAGCGCTGACATTTACCGAGAAAGCCGCCGGATTCACGCGGCCCAGGTCCAGGCCCTCAAGATGGATTGGGGCAACCCGTTACCCTTCGAGTCCGAAATCCTCACCAAATGGGGCTCACGCGGCGAGGCGTACAGGGCCGAGAAGTTCGGCTCTCCTGGCCAGCACGAGAAAGGAGCACGTCATGTCTCCCGCTGATCGACTGCCCGAAGACATGGGCTCACGGCTCCAAAAGCTGCTTCAAGAAAAGCACTACACGGCCTCCCAAGTTGCGCGGGCTCTCAACATTCCGAAGGCCACGCTTTCGTGTTGGATCGGACGTGGAGGGCGTTTTCCGCAAAGCCCGCTGCTCATAAAGCAGCTCGCAGAGTTCCTCGGTGTTTCGCTCTCGTATCTCATAGCCGGGATCGAAGAGGCTCCGACTCCCGCGCAGGCGGTCGCGCACTCAAGTTACCGCTTTGAGGTAACTATTCGCCCGATCCAAGACTCGAAGGGAGGGCAAAGTGAAGTGCCCGGAACGGCTTGATGAAGACACGCTTCACTGGAGGCTCCGGCATCTGGGACGCAAGGCGCGCGGATTGGGCTTTCTCATCGGCCTTCAGCAAATCGACCCGCTGCCGCTTGAGCCAGCAGAGGAGGCTTACGAGGGCATCGGATTGCTTGTAGAGGACCTCGGGCGAGAGCTTATCGAGATCGCCGCAAAGATTGATGAGGACGGAATTCCTCTCCGTAGACAGCGAACGAGTAAGGCTCGCGCGCGCAAAGAGGAGGACCAAGACGACGACTAGGTTTCCACTGGCTCCCTGGAGCCATCACGCATTTGAGCCGTGCTCCCAGGGAGGGCACGGCCAAGACCTATGGGGAGGTCCTTCATGACAGCAACCACGAAACGAACGGCTCTTTACGCTCGCGTGAGCACGGCAGACCAACATAGCGGGCTTGAAGCGCAGATTCGCACGCTCAAGGAATTCTGCGAGAAGAGCAAGATTGAAAACTTCGAGCTATTCGCCGATGAGAATATCTCGGGCGCGAAAGCTTCGCGCCCAGGCCTTGATCGAATGATGCAGGCTTGCCGAAGTGGTGAGATCGAGCGCGTGGTCGTGTACTCGTTCTCGCGTTTTGCGCGTTCAACGACACACCTGCTTTCGGCGCTCGAAGAGTTTCGGCCTCTCAATATTCAGTTTCTATCCATCACCGAACAGATCGACACGAACTCGCCGATGGGCCGCGCGTTTTTCACTGTGATCGCCGCCATCGCGCAGCTCGAACGAGAATTAATCGTGGAAAGAGTTAAAAACGGACTCAAAAACGCCAAAGCGAAAGGTAAACACATCGGCAGAAAGAAAACTCGCAACTCAGAAATTCTTCGCGTACTCATCAAGCGAGGTCTTCCTTACAGGGTCATTTCATCAATCGCCTCTTGCTCCCACGGCGCGGTCTGGGCCGAAAAACGGGCCATTCTTTTAGAAGAGCAAGCCGCCAAGAAGAAGGCCGAGGAGCAGAAAAATGCCACCGAATTCTTCTTTAGGGACTTGGATGCGGGCGCGTCGCCGGTACCTCCGGCGAATCCTCAAGTTTCAGAAGGACCGAGAACTCGTGACGTAGAGAATTCAGTCGGTACAGAAGCCTGGTGAGCGCCTTCGAATCGGGGTTGCCGTGCTCGTGGGTGAACTTTTTCACGCCTCTCATAACATCATAGAAGGCTTGGATGACGCCGCGACGAAGGTCCGGGGTCTTCATCGGAAACGCTGTTATCTCGTAGCGCGAATGGATTTTTGAGAGTGCCGCGAAGAGTTCATTTCTGATCGTCTCCTGGGTCACGGCGGCATAGCCCAAGGTCATGCGGATGTCTCTGTGACCCAGGAGCGCTTTCAGCGTGGTGATGCTGATACCGGCCGTTAGGAGTGAAGTTGCATAGGAGTGTCGGAGTCGATGGGGAACAATCTTGCCGGGGATCGCGAGTCCACGTGCGACGTCGCGTAGTATTGGCGCGAAGTGGTCGGGCTTTCGCCGCTGGCCGCTCCTTCCGGAAATCAGGTAGACTTTCTTTGATGTGCCCTCGGGCCGCCCGTGGTGATGGCGCCGAATCTTTTCGATCAGCTCCACGGTCTTCGGGTCGAGAGGGATGATACGTTCATTGTGGAGTTTTCCGAGAGGAACTTTCAGGAATCAATGGTTGTCGAGGTCTTGGGTGATGCAGTCGATGGTAAGGTTGCGCATTTCCCCACAGCGGAGCCCGCAGCGCCGCATGAGAAGCAGTCCCATGTGGTCAATGTCGAGGCTGCCATCCAGGCGGCGTTGGATTTCAACATCGACATCCACTGGGAACGGTTTGGGGAGCATTTCGTCGATTTTAGGAAAGTCAGATTTCAGTATGAGCTTGTCCGGATGGGTCTTGAGTTTTTTATGCTCCCAGAGCCAGTCGAGATATCGGCGCAGTTGGAATAGGCGGGCGGCTCGATGACCTCGCATCATTTTTCGGTCATGGAGCAGGTAAAGGGAGTATTCGTCGATGTCGGCGCGGATGATGATCGGCACTACGATTGGGTGCTGGTGCAGCGATGCCAAGCGCACAAGAGACGAAACATCCTGGCGCACGTCGGCGAGAAGAACGAGGCGTGGGCGAGCTTGCAAATGGCGAAGATTTTCAAAGCGGAGGCCGCAGAGATCGCGATGGCGCTCGGACGAACGTTCGCGGCTGATCTTGCGAAGATCAACGAGACGGCAGCGCGGTCGTGGCTAGAAGCGTTCCCGGAATCGATCACGGTGCTTCAGTTCAAAAACAAAGAACTTCGTCGCGTGCTGGCGACGACGAACGCCATCGAGTCGATCTTTTCGTCGATCCGGCTCATCACAGGCCGAGTGAAGCGATGGAGAAACGCGAATCATGCGCTCTACTGGACGTCGGGTGGATATTTCAGAATTCAGCCGAACCTGAGAAAGATTCGCGGCTTCCGCGCGATCAAAGAACTTGACGGTATCGGCAAACTTGGAGAGGAACAAAAACAACAAAAAGCAGCGTGAGGTTTTGCACCTCAACCCACGCTCACGAATTTACGAAAACCAACGGAATTCGGGACATCGCCCATGAAGATGTTCGGGAAAGTGATCGTGAAGTAAATTTCGAGGTCAAAAGTTAACGCTACCTCCGGTAGCTACGTCCCTGAGATAATGAAGTCAGCCCTTCCGTTCGGTGCTCAAATTTCTGAATCGGAAATTTGAAGAGTAGGCGCGCGAACGGGAGGGAGTCTTTTTACTTCTCTAAATCAACTTCAACTTCGACAAATTGATTAAGCTTTGGCCTCGGGTATGTCGGTTTGGTTCTCAAGGGAAGCCCCCGTTTTGAGGCCGATAACAAACCAACCGAGGGCAATGGTTCCGACCGTAAACACCGTATCTCCGATGATACGAAGCCATCTAAAAATATCGAGAATGTCTTGCTGCTGAAACTCAGCAGAACGAGCAAACCAGTAGCCGTGGTTAACGCTCGCCCATGTTTGATAAAGGCCAACCGGCAAAATGCTGATAATGGTCATTAAGGCCAAGCCAATATTCAGCGACCAGAATGCGAAACGAATGGTTTTGTCTTTCCAGACATTTCTTGCTGCCAGTCCCTTAAGAACAAACAACATGAGGCCAATGCCCAGCATTCCGTAGACTCCGAACAAAGCCGCATGGCTGTGGACTGGTGTCGTGTTGAGTCCCTGCATGTAATAGAGCGCCATCGGAGGATTAATGAGGAATCCAAAGATGCCCGCGCCCACGAAGTTCCAGAAGGCCACAGCAACAAAGAAATAGATCGGCCACTTGTAGGCTTGGAGCCAGGGGGCCGCACGGCTTAGAGTTAAATTGTGATAGGCCTCAAAACCGATAAGCACCAGTGGAACTACCTCAAGGCCACTGAAAGTTGCGCCAAGCGCGATTACTGCTGTAGGTGTTCCCGTAAAATACAGGTGATGGAATGTCCCAATGATTCCTCCCGACAAAAAAATGATCGTTGAGAACAGAACTGTTGCCGTTGCAATATGCGCTCGAAGTAGGCCCATCCGAACGAAAAGAAATGCAATCACTACAGTCGCAAAAACTTCAAAAAATCCTTCCACCCAAAGGTGAACTACCCACCAGCGCCAATACTCTGAAACGACAAGATTGGTGCTTTTGCCCCACATAAGGCCTGCGGTGTAAAAGAGCGCAATCGCTGCGCAAGAAATAAGGAAAAGCGCAAGGAGAGCTTTGTTCTCTTTGGGATTCTTAAAAGCTGGCTTAATGGAGCGAACCATAAGAAATAGCCAAAGGAACAAGCCGACGGTGAGGAATAACTGCCAAAATCTACCGAGGTCAACGTACTCAAACCCTTGATGGCCAAACCAAAAGTTCATATCAAAATCTAAGCGCTGCATGATTGCAGTCCACTGACCGGCCATAGACCCAAGTACAATTATAAGAAGTGCAACGAATAGGAAGTTTACGCCAAAGCGCTGGTATTTCGGTTCGTGTCCAGAAATCGCTGGCCCAATAAAAAGCCCCGTCGCAAGCCAGGATGTTGCGATCCAAAATATTCCAAGTTGCAAATGCCAAGTACGAACCACGCTGTACGGAAAATACTTAGCCAGAGGAATCCCGTAGAGTTCCGTCCCTTCAACTCCATAATGGGCGGTGATGGCCCCCAACGTGACCTGTAAAAGAATGAGAGCCATGACAACCCAAAAGTATTTCAATGTGGCCTTCATGGAGGGAGTGGGATTAAGGGCAACGAGCGGATCGCTCGTAGGAAGTTCAGAATGGGGAACGTCCTCATCCTCTGAACCCCGATTAGAAGCGTAGTAAAAGGCAAGAATGCCAATTCCAGTCAGGAGGAGAATAACGCTAAAGCCAGTCCATATTTGGAGTGAAGGCGGGGGCGTATTTCCGACAGCTTTATCGGGAGGCCAGTTGTTCGTATAGGTAACTTTTTCGCCAGGCCTCTCGGTTACGCAAGCCCACGCTGTCCAGAAAAAGAAAGCGTTTAGCTTTCGCATTCGGTCTGGATCTTTCACGGTATTCTCGGGCATCGCATAGGCTTCCCGCAACTCTGCCTTTGCGGGATCGTTCATAAATACGCCCTGGAAGTGCTTGGCTACGACTTCAATGGCTTGGGCTCGATCAGTTGAAATTGTAAGTGTTTTAGTCCCCGAATCGAACGTATTCTTTCTAATCTCTCCTTGTAGCTCCGCTTCCAGGTAAGCCTGCTCAGACGGGGAGAGATCGCTGAAGGTCTTGCCGTATTTCTCTTCCGCTTTCTTATTCAGCATCTCCACGGACTCGCGATGAAGCCAGTCGGCAGACCAGTCAGGAGCGACATAAGCTCCGTGCCCCCAGATTGATCCAAGTTGCTGCCCACCAGTTGATTGCCAGACTTTTTGTCCGTCTTGAATGTCTTGTCCGGTGAACAAGGTGTTGCCCGCCGAATCGACAACGGTGTTCGGTATCGGCGGTGCCTGCCTATAAATTTCTCTTCCGTAGTAGCCTAAGACAGAAAAAGAGACGGTTATGACGAGAATGAGCGAAATCCAGAGTTTCTTGTAGCTACGTTCCATTACGAGTTCCTTTACATTTTTCTTTCAGCTCTCGCTGAAGATTCTTCAATAACTTATCGCCAACTTAGGTTTCAATACACCCAAGCGCCGCGTTGCGTTCAAAATACATGACAATTTTGCCCGCGCAAATAGCGATATTGGATCTTTTTATCCAATATCTGCCCTAAATACTGGATATGTATATCCAATATATGCCAAATGATCTATAAAAAGAAGCGTGCCTTCGGGAAAATCCAACTATTTTAGCGGTCCATGCGAGACTCTCAGGGGCTGTGGATTCTGTAGTTTTAGCGATAAGGATGCGCAAGGAAATCAAGCAGGCAAGAACGGCATCACTCTCGTAAAGGGACAGAGGCTCTTTAGTGAGGGCGATGCGTCCCACGGAATCTACTGCGTCTCGAAAGGACTCGTGAAACTCGAACGCGTAAGCAAGTTTGGCGGTGTACGCCTTTTAAATGTTCTTGGCGCTGGAGATCTTGCAGGATGCCGAGCCCTGTTCACCGATAGTGTTCATCCCGTAACTGCAAGCGCTTTGGAGGATACAACTCTTTGTTTTATCCCCGGAGACGTGATTCATTCACTCATTGAAAAGAATCCAAAGTTTTCTCTGCGGCTGCTTGGTGAGATTTCGCAGGAAGCCAAGCGAAATGACGATAGGTTATATAAATCTTCAGAACTTCCGGCACGAGGCCGAGTTGCCGACACCCTACTATTTCTAAAAGAAAGTTTTCAGTCCAGGAGATGGACTCGGGCTGAAATGGCGGCTTGGGCCGGAACGACAGCTGAGACAGTAGTTCGATGCTTACTTCAATTTGAGCGAGAAGGACTGATCGTCCTCAACGGTCATCGAATTGAAATTACGAATAAGTCTGGTCTGCAAGAAATTATCCGTCTTTAGTTGGTCTTCTTCTTCGGTGCATTTCCCTAAGCTGTTCCTGATATTTCTTTCTAATATCTCGGGAAAGACCGATCTGCATGGCTCTACGTTCAGAGCTTTGACAAAGACGGTGTTTTCAAGAAATGAGTTTCCTAGTTGTCTTCCAATTTAGAAAATC
The DNA here is from genome assembly GCA_018266335.1 of Bdellovibrionales bacterium. The sequence continues at coordinate 10,796 of JAFEAR010000153.1, forward strand.
CTTATAGACCATTCTTTTTCGTAGGAACTATTGCTGCAATTGTAGGCACCGGCGCTTGGGTGGCGAACGCTTGGATACCGGGCGCTCCTTATCCAGGTCGCTTCCATGCCCATATGATGATGGGCCTCTTTTTGATGAGTTTTGCGATGGGTTTTCTAATGACAGCGCTTCCGCGAATGACTCAGACCTTCGCCACCAGACGCTATGAGTTCGTCTTTGCCTCTTTGTCTTTAGGTTTACTTGCGACGGTTGGAATTACCGATGAAGGTGGCAAGGAGTTTTTCGGTTGTATTCTTCTAAATGCTGGGTTTCTTCTTTTTTTTGCCGCCCGCAGAGTCCTAAAGCGGAAAAATAATTTGCCGGAAATTTTCCCACTCGTTTTATGGGGACTCATTTCAGCAGTTGCGGGTTCCGTTCTTTCACTTTTGGATTTTCAGCCTTTGGGGGAAAAACTTTTTTATCTGAATTTTATGCTCTGTTTGGTTTTAGGTGTCGGGATGCGACTCGTCCCAATGCTTCTGCGCCTTGATGCCAGGCCGCAAAAGCTTGGTTCGCTCTCCTTCTTCTTTATTGGTTCGCTTCTAACGATTTCATTGTTAGCAGAAGAACTTTGGTATGAGTCGTGGGGATCTTATCTTCGCGCCGTCACCGTAAGTCTTGTTGCAGTATTTGGTTGGCGGCTATTCGCCAGATCGGAAACAAACACAGGTCTAACTTGGGGAATTAGGGCGGCTGGGTTTTTTACAGTGGCCGGTACATGGGGAATGGCTGTCTTCCCTGCCTATAGGCTTGAGGCGCTCCATGTCATTTACGTTATGGGATTCAGCCTAATGACCTTCATGGTGGCATCCCGCGTTATTTTGGCCCACGGTAATTTCGGCATCGAGAATGAAGCACGAAACTTGTTCATTAAGATCCCTATTTTCTTTCTAATACTTGCTGGCCTGACGAGAGTAGCCGCTATTTTCATTCCTGAGAGCTACGCCCAGCATTTAGGATACGCGGCTTTGGCTTTCATTATTGGGGTCGGAGTGTGGGCAAAATATTTCTTACCCAGAGTTTTTACCAATTATGGGCAGCTCGAAAAGTAGTCCAATCTGGACACATGACTCCAACTTCCTAGGAAGGACTGGTCAGGCATGTTAATACCGAAAGAGTGATCTCTCAGACCACAGAATATGCATTGCGTGCGATGGTGATCCTTAGCTCGGATACTGAGCGAGCATGGTCTAATTCTGAAATTGCGGAGCTTACGAAAGTACCATCAGACTATTTGTCAAAAGTGCTGCAACAGTTAACCCGAGCAAAACTGATTGAAAGTCTAAGGGGCTCTAAAGGTGGTTTTCGCTTATTAAAAGATCCCGAGAAGCTAACCATTTTAGAGGTAGTGCAGACTGTTGATCCTTTGCCGCGTATTCGCCAATGTCCCCTAGGTCTAAAATCGCATGGCATAAAGCTTTGCGCGCTTCACCGAAGGCTCGATAGCGCGATGGAGATGGTAGAGAAAGCTTTCGCTGAATCGACACTGAGCGAGCTTATTTCAACCGAAAAAACAAAAAAAGTTTCTAGGCCATGTGAATTTCCACCTGCCCGAGCTCCTGGGAAAACAGCCTAGAAATGTTTACGCACCGATTAGACAAAGATCCCAACGCAAAAGCATCTTTCAACTGGTTGTGACGTTGGCCCTTGGATCGAAGTGACCTCATCCCAAAGTCTGGAGCGGGTAGAACCCGAGAATCGCCGCAGGTTCCGTCACGCCCTTTGCCGCTCCCATTTTTCTTTGGCGGGCGGCCAAAAGACGGCGTTTGGGGGACCACCGCGCGGCCCCGCTCGGGACTGGCGAGAGCGGGAGCCGGGGTGGCCCCGGACAATCCCACGCCTCTCACGAAACGGAGATTCAGCCATGACCGATACAGAAGAACTATCCAGCCGCCTTGAAAAGCTCGCCTTCGCGAAAAGCACCCCCTTCTGCTACTCGGACTACATCCCTTGTCCTACCGGCCGCTGTCCGAAATGCGCGAGCGATGACCTCATGAGATTCGTCGGCGGGATCGGCGTCGAATACGGCACCGACTGGGTCGTGAAGCATCTTCTCGAAGAGGCCCTTGAGCCGGTCGATGTCTCAGCCGCCTTCGAGGACTCGGTTCGGGAGTGTTATCCGGAAACCACCCAGGTCGGCTGGCTCACCTTGGATACGGTGGGCACGATCAAGGAGTCCGATCCGGTGTCCTGGCGTTGCGCCGAGAGCGAATGGGAAGATGCCGAGGTATCCGACGGGAACATCGTGAGTTTCGATAACGGGTCCACCTACTACTGGACCCACGAGATTGAATCTTGGCTCGATGAGGAAGAGCGTGGGGCCGCCTAGCGGCCCCCAAAAAGAATCGAGGCGACACCGGGATCTCCGACGTCGCCTCGCCCGCGAGATTCAGCGCCTTTGCGGAAGCGGCTCGTCACGGTTTGATTAGTTTGTCGGCAAGAAGCGAAGGAATCTACGTAACTTGAGCTCCCGGATCAGGGTAGCGTTCATGAAGCTGCTTCCATCAAGCTTGTGGGATGTCGCCGTCGACGCGGAGGTCAAGAAGTCGATCCCCAAAGAATCGGGCTTCTGCGCTGTGTTCAGATAGCTGACAAATACTCCGAACTCACCACCGGGGCACTTCTCGACGATAGAAGAATCCACCCAGAGGTGGCCTCCATTATTATAGAAGTCCCAAATTCCCTGACTCGCAGATGATGCACAGCCCTCAGTACCATTCTCCAACACATAAGATTCAATGTGCATTGCTCCATCGACTACGGCTCGTTCCCAGGAGAGCTGTATCGTTTGGCCGCCGTAGCCAGCACCTCCATGGTAAGTGAAAGACGCGGGCCATGAGATTGTGTTCTGCAAACGATAAACTTCACCGTTCCAACGTCGGAAGGTCATTTCGTAAACGCCATCGACAACATACGGAAGCTTCTTCCGATTGTCGTCGGGCGAACCTCCGTCGGGATCAACATATTCGGATCTCTTGCCGAGAGAACATGCGATAGAGTCGCCACCGGCGAGTTCGACCGGGGTCCAGATGGTTTTGCCGTCTGCTCTTTTCGTCACGTGCTCGAAGCGGCCCCAGCAAGATACGCTATCCCCATCGCCCGTGAACCTATCGACGACGACAAATCCATGTAAGTCCGACGTCGCGATTTTATTCGACGGATCAGCGGCGTAAGCCGAAACAACTCCCGATGCAGTGAGAGCAAGAGAGAACAAAAATCTAAAATTCGTTTTCATTACGACAAGTATAACCAAACGGACAAGGTGCGGTAGTCCGGACCCGCGTTAAATCGGTCTATCTGGTGGTCACCTATCGCTTCCTTCCCGGCAGGCCGACGACCTCGAGCGCAGACCTGTGGTGTTCACGTAATTACTTCCGGTTTGGGCGGAAGCACCAAGGGGCCCTTGGTTCGTGTTATGAGCGAAAATCGCTCTAACGTTTGGAAAATGGCTTCTCGCTCAGCTGTTCTTTTTTCGCA
>JAFEAR010000154.1 GCA_018266335.1 Bdellovibrionales bacterium
AAGCATCGCGCAAAAATTAAATTAACGGCATAAAAAAACGGACGTAGCGTGAGCTACGTCCGTTTTAAAATTATCCAATCGGTAACGACTTAAGCGTTTGCCGTTTTACCCTTAACCGTCGGCGCAGGGGCCGGGGCGGTGGCTGCGGCTTTGCTCATCGCTGCCGTTACGGCGGCGGGAGCACCTTTGCTCGGCGTTGCTGCCGTGCTGGTGGTGGTCGTCGTTGCGGTCGTCGTCGTAGCTGCGGGTTCGAAGCTGCGTCCTTGGATACCGAACTTTTTGAGAATCTCGTTCATGATCGTATTTTCCAGGTCGGGGTTAGCGCTCAGGTAAGCGGCCGAGTTGTCGCGGCCCTGGCCGATGCGTTCGCCCTTGTAGCTGAACCACGAGCCACTTTTCTCGATGATGCCGTTCTCGGAACCAATGTCGACGATTTCGCCCACGCGGTTGGTGCCTTGGTTATGCATCATATCGAATTCCGCTTGGCGGAAGGGGGGCGCCATTTTGTTCTTCACGACTTTCACGCGGATGCGCGAGCCGATCACGTTGTCGCCATCCTTGATGGGCGAAACGCGGCGAATGTCCAAACGGACCGACGCATAGAACTTAAGGGCGTTACCACCCGTGGTGGTTTCGGGGTTGCCGAACATCACACCGATCTTCATGCGCAGTTGGTTGATGAACACCACCATGCAGTTCGAGCGGGAGATAGAACCGGTCAGTTTGCGGAGCGCTTGGCTCATGAGACGAGCTTGGAGCCCCACGTGGGAGTCGCCCATTTCGCCTTCGATCTCGGCGCGGGGCACGAGGGCCGCCACGGAGTCAATGATGAGCATGTCGATAGAACCGGAACGCACGAGCATTTCGGCAATTTCGAGGGCCTGTTCGCCGGTGTCGGGTTGCGAGATGAGCACGTCTTCAATTTTTACGCCCAGCTTTTGGGCGTAGGTCACATCGAGCGCGTGTTCGGCGTCGATGAAAGCCACCGTGCCGCCCGCCTTTTGGCATTGGGCCGCGGTTTGCAAGGATAGGGTCGTCTTACCCGACGATTCCGGTCCGTAGATCTCGATGATGCGTCCCTTAGCGAGACCGCCTACGCCCAAGGCGATGTCCAAACCGAGCGAGCCGGTGGAGACAACCTGGAGTCCTTCGGTGAGCGTGCCGCCCGTGCCGAGTTTCATGATCGCGCCTTTGCCGAATTGTTTTTCGATCGCGGAGAGTGCGATATCGAGAGCTTTCTGTTTTTCAGGGTTTAGTGCCATTAGAGTCCTCCTAGAATGGAAAAGACGCGCAAGCAGAACGCTCTTCCGTTGTGTTTTTGATTTCCCCTCAAAGACATCAATTGTCATAGGGGCGAAGGTGGGGTCCGGCAACAAAATTCTTCTGTTCCGGAAAGCCCCACCTTCGGCTTCGCACTTGGCCCCATGCACGTTATGGGCCAGCGCGTCGGAGAACTTTTGCGGAGCGTTAATTTTGTCGCGCGTTCGAGGACGGAGCTCCGGCGAGCAGCAAGCTATTTATAAAACCGAATCTTTATGGAGAATTTTAAACGCCCTCGGAGGCGAAATTAACTAATAGCCTTAAGCTATGCGCCCTATAGTTTTTATATATTTTTTCGATGCTTGGGCGTTTGGTACCTTGGGCGCTATCAACCCTTATCAATTTAGGAGATGTTCGAAATGAAACTATTATCTTCCACCCTGCTGGTTCTCAGTCTGGGTTCCGCAACTGCAACTTGGGCGAACACGGAAACAAAAGTGGGGCCGAACGCCACCATCAGTTTTGCGAGCAATGCCGTGACCTTAAGCGCCGACGACAAGTCCAAACTCAAGGATCTCGTGCAATCGGCGCAGAAGCACGGAAAAATTTCGGAAATTCAGGTGGCGGTGTGGTCGGATAATCCGGCTCCGCGCGAAGGCGAAAAACTTTCGGCGGCCGATCGTGAGCTGGCCGATAAACGCGCTAAATCTGTCGAAACATATCTCAGTAAAAATCTCAAAGTGGGCAAAGTTGAAGTCTACAACATGGCCGATCGTGCGAGCTGGTTGGCGCGAACTTTCGACACGACGGATGCCGAACTGAAGGCTGAAATCGGCCGTGGCGGCGATCGGCCGATGTCCAAGGATGAGTTTCAGGTTTTCAAGGATCATGGCGAAGCTTCGAAAGCCGTTGTCCTTGCGATTACGAAATAATTTTGTGCGCACGCAATAAAGAGGAATAATTATGTACTCGACCAAAAATACTCTGCCCGAAAAAACTCGCTCCCGCATCAATGACCTTTTGCAGGGGCACCTGGCCAATTCTCTCGATTTAGGCGCCCAGGCTAAACAGGCGCATTGGAACGTGAAGGGCCCAGATTTTATCGCCCTCCACGAACTCTTCGACAAAATTGCCGAGGACACTGAAAAGTACATCGACTTGATCGCCGAACGAATTGTTCAGCTCGGGGGTATTGCCGAGGGCACTCTGCGTATTGCTTCGAAGCGCACGCAACTTCCCGACTACCCGTTGAACATTTCGGCCGGGTTGGATCACGTGAATGCGCTGGCGACCTCTCTGGCCGCCTACGGCGAAGGCATTCGCGAGGCCATCGAAGATGCCGATAAGTTAGAAGATCGCGATACGGCGGATTTGCTGACGCAGGTTTCGCGGGAAGTTGATAAATACTTGTGGTTCGTGGAGGCGCACCTGCAAGGGCCCCGCAGTGAACGCAAAGATCTTGCCAACCCGGGCGTGAATCACTCACGCCCGGTGGCGACAACCTGAGCAAAGAGATTCGCGGACTCTGCGCTTTCCCTCAGAGGCCGTGAATCCAGATTTTACTAAGGGCGAGCGTAAAGAGCGCGGCGTAAATGCCGGCGACTACGTCATCCGCCACCACCCCGAAGCCGTTTCCTTGCCGATCGAATGTTCGAGCAGGAAACGGCTTGGTGATGTCAAAGATTCGGAAGAGTAGGAACGAAAGAATCACAAAGCTCCACTGTGGAAGCGGTCCGTGATCGGCCAGTGAACGGATGCCGGCAATAGCGATAGCCTGTCCCAGCACTTCGTCCGAAACAACGCGTGAGGCATCCATTTGGCCCCAGTGGTGACAGGCGCGCTCCGCAAGTGCAGAAAAAATGAAGAACAGCACAATGCACAGACCCACGACGAGGGGCACCGGTAATTCTAAAAACCAAAGGCCGAGTGGGATTCCGAGCAGCGATCCCCAAGTTCCGGGGGCGAGCGGCAGGTAACCCAGGCCCAGACCGGTGCTAATCCCGAGCACAAAAAAGCGCCCAATCGGATTTTGAATGGGGCGAGCCGGAATGGCTTGTTTCATCGAATACCGCAGGCCTTTCGTGCACGTTCTAGCGTGCGGTTAGCTAGGATAGATGCTTTGCGCGCGCCCTCGTTGAGAGCTTGGTGAACGAGGTCCGGATGGGCGCGGTAGTCTTCGAATTTTTTCCGCGCGGGACCAAACTGGGCTTCAATTTTTTCGAGCAATGCCAGTTTGGCGTGGCCGTAACCGTATCCACCCTTGCGGTAGTTCGCTTCCATGGTGGCCACTTCTTCGCGCGAGGCGAGGAGCTTGTAGAGCGCCACGATGTGACAGGTGTCGGGATCCTTCACGTCGTCGAGGCCCTTGGAGTCGGTCACAATGGCCATGACCTGTTTTTTAACCTCTTTAGCGGGGGCGAGGGGTTCGATGCCGTTGCTGTAGCTCTTGCTCATCTTACGGCCGTCAATACCGGGAATGACGGCGACGTTTTCTTGCACGAGTTCTTTGGGTTCCTTGAGCGTGTCGCCAAAGTGAAAGTTAAAACGTTGGGCAATGGCGCGCGCCATCTCTAGGTGTTGCACTTGATCCTTGCCGACCGGCACGACGTCGGCGTCGTAGAGAAGAATGTCGGCGGCCATGAGCACCGGATAGGCGAAGGTAGCCATGTTGAGGCGGCCTTCTTCGTTGCGATCTTTGGCGGCCTTGTAGGCGTGGGCGCGGAATAAATCACCCATCGAAACGGCGCACGACAACATCCACATCAGCTCGGTTACCTGGGGAACTTGCGACTGTTGAAAAAGTGCTCCGCGCTGTGGGTCGTAACCCAGCGCCAAGAAGGCCGCTGCGAGGTCGAAGGTGTCCTGACGGAGTTTGGCCGGGTCGGCTACGGAAGTGAGCGCGTGCAGATCGGCAATGAAATAAAAAGTTTCGTGCGATTTTTGCATCGCAATGGCCGGCACCATCATGCCCAGGATGTTTCCCAGGTGAGGCATGCCAGTGGGCTTAATGCCGGAGAGACTTGTCTTCATGTTCGTCGTTGAGGCTAGAGCGAGTCGCCGAGGCTTACAAGTCGAGCTTGAGCCTTTCCCAAAACTCTTCGGTCTTCAGGCACACGTAGTCACCAAAATCGAGGTGGGCATTGTGGGAGCCCGCGGGAATTTCCACAAATTGTCCCCGGGGCAAAGCTTCGGCGAAGTTCCTGATTTGGGCGATGGGGGTTACGTAGTCCTTGGTTCCGGCAAAAACGAGGGAGGGCGTGTAGACCTTGGGAACCAGGCCCTGGGTCATGCCCTTGGAAAGTTCGCGGAGCAGCAAAAAAAATGTACGCGGCGGCACCGAGGCTACCGATTGCGAGTAGCTGTGCACGTCGCTTCGGAGCGAGGAGCCGTCCAGGTTGAATCCCAAAAAGCGTGCGCTGGTTTCCATAAGGCCGGGGCGCGCCAGGAGGACTTTCCAAACGGTGTCGAAGGCCTCGGGCTGGCTCGAGTAAAAACCCAGGGCGGGAGTAAGAATTTTATCGAAAATATCCGTGCCGAACATCTCTTTGAAGGGATTTTGCACGGTGCCACAACAGAGGACGAGTGAGCGGCAGCGGTCGGGCTCGGCCGCCGCAATTTCGAGGGCTACGTCTACGCCCAGGCTGTGGCCCCATACGTGAACCGGTTGAATGATTTCCAATGCGTCCAGTACGGCCGTGGCGTCTTTGGCAAGGGCGCTCAAGTTCATGCGCTTTTCGTCGGCAGGAGATTCGCTATTGTGGTGGCCGCGGTAGTCGAAAAGAATGCACGGGCGCTGCGGACTGTAACGCGCTAGCTGGTAGCGCCACTGATTCATGCTGCAGACCAGGCCGTAGCAAAACAATAGCGGTACGGGACCATCTGCTTGGGGTTGGGGGCCGTGTAGTTCCCAGTAAATGCGCGTGCCATCGAAGCTCTTGGCGAATCCACTCTGGGCCGCGGGCGGAATGAGTCGTTCCGGGGGCGTGACGGAGTCGCCCAGATAGCGCTGGAGCAGAGATTTGAGCATGCTCAATGTTATCGGAGTTTTATTTGCCGTCTTTACCGGGCTTGTCGCCATCGCGAGTCACAATGGTCAATAAATGGCTGAGCATCGGATAGGGGGCGATGAGGGTGTTTGCGTAGGGCATTAACTGCTGAAGACCGTTCAAGATGACTGCTTCCTGGACGTGCTCGGGCGCGCGAACAAGGGCCACGAGAAACTCGCCTAACAGAGAGTTTTTGCCATCAGGTTCTCCGGCTCCAGCCATTGCAGCTCCTTTTCGTTTCTTGTAGGGTCGGTATCTTATGAAATTTACTCCATTTCAGCTGAAACTTATCTTAGGAATTACAATTTCTTCTTCGGCCATGTTGGGCGTTGAGTCACATGCTGCGCCGGCCAAATTGAAGGTAGGAGTGTTCCTGCCCATGTCCGGTGGCACCGCTACTTTTGGCGAGGAAGTCTTCAGTGGCATGAAGCTGGCCATCGAAGAAGTGAATGCGAACAAAGATGTAAAGCTGGACGTCGTATTGGAAGACGAAAAGTCGGACGTTTCCGATTCGGCCAACGCCGTCAAAAAATTGATCAACGTAGACAAGGTGAACGTGGTGTTGGGCTCCGTTGCTTCGTCGAACACCAATGCTGCGGCGCCCATCGCGCAGGCCGCTAAAATCCCGCTCATCACTCCGGCCTCTACGAACGTGAACGTTACCCAGAAAGGCGAGTACATTTCGCGCATTTGTTTTATCGACGACTTCCAGGGGTTGGCGATGGCGAAGTTTGCGTACGCCAATTTGGGCAAGCACACGGCCGCGATTGTGACCGATTCGGCTTCGGATTACTCCATGGGTCTGGCGAAGAGCTTCCGCGAAGCCTTCACCAAATTGGGCGGTCAAATCGTTACGGAAGTTTCGTACGCGCAGAACGACCAAGACTTTTCGTCACAGCTCACAAAAATTCGCACCAAAAAGCCCGACGTCGTGTTTGCTCCTGGTTACTACAACCAAATTGGCATCATGATTCGTCAGGCCCGCACGCTCGGCGTGAAGTCCATCTTCATGGGCGGCGATGGCTGGAGCTCTCCCAAATTGTTTGAACTCGCCGGCGAAGCCATCGTGGGCAATTACTATGGCGCTCACTTCAGCGACGAAGATCCGAACCCCATCGTGAAGACTTTCGTGGCCAAATACAAAGCTAAGTATAACAAAGTTCCCTCCGACATGGCGGCACTGGGTTACGACACCATCTACTTTACGCTCGATGCCTTCAAACGCGCGGGCAACAAGACCGATGCTAAGGCGCTCATGACCGCGATCAACGCGACGAAGGGCTTTAAGGGTGTGACGGGCGTGATTTCGCTCGACGCTAGCCGCAACGCGAGCAAACCGCTTGCGATTCTTGAAACGCAAAAAACGCGCGCGACCTTTAAACAAAGCGTTGCGCCGTAATTCTCGGCAATGGCGGAGTTTGTTCAGTATCTCATTAATGGTTTAGCCCAGGGCTCCATCTATGCGCTCATCGCGCTGGGCTACACCATGGTTTACGGGATTCTGAAGCTTATCAACTTCGCCCACGGTGAGTTCTACATGGTGGGCGCCTTTATGGGCGTCTTCGTTTTTTCGCGTTTCGCGGCGGAATCCTCGCTCCCGCCGGTGGCGTTGTTCCTGCTGGGCACGGCCTTCGTGATGCTGGTGAACGGCACTCTGGCGGTTATTGTGGAGCGCTTTGCTTACCGTCCGCTCCGCAATGCGCGGCGGATTGCCCCGCTCATCACCGCGCTTGGAGTTTCTATTGTGCTGCTCGAGAGCATGCGTTTGATTGCCGGTGCGCAGCCGCGAGCCTTCCCGCAAATTTTGCCGGAAAAAATTTACGACATCGGCACCATGATTCCCGCGCTCGACGGCGTCGTGGTGCAGCGAATTCAGTTGGTTATTTTTGGCACCTCGGTGGTGCTCATGCTCATTCTTCGCCACGTAGTGATGAAAACTAAAATTGGCCGCGCCATGCGTGCGCTGTCGGTGGACTTCGATGCGTCGCGCCTCATGGGCGTGCCGGTGGATCGCGTGATTGCCTTTACTTTTTTCTTGGGAGCTTCGCTCGCCGGCGCCGCGGGAATTCTCGTGGGCATGTACTACAACCAAGTGGAGCCCTACATGGGGCAGCTGGCGGGACTTAAGGCCTTCACTGCGGCGGTGCTGGGTGGCATTGGCGTGATTCCCGGCGCCGTTATGGGTTCGCTGCTTTTGGGAGTGAGTGAACAACTGGTGGTGGGCTACGGACAGAGTTCTTACCGCGACGCCATTGCCTTCGGTATTCTTATTCTGGTGCTCATGCTGCGTCCGTGGGGACTCATGGGCACTCCGGAGCGGGTGAAAGTATGATTGAGTACTTTTCGCACATCGCTACACTGCTCGCCATCAACATCATTTTGGCGACTTCGCTGAACCTCATTAACGGTTACTGCGGATTGTTCTCGCTCGGTCATGCTGGCTTTTACGCTGTAGGTGCGTACGCGAGTGCAGCGGCCTCGATGTTTGCTTTTCCAGAATTCACGGCGTCCCATCCTGAGCTGGCGCTCGTGCTGGCCTGCGTGATTGGCATGGTGGCGAGTGGTCTGGTGGGTTTGGCGGTGGGCGTACCGTGTTTGCGTTTGACGGGCGACTACCTGGCCATCGCCACGGTGGGCTTCGGCGAGATCATTCGGATTGTGATTTTGAATATGGACAGTGTGGGGGCTTCGCGCGGATTGCCCGGGGTGCCCAAGCTGACCAACTTGTGGAGCGTGTGGATTGCCGCGCTGCTTACGGTGCTGTTGTTCCGCAATCTGATGCGCTCTAGTTTTGGTCGGGCCATTGTGGCCGTGCGCGAAGACGAAATCGCCGCGCGTTCCATGGGCGTGAACGTGCGCTTCTACAAAACTTTCGCCTTTGTGGGCGGTTCGATGTTCGCTGGTTTGGCCGGCGGACTCTTTGCCCACAATCAACAGTTCCTGCATCCCAACAATTTTAACTTCATGGTGACCGTCACCGTGCTCTTGATGGTGGTGGTGGGTGGCATGGGTTCGCAAATCGGCGCGATTCTGGGCGCTATCATTGTTACGATTCTTCCCGAAGCTCTGCGCTTTAACGAAAATCTTTCGCAGATTCGCATGCTCATCTTTGGCCTGGTCATGATTTTGGTAATGCTCTGGCAGCCCACCGGACTCATGGGCCTGTTGCGAAAGAAAGCGAAGGTGGCAGCATGAGCGCCTTGTTGCAGCTGCGCGATTTGACCATTCGCTTCGGTGGTTTGGTGGCCATGAACAAAGTTTCGTTCTCCATTCCCGAGGGCGGCCTGGTGGGACTCATCGGTCCGAATGGCGCCGGCAAAACGACCTGCTTTAACCTGGTGACGGGAGTTTACGAACCTACTTCGGGCGCCATTGAATTCGCGGGCCAGTCCATTGCGGGAGTGGCGCCCCATCGCATTTGTCACCTGGGTTTATCGCGCACTTTTCAGAACATTCGTTTGTTTAAAGAAATGACCGTGCTGGAAAACACTTTGGTCTCGCTGCACGGCGAACGCGACTACGGGCTTCTGTCGGCGTTGTTGGCGTTGCCTCGTTTCGCGCGTCGGGAGGCAAAGCTAAAAGCCGAGGCGCGCGATATTTTGCGGCGCATGGGCCTAGATGCGTACGCTGATACGCTCGCAAAAAATTTGCCCTACGGTGCGCAACGCAAAGTCGAAATTGCGCGCGCGCTCGCTACGCGGCCCAAGCTGCTGCTCCTGGATGAGCCGGCGGCGGGCATGAACCCCACCGAGACGGCGCAGCTGGCCGATCTCATCGTGGCCATTCGTAAAGAATTTGGCGTTACTATTTTGCTGATTGAGCACGACATGAGTTTGGTCATGAAAATTTGCGAAACCATTCACGTGCTGGATTACGGCGAGCTCATTGCCAGCGGATTGCCAGCAGATATTCGGGCTAACCCGCGCGTGATCGAGGCTTACTTGGGCGGTAGTTTGACCAAAAAGGGGGAGCCTCCCCATGCTTAAGGTGAGTCACTTGTGCGTTTGTTACGGGGCCATCAAGGCGCTGCACGATGTGTCTTTGGAAGTGCGACAAGGCGAAATTGTGACTTTGCTGGGCGCCAATGGGGCGGGCAAGACCACAACTCTCCGGGCTATTTCGGGTCTGAATCCGCTTACGAGTGGAAGCATTGAATTCGACGGGCAATCGCTTTCGGCCCACAAATTAGCGGCCCACAAAATTGTGCGCTTGGGTTTGGCCCACTCTCCCGAAGGACGGCGAATTTTTGGCAACCTTACGGTGCGCGAGAATTTAGACATGGGTGCCTACATTCGGGCGAATGGCACGCGGGAACAGCGCGACCAAATTGAATCCGATTTGCAGGAAGTTTACGCCCTTTTCCCCCGGCTCAAGGAACGTCTGGGCCAACTTGCTGGCACCCTGAGCGGCGGCGAACAGCAAATGCTCGCCATCAGTCGCGCGCTCATGCAACGACCAAAGCTGCTGATGCTCGATGAACCGTCGCTCGGAATTGCTCCGGTGCTAGTGGAATCTATTTTCCGTGCGCTCGTGGAAATTAACCGCAAGGGCATGACCATGCTGCTCGTGGAGCAAAATGCGGCCGCCGCCCTGAGCATCGCCCACCGGGCTTACGTGCTCGAAACCGGCACCACCACCTTGTCCGGCCCCGCCAACGAGGTGGCCCGTAATCCTAAGGTGAAAGCCGCTTACTTAGGTCATTGAAGCTATGCGCATTGTGGGGGGACAGTGGGGCGGTCGTACTTTGTTTTCGCCGTCCGGCGATACCACGCGGCCCACCACCGACTCCCTGCGCGAAGCCATCTTTAACATGTTCGATCATTCGTTTGGCCATGCGCCGAACAAAGTTCTGGACCTCTTTGCGGGCACGGGCGCCCTGGCCTTCGAATCGCTTTCGCGGGGCGCTGCGAGTGCGGTGCTGGTCGAAGCTGACCGCAAAGCCCTAGCGGCCATTCGTAAAAACCAGGAGGCTCTGGGATTGGGCGCGGATATTGTGCGGATCGTGGAACAGTCGCGCGTAGAGTCCTGGGCGCGCGCCCTGCTGGATAGTGGGCAGGCTCCCTTCGATACGATTTTTTGCGATCCCCCCTACGATAAGGGCTTGGTGCGGAAGGCTCTGGTGACCCTTGAAATTGTTGGTGCGCAGCTCTTTGCCCCGGAGGCCCTGCTGGTAGCTGAAACCTCCATTCGTGAGCCGGCGCTGACATTGCCCCACTGGGAACTGCTTAAGGAGCGGCGTAAGGGCTCCACGGCCACCCTCTTTTACCGCCGAGTCGCTCCCTAATTTTAGGTCGGGGCCTAGCTAAACGTCGACCCGCTGACTAACTTACCCGGGTATGGCGACGCCTTCCCTGGAACCGAGCCGGACCGCCGTTTACGCGGGCAGTTTTGATCCGCCCACGAACGGTCATTTGGATATTATCCGCCGCGTGCAGCCTCGGTTTGGAAAACTCTACTTGGTGATCGCCGAAAACGCTCGTAAGCAAGCTTTGTTTTCGACTGCTGAACGCATGGCTCTGCTGCAGGAAGCACTTAAGGATTTGCCCGTCGGCAGCGTGGAAGTGCGCACGCACGATGGTTTGATTGTGGATTTCTGCCGGCAGGTAAAATCTACCGTACTGATTCGCGGTCTGCGCGCCATTAGCGATTTCGAAGGTGAGTTCCAAATGGCCACCATGAATCGTCGCTTGGATCACGACATCGAAACCTTCCTCATAATGACGGATGAAAAATATTTCTTCGTGAGCAGTTCCCTCGTTAAGGAGGTCGCGGCGCACGGAGGCGATTTAACGGGTCTCGTAACCCCGCAAGTGGAAAAGGCCCTGGTGAAAAAATGCCGCTCTTAAATCCAAAAGTTTCCGAAAGTTTGACTCTCGCACTGCTAGGTCGTGTGCGCGAAATGCGAGCGCAGGGGCTGGACGTTTGTTCGTTGGCCGCGGGCGAACCCGATTTTCCCACCCCCGACTTCGTTGAAGATGCGGCCATTAAGTCCATGCGAGCAGGCAACACGAAGTACGTAGCCTCGCAGGGCATCGCGGAACTACGCGAAGGCATTGCCAAAGATTATCGCGATCGTCTGGGTGCGAAGTGGGTTACCGCCGATCACGTGGTGGTTACGGGTGGAGCGAAGCAGGGCATCCACGTGGCGCTTTCGGGTGTACTCTCGCTCGGGGACGAGGTGCTCGTACCGCGTCCGTACTGGGTTTCGTATCCGAGTCTGGTGAAGGCTTCGGGCGGGGTGGTGCGCGATTTTGAAACCCTCGAAAAGGACAAATTTTTTCCGACGCCGCAGCAATTAGAAGCTCACTACAATGATCGGGTAAAAGCGGTTATTTTTTCTTCGCCCAATAATCCCACCGGCAAGATGATTGACCGTGCGGCCCTCGAGGCCCTCATCAAGTGGTGTTCGAGCCGCAAGGTGATGCTCATTTACGACGAAATTTACGAGCGACTTACTCTGGGCAATCAGCCGCACCTTTGCCCGCTCGCGCTGGTGAACGATTACGGGGAAGATATCATTTGCGTGAATGCCTTTTCGAAGAGCCTCGCCATGACGGGTTGGCGTTTGGGCTACGTGGTTAGTCATAAACAAACTATTCAGGCGCTCACCGCGCTGCAAACGCAGTTCATCACCTGCATGCCGGGATTCATTCAGAAGGCCGCGGCGGACAGCATGGACAAGATGGAGAATTTTCTTAAACCCGTCATTACGCTCTATCGCCAGCGCATGCAGCTGATGATGGATGGATTGCGTAAAATTCCCGGCGTGCACTTCATTGAGCCCGAAGGGGCCTTCTACGTGATGGCCGATTTTTCGAAGATCATTGCTGCGAAGGGATTTAAATCCGACCGCGAATTCTGCGAGGCCCTGGTGCAGAAGGAACGCGTGGTGATTATTCCCGGCGCCTCCATGGGCATGCCCGGGTGGGCGCGTCTTTCCTTCGCCACGGCCGACACCGAAATCACTGAGGGAATTAAACGTCTCGCACGTTTCTGCGCTTAAGCTTCAGTACTTTTGGTACAGGAAGTTGTGAACTTGCGGTACGGCCGCGAGGGGGCCGCCCAATATAAAAAATAAAACGGAGCCGATGATCATGGCTGCGGCTAGGCTCAAGTAACCCATACGAGTTGTCTTGGGAATGGATTTAGATTTTTTTCCGGTCATCATCGTAATGAAAATGAGAGCGATGGGAATGCCCCAGAATGGAAAGGTACGTACGAGGATGTAAATCCAACCCATATAAGAGGCTTATCGGTCATTTGGGGACGGGGTTGAGTCAGTTTTATGGCGCCGATTTTAGTCGGCACTGACCGATAAACTGCAGATGATCCGTCATTGTGCGATTTGGCTTGGATTGTTTGGAATTACGGCAATGGCCGTTGATGTCGCTGATCCTCGGCACCTGACTCAAGACGATATGATGGCCATACACCTATCCACGGCGGCCACCTTCGATCCGAAACGCCTATCGGTGCGCGATGCCTGCCGAGATTCGGTCGCGGCAAACTATGACTACGATCGCTTTGCGAATAGCATTTCGAATACCGAGCTTGCTCCCTACGCCCTTTCGATGAGTCCCCGGCTGAGCGACCGCGAGCTAGGTTTGCAATTGCAGCTCAGTGAAGTGCTCGATATTCATCAGGACGCTAAACTGCGTCGACAAGGTCGAAGTTTCAGAATTCCGGCCATCGCCGGCGGCTCTTGGGCAGACAAATTTCGGGGAGTTCAAGACACGGGACAATCCAAGGCTCCCGAAGAGATGCCGGCAAGCTTCGCGAAACGCATTCAGACCCAAGCGCAAAGCAAAATGATATTCCGAAATTTGGGGAATCTCGCTTGGGTGGGTTGTGGATCGGACACCAGCTTGGGTTGCGGCAATGCTTTTCGCGACACTGTTCTGCGCATGCAAGTATTCGATGGCAACGGAAAGCTGTTGGCCTTGCCGCAGGAAATTTCCGAATTCGGTTCCGATCCGATTTACACCCGAGTCCTGCCCCAATTTACGACGGAGTTACTAAAACGCTACGATGATTTGAAGGCCGGCAAAAAAGTTCGGCCGGGAAATCTGCACGACGACCTAGTGCGCTCCTTCGTGGCCGCTGGCGTGCATGAGCCGCAACTAAGTCATGCGGTGTGGGTGGTGTTGGGACTCTATGGAGCGCGGGGGGCGTCGATGTCGCCGTTGCTGGAACTAGCGAATCGGCAGAACTATCCGGCCTTTGCGGGGCTTGCGACCTTGGCTTCGACTGTAAGTGTGCTCGATGCATATGCTGCGGATCACAACCAGGCAGCTTACAGTCTGCCGGCGAACGTGGCTTCTGCTTGCGCTCATACACGGCCCTACCATTTTTGGCTGTCTGCTTACTTGGCTCAGAAACTGCGTGAGAAAAAATACGCTCCCCGCGATATTCAAAATGCTGTGCATGCTTTGGGCGCTCTGTATGAGGAGTTTGCGCCCACCACGACCAATTGGAATACGGGTGCCGATGGTGCGTTGGAGCGTCCCGTGGCGCACTTTGAAAACGTAGAAACGCAAAAGGACATTGCCTACAACGATGTCGGGGCGGCCTGGGCACTCACGGGAAGTAAAATTAATCTGGATAATTGTCTGAGTAATATCTTTAATGCTGCCAAGGCAGCTCCGCCGCCGGAATGGTCGACGCGCGCGAATTTGAATCTGTTTAAACCCGGAACGCTATCGCCGGTACGCCTATTGGACATGATCAGTGATGGGCGCCTCTCGCACTACGTTCAGTGGCGCGAGAGGCTCGGATCGGAAGCGTGTCTAAAAACGCTTCGCGCTAAGTAGCTCACCCTTGGGAGAGCAGCTTTTTGAATTCTTTGGTCAGGGCCGGAACTACTTGGAACAAATCACCCACGGCACCGTAATCCGCTTTTTGGAAAATCGGAGCTTCGGGATCCGTGTTGATGCACACGATGAATTTGGAGGTCTTCATGCCCGCCAAATGCTGAATCGCGCCGCTGATTCCGCAGGCGATGTACAGGTTGGGGTTTACGGTTTTACCCGTTTGACCAACTTGCATGGAGTGGGGGGCCATGCCCGCATCCACGGCGGCGCGCGAAGCACCTACGGCCGCGCCGATGGTGTCGGCGAGCTCTTCCAAAATCTTAAAGTTCTCGGGGGCCTTCATGGCGCGACCGCCGCTGACGATGCGCTCGGCTTCGGTAAGGTCGGGACGGGCCGAAGCCGATCCGCCGCTGATACCGGTGGTTTTCACGCGGCCATCGTTCTTCACGGTCGCTGCACTGACGGCGGCGGCACTGCCGCTGTCGGCACCGATGGTGAGGACGTTGGGACGCACGCTGATAACGGCGGGGCCATTCTTAAATTTCACCCACGCAAAGTATTTACCGGCGAGCATGGGGCGTTTGGCTTTGACGCCGTCCTTTAGATCAATGGCGGTGCAATCAACGGCCAGGCCGCCCGCGAGTTTAACCGAAAGACCCGGGAACAAGTCCTTCACCGTCGCCGATGCGGGACCGGCAAGGATGGTGTAGCCACCCGGCTTAAAGGTTTCGGCAATGGTGCTGGCGAAAGCTTCGGGCTGATAAAATTTAAAGGAAGCATCGGTGGCGGTGAGGAGTTTTTTTGCTCCCTGTCCGCCCACGCTTTTGGCGATTTCGTCGCCCTTCAGCGCGTCGCCGAAAACAATCGCGTCTACTTCGCAGCCCTGGGCCGCGAGCGCGTGAATGACTTCGAGCGAGGACTTTTTAACTTTGCCGTCTTTGAGTTCCGTGTAAACGAGTGCCTTGTTAGCCATTTCGATGCTCCGTTCTCAGATTACTTTGGCTTCGTTGCGCAAAGCGGTGACGAGTTGGTGGGCGACTTCTTCGGGGGTGCCGGTGATTTTCTTGCCGGCCTTTTTCTCGGGCGGAAGCTCGAAGCCGGAGAATTCAACGCGGGCGTCCTGCGGACCGGTGCCGAGCGAAGCGATGGGGAGGACGTCCACTTTTTTCTGCTTGGCCTTCATAATGCCGGGGAGCGATGCGTAGCGGGGCGTGTTGATGCCCTTGTGCGCGGCAATGAGGCCCGGCAGCGTGAGGTCGAAGTTTTCTTCCGCACCACCTTCGATGGCGCGCGATCCCTTGGCGGATTTGCCGTCGGCATTGATCTCTAATTTGGTCACGACCGTAGCGCGGGGCAGGCCGGCGAACTCGGCCACCATTTGCGGCACGGCGAGGGCGTCATCGTCGATGGCCTGTTTACCGGCGAAGATCACGTCGAAGGGGCCTTTGGTCTTGATGACTTCCGCCAAAGCTTTGGCGATGACGTAGGAATCGCATTTGCGGAGTTCGTCTTCTGCCACCTGCACTTGGATGGCATTGTCACAGCCCATAGCGAGTGCGGTGCGCAGCGCGTCGACCGTGCGGTCGGGGCCAAGGGTAATGACGGTTACGTCGCCTTTGAGTTTGTCGCGGGTTTTGATGGCTTCTTCCACTGCGAACTCATCGTAGGGGTTCAGAATGAATTTCACCCCGGTGTATTCGAGGCCTTGGGCCCCGAGGTTGGCTTTGGTTTCGGTATCGGGAACTTGCTTAATAAGTACGGCAATTTTCATTCCTTATAAATTAGTCTCGCCGCGCTCCGTTTCCAATGGGCCTTTACCGTCAGATTTAAGTTAAGCGGCGAATAAACACGCCTTGGTGCGACGCGTAACGGACTTCAGGTCTCCACGGAATCCTCCGATAGAGACATGAGGTGTTATGGTAACGAGTCGTCTCCTCGGAGACCTTTTGCTTAAAGAGCGAATCATTTCGCAAAAGCATCTTGAGGATTGTCTTGCGAAGCAAAAGAAGACGGGCGGCCGCCTGGTGGACATTCTCATCTCCGAAAACCTCACCGACGAGCGTTCGCTGATTAGTTTCCTCTCCAAACACTTCCGTTTGCCCATCATGGACCTGGCGGACTTCCATCCGGACAACGAGCTTTTGCAGTTGGTGCCGATTTCACTCTGCGCCAAGTACTGCGTGTTGCCGGTGGGTCGCCGGGGAGAAACTCTGGTCATTGCCACGAGCGATCCCTCGAACGTGCAGTGCATCGACGACATTCGCTTCCATGCGCGTTCGCGTATTGAGCAGGTGCTCGGGTATCCCTCGGCCATTCGTTCCTTCATCGAACGCATCGGCGGCGTGGATATTCGAAAACTTGCGGAAAGCATTAACAATGAGCAGGGGGCTGAAGCTATCGAGAGCGATATGCAAGTTGTTTCCCCAGAAGATGAAACGACTGAAGATGATGCTCCCATTATTCAATTCGTTTCGGCGGTTTTGTTGGATGCCATTCGTAAAAAGGCCTCCGATATTCACATTGAGCCCTACGAGACAGATTTGCGCGTGCGGCTGCGGATTGATGGAGACTTACGCGATTCCGTGCGGCCACCAGCAAACATTCGAAATGCTTTGGTGGCTCGCATCAAAGTGATGGCAAAAATGCGTATCGACGAACGTCGCTTGCCACAGGATGGACGTGTTCGCTTCCGTTTGCCCGAAGGCGGCGAAATCGATTTCCGGGTGAACACCTTGCCCACCGTGAACGGCGAAAAAGTTGTGCTGCGTATTCTGGATAAATCCAATGCGGCCGTATCCTTCGAACAACTGGGATTTGAACCCGATGACTTGGAAAAATTCCGCAAAGCGGTGACGGCGCCGTGGGGCATCGTACTGGTTACGGGTGCTACGGGTTCCGGTAAAACCACCACGCTGTACTCGGCCATCAATATGCTGAACACGAACGACGTGAACATTTCCACGATCGAAGATCCGGTCGAATATAAATTTGCTGGCATTAACCAGGTGCAAACCAAAGAACAAATTGGTCTGACCTTTGCCGAAACCTTGCGCGCACTCCTGCGGCAAGATCCGGACATTATTCTGCTCGGTGAGATTCGCGATGGTGAAACCGCCGAAATCGCCTTTAAAGCGGCGCTCACGGGCCACATGGTGCTCTCCACTCTGCACACCAACGATGCAGCTTCGACGATCATGCGTTTGAAGGACATGGGCATCGATCCTTTCCTGGTTAACTCGGCTTTGCTGTGCGTGGTTTCGCAGCGTTTGGTGCGCAAAGTTTGCTTAGATTGCCGCGCGCCCGATACGCGGCAGACACCCGAAACACTCAAGCGGCTCGGCTTCCCCGAAAACGTCATTGGTAAGTTCCAGCCCATGCACGGCAAGGGTTGTCCTAAGTGCAGCAACTCGGGTTTCCGTGGTCGCTGTGCTGTGCACGAAGTCCTCGAAATTACCGATTCGCTGCGCGAAAAAATAGGATCCGGTGCTACCACCCTCGATATTCGGCGCGCGGCCGTGGCGAGTGGCATGCGCGGTTTGCGCATCAATACCATGCGTAAAGTCATGCGGGGCATCGTGAGCGTCGATGAACTGCTACAAGTGGGGGGCGAATAATATGAGCGACGAAAAGCTCAATTTTGACTTAGCATCCCTGCTGCGGACGATGATCGAGAAGGGTGCGTCCGACTTGCACCTCACCGTGGGCGCGCCGCCGGCCTTTCGTATTAACGGCGATATGGCCCGTGCCAAGAGCGCTCCGCTGACGGCGGAAGACACGAAACGGCTTTGCTTGTCTCTCCTGACGGAAGATCAACGCAAACGTTTTGAGGAGCATAAGGAACTGGATTTTGCTTTTGGCGTGAAGAACGTTGCACGCTTGCGCGCCAACTTTTTCATGCAACGTGGATCGGTGGCGGCGGTGTTTCGCCGGATTCTATCCACCGTTCGTCCGCTGGCGGATATGGGCTTCAATCGTTACGTGGAAGGTCTTAGTGAACGTCCCCACGGCCTGATTCTGGTCACCGGCGCCACGGGCTCTGGCAAATCTACCACGTTGGCGGCCTTCATCGATAAACTGAATCGCACCAAGCGTCAGCACATCATGACCATCGAGGACCCCATCGAGTTCACGCATTCGCACCAAATGAGCATCGTGAACCAGCGCGAAATCGGTACGGATTGCGATGGCTTCGCTACGGCCCTGCGCCAGGTGTTGCGCGAAGACCCCGACGTCATCATGGTGGGAGAGATTCGCGATAGTGAAACCGCCGAGGCGGCGTTGAAGGCAGCCGAAACCGGTCACCTTGTGTTCTCTACGCTCCACACGAACGGAGCCATCAACTCCATCAACCGAATTGTTCAGCTCTTCCCGCCTGAATCGCAGGATTACATTCGCTCTTTGTTGTCGTTCACGCTGGAAGCCGTGTTGAGTCAGGCCCTTTGTCAGCGCGCCGACCGTAGGGGTCGGGTGATGGCCTACGAATACCTGGCCATGACGCCCGCGATCCGTAACTTGATTCGGGACAACAAACTTCACCAAGTTCCTGGCCAAATGCAGATGGGTCAGGAAAGCCACGGCATGGTCACGCTGAACCAATCTCTATTGCAGCTCAGCATGGCGGGCGTGATTACGGTGCAAGAGGCCATTACGCATAGTCCCGATGCCGAAGAATTCCTCCGTATGGTTGAAAAAGCGCAGCAACGGAGGGTCGCGTGAAGTTTCGTTACACCGGCTACGACAGCACCGCCCGCAAAGTATCCGGGGATATCGACGCGGGCACCGAGTTCGAGGTTCGCTCGCGTCTGCGTAGTCAGAACATTCGCCCCATTTCGATTGCGTCGTCTGAAGCGCCGAAGACCGTAAACGAGACGGCCACCTCTTTGCTGGCCCTGCTGAGCTCGCCCGTACCTGACCTAATGGAGTTCACGGCTTTCATTCGTCAGCTGGCCACCATGCAATCGGCAGGTATCTCGATTGTGCAGGCGCTCAAGGTGCTTTCGGACCAGGTGGACAATCGGGGCTTCGGCGAAATCCTGGCGAAGGTACAAAAACAAATCGAAGAGGGAAGCAGTCTTACTGAATCGCTTCGGAAGTATCCCAAAATTTTCGATCGTATTTTTATTAACTTGATCGCGGCCGGTGAAGTCTCCGGTTCGCTCGATAAAGTTTTGCAGCGATTGGCCATTTATTACGAAAAATCCGCCTCGCTCCGCCGCAAGGTGAAGGGCGCTATGACTTATCCGATCATCATCGTTTTCATTGTGATCGCGGTGCTCACAGTGTTGCTGACCTTCGTGGTGCCGACTTTTGCGCAGATGTTCCAAAATGGCGGCAAGCCGCTGCCGGCGCCTACTCTTTTCCTCATGAACATTTCTAGTTTTGTGCGCACCAAGTGGTACGTCCTTTTGGGAGGTGCCGCGGGAACGGGCTTCGGGGTGTACTGGTGCTTTACCAATGAGGGAGCACGGCGAGTGATCGATCCGTACCTTATGAAACTGCCTATCTTCGGCGATCTTATTCAAAAGATTGGTATTGCCCGGTTCTCGCGCACCTTTGGCACAATGATTCAGTCGGGGGTGCCAATTTTGGACGCCCTCGAAATCACTTCGCGTATTGCGGGCAACTACGCCATTGAATCGGCCATTCAGGCCACCAGGCTTTCCATTACGCAGGGTAACTCCATTGCGGCGCCCCTGTTGGCTACCAACGTTTTCCCCAAAATGGCCGTCAGTATGATTTCGATTGGTGAGCAAACCGGTGCCTTGGACCAAATGCTTACCAAAATTGCCGAGTTCTACGAGGACGAGGTCGATACCAAGGTGATGGCCATGACTTCCATTCTTGAGCCGCTCATGATTGTGATCGTGGGTATTGTGGTGGCCTCCGTACTAGTACCGATGTACCTGCCGATTTTTCAAATGGCAGACGTTATGTCGGGCCCCGGTGGCTGATGGCACGCAAGCTGGCTCCGACTTTTTCGACTTACCGGGATCCCTACGTGGTGGTGCTGTCGCGCACCATTGCGTACTTGCTGATTATTTCCATTTTGAGTTTGTTCGCAGGGCATATCTTTTTTGAGGGGTCGGGGTACGAGGCGTCCGATATTTTTTTGTTGGTGGCCATCGTCGCCGTGGGGCAAGCGCTCGTGGTTTTTGGCCGCGATTTGCATTCGCCCCTTTACGCGCTTTTCTTGGCCGACTCCGCAGTGGCCATGGCTTTGGTGCGGGCTTCGGGTTCTAGTTCGTCGCCCTTTCTCGTTCTGTTTCCAATTATTTCTTTGGGTGGCTCCATTCTCTTTAATGCCCCTTTTGCGCTAGTGCTGGCGGCCTTAAACGTGGTCTTCATGTCGCTGGCCGTGGGCTTTGGTGTGGCGATTCTTGGGAACGGCGCGGCGATCGTTGCCACCACGTGCTTGGGGCTTTACCTTATGCGCGCGCTTCGGCGCAGTGACATCGCGCTTAACGTTTCTGAAGATGCTCGACGTCGTTTGGAAAACTTACAGAAAGCCATTTTGGCTAACATTCCTAGTGGACTGATGAGCGTCGATTCGCAGGGGCGTATTATTCAAATCAATCGCGTAGGTGTGCGCATTCTGAACGTGGCGGAATCTGATGTGCTCAATCGCAGTTTGCGCGACGTTTTACCGGGCGTGCACGAGCAAATTCATCGGCTCAACACCCTTGTACCGTTGCTAGAGTTTCAGGAGTCGAGTCCGGATCGACCCACGGTTCGATACCGGCGCAAGGATTCGGGGGAAGAACTGCAACTTGGCTATTCGGTAGCTCGTTTGACGGATCCCGATGACAAGGAAGTGCTTGGTTCGTTGGTGGTGTTTCAAGACCTAACGGCCATTATTAAGCTCGAAGAGAGCTTGCGACTCTCAGAAAAACTCGCGGCGGTTGGCAAGCTTGCCGCCGGTATTGCCCACGAAATTCGCAATCCTTTGGCCGGAATTTCTGGAAGTGCTCAGCTTTTAGGTTCCCTGTCGGACTTGGGTGAGGATGATCGCAAACTTTTGACTATTATTCAGCGCGAGTCGGCCCGGCTTGATTCGCTCATCACCGAATTTTTGGAATACGTAAGACCTCCCACTCCCAAATTGGAGGCGGTCGAGCTTAATGACGTGGTCAGTCGTTTGATTGAGAGTTTGAAAGTTAATTCCAAATGGCAACAGCTTTCTTGCGAAATCACGCTGAAAAACCTGGGGTCAGAGTCAACGCTGGCCCGGGGCGATGTTAATAAGATTACGCAGGTGCTCATGAACTTGGCTCTTAATTCCGGTCAAGCCGGAGCGCATCGTGCCGAAATCACCGTTGGTCCGGGCCCGGTCGTGGAACTACGCGACGATGGATCGGGCATTCCATTGGAACTGCAGGCCCGTATTTTTGAGCCCTTCTTTACGACAAAGGAGAAGGGAACTGGCCTAGGCCTGGCGGTGTCTTACCGTGTGTTGGAATCCATGGAAGCCAAAGTGCAAGTTGTCTCGCCTTTGCCTGATTTCGCGGCAAAAGGTGGTACGATGATACGTATCGAGTTCAAAGGAGCGTCATGAGTAAATCCGACATCAAACCCTCCATTCTGGTTGTGGACGATGAACCGAGCATTCGTGAATTTCTGCAGATCATGCTCAAGCGAGAAAAAATGACGGTCGACACGGCTTCGAACGGACGCGAAGCTTTCGAACGTCTGGCGACGAATGCCTACGATCTTATTATTTCCGATATTCAAATGCCCGAAATGTCGGGTCTCGAACTCCTTGCGAAGGTCCGCGAAAAAGATCCCCAAGCGCTCATGATGATGATCACCGCCTTCGGTTCTACCGAGTCGGCCGTGGAGGCCATGAAGCTAGGAGCGTTCGATTATCTTACCAAGCCCTTCAAGATTGACGACGTTAAAGTGCGCATTCGGCGTGCTCTCGAAAATCGTGTGCTCGTTCAGGATAACGATCGCATGCGCAAAGAATTGCGCGAGCGATTTAGCTTTTCGAACATTGTGGGTGCTTCTCAGTCCATGCTCAAAGTCTTTGACATCATCAAGCGCGTGGCGCCCACGAACTCCAACATTCTCATTACGGGTGAAAGTGGTACGGGTAAGGAGTTGGTCGCCAAGGCCGTGCACTTTAACAGCGCATGGGCCGAAGGTCCTTTTTACAGCGTGAACTGTGGCGCTATTCCCGAGCACCTCATTGAATCCGAAATGTTCGGTCACAAGAAGGGCGCGTTTACGGGCGCCGTAACGGACAAAAAGGGATTCTTTGAAGTGGCCAATGGCGGCACGCTCTTTCTAGACGAAATTGGCGAAATGCCGCTTCCCATGCAGGTGTCCCTCCTGCGAGCCATTGCCGAAGGCACATTTTATCCGGTCGGCGGAACCGAACCGGTAACGAGCACGGTGCGGCTCATTGCCGCCACGAATCGCGATCTCGAAGAGGAAGTTCGCAAGAAGACTTTCCGCGAAGACTTGTTCTTCCGTCTTAATGTTATTCAAATCAAAGTGCCGGCTCTGCGTGAACGCAAAGACGACATTCCCATGCTGGTGGAATTTTTCTTGGAATCGTTCTCCAAAAAATTTGGCAAGACCATCCAGACGGTACCTCAAGCCACCATGGATTTGCTGCGCACCTACATGTGGCCCGGAAACGTTCGTGAATTAGAAAACGTTATTGAACGCATGATCGCCTTGGAGAGCGGCGTTGCACTGTTGCCCGAGGGAGTGCCCGATCATATTCGTGAACCGCTTAAGCCGCGTCTGGATACCCTCGGCAAGGATATCGTTTGGAACGCTGCGGGCGTGAAAATCGACGACATTCTCGGAGTGGTAGAAAAAGAGTTTCTTTTGAAGGCTTTGGATCAGTCCAAAGGTGTGAAGCGCGAATGTGCGCGCCTTCTGGGTATCACTATGCGTTCGCTACGCTACCGGCTCGAAAAATTCGGTTTGGATAGCTCCGGCGCCGACGACTGAGGCTGCGCATGCAACGGTGGCTGCCCGCACTGTTCCTCTTCGCCTTTTACCTGGGCTTGATGGGTTGGCGCCGGCAACAGCCGGATCCGCGTGGATCCGAGCTCGTAGGTGCGGCCATTGTTCAGCGCGAAACCGATTCTTTTCGCGATCGTTTGCGGCGCGGCGACTCCGAGCCTTTTCCTTGGCCGGGACTTCGCGCCACGCAGTCGTCTGTGGCCTGGCTAGAAACTCTCAGTGGTTTGCATAATGCCGAAAGTTACCGGGGCGATTTTAGCTGGATGTTCTCTAAACTCGATACTCTGGTGAGTGTGGCGAGTCCGGAGGAAATCGACTTTCTGTCCTCGCTTGCGCCCTTCTACTTTGTGATGGGGCACGATGGGGCCGGGTCCACGCTCGTTATGAACGAGCTCATTAACCGGTGCCCTCAGAACTATTGGCGCCCGCTCTTTTGGTCAGGATTTCATGCATTGGAGAATTTGGGCGATCCACGCTTGGCGGGTGATTTAATGGGAAGAGCGGCTCGCGTGCCGGCTTCGCCAGATTTTTTAGCCGCTTTGTCGCTTCGCTTGGAGGCGGGACGAGAATTTTTGAACGCTCGCGATAAGCGAAAAATAATTGAGAGCGACGTCGACCCGGTGTTGGTCGAAAAGATTCGTCGCTCTCGTCCGGAATGGTTCCAGGATTAAACTAGCAAATAGCTCAGATGCCGGTTTGCGTGTTCACCAAGTTCTTGCTGTCGTCGATCGTCCACACGTCCATTTCCGCGGTGGTTTGCGATGCCTTGGAGGGACATCCTTCGGCACCGAGAGTGAAGCTGGCCTGTTGAATGCTTACGGCCGCACTCTGAGCGGTATCCGAGGCGCCGGGAGCGGCGCAAACGGCGGTGGCCGCCTTATAGCCTCCAAGCCAACCCGTACGGCCGGCTAAGTTTAGAGAAGCCAGGGTTACCGGGTTATCACCGGCGATGGAGTAGACACTGTAGTAGCGACGCACGCCCGCGGCGAGAGTCGGTACGGCGGTGGTAGCGTTGGCGAAAGAAAATCCCTCGGGTACGAAACCGATCGCAGGAAAGTTTGAGTGGTAAGTAGCGTACTCAGCGTAGAATGCTTTTTCTGCCGTAAACGCTGCGGACAATTCAACTTTAGCGTTCGACTGAATTGCTTTTGCTTGGAAACGTTGGAAGTTCGGAACGGCGATGGTAGCCAGAATACCGATAATTGCCACGACGACCATCAACTCAACGAGCGAGAAACCGGCACGAGATTTAGTGTGTTTAAGTGACATAAGTAATCCTCCCCTGGCTGTTATAAAACCAGATTCTACAGATACTAGTTGCAAAGGCTGCGCCAACAATTTGGTTTGGAGGGCAAAATGGATTCGAGTGAAATTCGTCTCTTAGAGCGAAAAAGTGTCGAAGCCGACTTTGCAAGGATGAGAAATTTTTCGAGCGCACCTAAACTTGCCCCAAATTGACGCGCTTGTCAGAAATCTGACACAAAGGTGCAATTGGAGTGTGCACCTATATTCTAAGGTAATGGGCCGCCCTTTACTTGTGCACGCACAGCAACTTTGCAAGACCTACCGCGTGCCCGTGTTGCGCCAACTCAATTTGGATCTACACGAAGGTGAGTCACTGGCGCTGGTGGGGGCGAACGGGGCGGGTAAATCCACCTTCATTAAAATTATACTGGGCTTGGTGCGTGCCGATGGTGGCTCGGGCACCCTGTTTGGCCTTCCCTTCGGAGACTCCCGTTCGCTGCTGTCGGTGGGGTATTTGCCGGAGATGCCTTCCTTCTGGCCCGAGCTAGATGCCGAAACTTTTCTCTATAAGTTAGGCGGCCTTCGGGGCATTTCGCGTAGTGAGCTTACGACGCGTGTTCCTAAAATTCTGGGTTCCCTGGGCCTAGCGCTGCGCGGCCGGCGCCCCATGGGCGATTACAGCAAGGGCATGCTTCAGCGTGCGGGCATTGCTCAGGCGCTGCTCTCCGACCCGCAACTCCTGGTGCTCGATGAACCCATGAGCGGGCTCGATCCCCGGGCGCAAGAAAAGCTCCGGCAGATTTTACTGCGCCTGCGAGAGCAGGGAAAAAGCCTCATCATCTCATCGCACGCACTAGAAGATATTCGGTTGTTATGCGATCGCGTGGCCGTGCTTGAGAAGGGCGAAATCGTGGCCCAGGGCGCTACGGAAAAGATTCTAGAAGACCTGG
>JAFEAR010000155.1 GCA_018266335.1 Bdellovibrionales bacterium
AGTTCTCGGCTCATTAAAAAGTTAACTTCCGAATGTTCAGTGCTCACTATGCAATCGCGCTCCCGGGGCAGTGCATGAGCGGGGCTAATGGAAAGTAAAATTCTTTGCCCCTCGCGAGCTGACTTGTCCTCGAGTTGCGCCAGCACCTCGGTCTTCTGCTCCCGGCTCAAGGCCACTTCGGGCTGCGCCTTATCCATTTCCCGAAAAAAGCTCCGAGCCTGGCAAATATTGCTAAGACTTAGCGCACCCGATTCAATCTTAGATGCCACCTCCGGAAGCTCCGACATAAGCCGCATAGCCTGAATACGCCGACCCGCGGCAGCTTCGGAGTAACTCAGCTCGTGCACGGCATATTCAAAGAGCGATGGGTACTTAAGATCCGCAAACAACTTGCGCCGCTCAATCTCCTGCAAGTGTCGCAAGACTTCCATCGTAACCGCCCGCTCTTTTTGCACGAGTTCCTTGGTTGTGGACAGTAATTCCGAATCTTTCAGTGCACGAATCGTGTTCATGATGAGTTCTATATCACGAGTTTTTAGAGCACTTTTTTGTAGCAACTCAGATGAAAACTAGAGTGCCGCGCAGAACGCGCCAGCGCCTCACCACGCAAACTTTTGCGCGTGATGAATTATTTTTGAAAACCCAAAGCGCAATTTGCATGCAGCAGCCGGCCTATAGCGCTCAAAATCGCGTCAATAAAAATCTTCAGAAAAATTTACGCCGGCGCATATTGCTCACCACGCGTGCAGATTGTCTAAGCTTGCAGGTCGCGCACTACCGACGTCGATAGTGCTCTCGCCACACGGGCCTCGCCCCAAACACCCGCTTGTTACATTTCTACACAGCAACACCTATGGAACAGAAAAACCACTTCAGGCTCTGCGCAACGGGAATGGCAAAACAATCAATTCTGATGGCTCAAGGCCAAACGAGAAAACTCCAAGCCGTAAACAAATTCTCGGTTTCGGCCGATAGGTGGAGTGGAGGCCCCTTATGTTGGCAACTCGAGTTGTAGGTACTTTGACTATCGCGCTCGCTCTCTGCGCTTCGCTCGCACAGGCAGCCGACAACAGTTTTTTTGGAATTCCGCTCGGCACGCAAAAAACTTGTCCCCGCGCGATTTCCAAAAAACTCGTGCTCGCCGAAACCGACAAGGGAGGCAAGGAAAACGGCAACTACATGGTCATTGAGCGCAAGGCCGGCCCTAACGGCACACCCCTTTACGTGTTCTACTACTGCCTGGGGAATCCCGAGGACTTAAGCTGCGCCATTCCCTTCCGCTTTGCCAAAGTCTCGCCCACTCCGGAACGCGACCGCGAAGCCACCGTTACTGCGAACCAATTGCGTACGGCTAAGACCTTTTTGGAACAACAAGATCGCGACTACAAACGTATGGGAACCTTTCCGAACGGATTTCACACCGCAGAAATTCAGGCCCTGAGCGACGCCCTAGCCCTTATGGATAAAATGGATGAGCTCTGCGAACAGCATCCGCAGGGAATGACCACCGATAAGAACATCATGATGGCTTTCCAAACGCCCCTCGAAAGCGCTTACCGCACCTACGAAGGCCTCTCAAAAATCAAACGCGGAGAAACTTTAACCAATAGTGCCGACGAACCCGTAAGGGCCAAGCACTAAGTCGACGCGTGCTCGCGCACCGCAAGCTCGGCCGCAAAGCTGTTGGGGTACCACTGCACGGAATCCGGTGCATTCTTACGAATGTAATTAAGTTCCCATTCGGACTGGCACAGCGCCACCCAGTGGTCATGCGCATCTTTCACCAACGGCACGCGCCAATCGAGCGAGCGAATATCGAGTTTGGGATCGTGACACACAATCCAATTGGCGTGCGTGTACGGCATGCGATCGAGCGTGGCATCCACGTTGTACTCGTCCTTTAGGCGGAACATCATCACGTCAAATTGCAGCGAGCCCACCACGCCCAGAATAGGATCCTGCAACCCCACGTGCGGCTCGATGAAGAGCTGCACGAGGCCCTCTTCCGACAACTGCTCGATGCCCTTCTGCAATTGCTTGCGCTTGAGCGGATCGCGCAAACGCACGCGGCCAAAGCTTTCGGGCGAGAACTGCGGAATGCCTTCGAACTTCACCGCCGGCCCCGTAAACACGGTGTCGCCAATCTTAAAGTGTCCGGGATCGTGAATGCCCACGATGTCGCCGCCGAAGGCCTCGTTCACCGTGGTGCGGTCCTGCGCCATGAACTGCTTAGCGTGCGACAAGCGAATGGTTTTACCCAAACGTGCGTGCTTGACATCCATGTCGCGCTCGAAACGGCCGGAGCACAAACGCAAAAAAGCAATGCGGTCGCGGTGGGCCTTGTCCATGTTGGCCTGAATTTTAAACACGAAACCCGAGAAACGTTTTTCATCGGGCTGCACGGGTGCGGGGAGCGCATCCTTAGCGCTGGGGCCGGGCGCGAGGTCCGCAAAAATATCTAGGAAGGTAAGCACCCCGAAGTTGTTACGCGCGCTACCAAAAACGGCGGGCGTGAGCTCGCCACGCAAAAAAGCTTCGCGGTCAAAGGGCCCCACGGCACCTTCAAGCAAATCAATTTCATCGATGAGCGTTTTCTGCTGTTCGGCATCGACGTACTTCAACAGCTCGGGGCTATTGGGTTCGCACTTCAAAGTTTCCAGACCCGCCCGCTGCCCGGCTTTTTCTGCCGGCGTGAAAAACTGAAACTCACGCTTAATGCGGTGATACACCCCCTTAAAGGAGGGGCCCATGCCCACTGGCCACGTGAGCGGGTTCCAATCGATGTTAAGAATTTTTTGGAGCTCTTCGAGAAGTTCAAAGGGGTGTCTTCCTTCGCGGTCCATCTTGTTCACGAAGGTAAAGATGGGAATTTTGCGCAGGCGGCAGACCTCGAAGAGCTTGCGCGTCTGCGCCTCTACGCCCTTGGCGGCGTCAATTACCATCACCGCGGCATCCGCCGCCATGAGCGTGCGGTAGGTGTCTTCGCTGAAATCTTGGTGACCGGGGGTGTCGAGCAGGTTCACATGCAAGCCACGGTACTCGAACTGGAGCACGCTCGAGCTCACCGAAATGCCACGTTGTTGCTCCAGCGCCATCCAATCGGAAGTTGTCTTGCGCCGCTGCGCTTTGGCCTTTACTTCGCCGGCCTCGCGAATCGCCCCGCAATAAAGCAAAACCTTTTCGGTGAGCGTTGTTTTACCGGCGTCGGGGTGCGAAATAATCGCAAAGGTGCGACGTTTTGCAACTTCGGAAGGTATCAGGGCATCCCGCTCGGCAGACATGGCCATGTACCTACCAGGATGTGCCCGAATTCGAAAGCTTTCCGGACTTTCAACTTGAGGCTCGCGCAGGGGGCGTCTACGTTAGAAGCACCATGGGCGGCACCAATCCATATCTACCCGAGCGTAAAGTACCCAAGGCCACCAAGCCCTTTAAGGTGACCTTCATGCCCATGAACAAGACCATCGAAGTCGATCCGGCCAAGATTCCCTACGATGACAATGGTCTGCCCGGCAGCCTGCTCGACATTGCCATGGCCCACGGAATTAACATTGATCATGCCTGCGGCGGGGTCTCGGCCTGCTCCACTTGCCACGTGCACGTGCGCAAGGGCCTCAAGACTTGCAATGAAGCCATCGACGAAGAGCTGGACCAGCTCGACAACGCCCCCAAAACCAGCTTTGACTCGCGCCTGGCCTGCCAGTGCGTAGCCAACGGCAGCGAAGATTTGGTCGTAGAAATTCCCGGCTGGAACCGCAACGCGGTCAGCGAAGGCCACTGAGCCTGTCCGAATAACCCACTTAACTCAGACGAATCGCCTGCCCACTCAGCTGGCTCAACACCTCGGAGGTGTAACTCAGCACTTCGCGGCCCTGCCCCTTGTCGTCTAGCCAGCGCTGCGTTTCAGCTTCAAAACTAAAATGCAGAGCAATCCCTTTAGATGCCACGGCCAGCCAGATTTGCTTCACGGGCGGCTGAGGGCTCAGAATCGTCTTCTGCCCCTTGGCCACAATGGTCAGCGTGCCCTGGCTGAGTTCGGCCTCGACCACATCGGGGTCCATAGCGTCGATGGTTTTAAGCACGCGCTCGAAGAGCTCACGAACGCGTGCGCGGTATTCTTTGTCATCCATACTAAGCAATCAACCCGTCGCGGCGTAGCAGCGCTAAGGGATCGGGCTCGCGACCACGGAAGCGCTTGTAAAGCTCCATGGGATGATCCGTCCCTCCGCGAGAGAGAATCTCGCGCCGCAGTTTGGTGGCCACTTCCACGTCGTAAAGGCCGCGCTCCTTGAAATATTCAAAGGCATCGGCTTCGAGCACTTCGGCCCACTTGTAGCTGTAGTAACCGGCCGAATATCCGCCGGCAAAAATATGCGCAAAGGACGTCGAAGCACTCGTGCCCGGCACCTTCGGCAACACGCGAGTGCGATCCATAATTTGCGTTTCAAAGGCTTCCACATCGTCGCCAATACTGCGCGGATCCGAAGCGTGCCACGCCATATCGAGGAGCGCGAAGGAAACCTGCCGCATGGTCTGGTAACCGGCCAAGTAAGTGGCCGAGGCTTTGACCTTCGCCATGAGCTCGGTCGGCATTTTTTCGCCCGTCTGGTAGTGGAAAGCGAAAGTGTCGAGTACTTCTTTTTCGAGCACCCAGTTTTCCATGAGCTGCGAAGGCAACTCTACAAAGTCCCAGTAAACGTTCGTGCCGGCAATGGAGCGGTAGGTGCACTCAGAGAGCAATCCGTGCAGCGCATGCCCAAACTCGTGGTACAGGGTGCGCACTTCATCAAAACTCAGGAGCGAAGGCTTGCCCGGCAAGGGCTTGGTGAAGTTGCACACAATGCTCACGTGCGGCCGGCGAATTTGCCCGCCAAAGTAACCTTGCTCGCGAAGCGGCGTCATCCACGCGCCGCCCTTCTTGGTGGGCCGCGGGAAAAAGTCGGCGTAGAAGAGTCCGACGAGCGAATTTTTTACCTTGTCGTGCACTTCGTACACCGTGACGTCCGGATGGTAGATGGGAATGTTCTGCGCCGGCCGGAACTCAATGCCGAAGAGCTTGGACGCGTGCTCGAAGGCGCCCTTAATAACGTTCTCGAGCACGAAGTACGGACGCAATTCTTCATCGTTGAACTTAAAGCGCTTCTCTTTGAGTTTTTCCGAGTAGTAAGCAAAATCCCACGGCATGATTTCCATGAGGAAGTCGCGATCCTTCGCAAAGGCCTTCACGTCGGCCACTTCGCGCTGTGCCGCCGGCATAGCGGCGGAGAGCATTTTATCCAGAAAGTTAATGACCTGCTGGTGCGTGCCCGCCATGCGCTCCTCGAGCACGTAGTCCGCGTGCGTGCCGAAGCCTAAAAGCTGAGCACGCTCGTGCCGCAAACGCACAATGTCCGACAGCACTCCACGGTTATCAAACTCGCCCGAGGTCGCCCGGCTCTGGTAAGCGCGCCAAAGTTTTTCGCGCAACGCGCGGTTATCCGCGTAAGTCAGAAAAGGAATGAAGCTCGTGGCCTCGAGCGTAAAGATCCAGCTCGCAGCCTTGCCCTTTTTCTTGGCCGCCGCCGAGGCTTCCTCGATGGCTGACTCCGGCAGGCCGCGCAGTTCCGAAGGATCGGTGATTTCCATTTCGAAGGCATAGGTGGCCTTAAGGAGATTTTCGGAAAACTGCGGCCCTAACTTGGCCAGCTCAATGTCGATTTCCTTCAGACGCGTTTTGGCGCTTTCACCGAGCAACGCTCCGTTGCGCGAGAAATTGCGGTACGCGCGCTCGAGCAACCGCGATTGCTCCTGATTCAAAGCCAAGCTCGCCTTACGATCGTGCAGCGATTTGATACGCGCAAAAATCTTTTCGTCCAAAATAATTTCGTTGGCGAAGGCGGCCACGCGTGGAGAAATATCCTTGGCCAGCGCATGAAAAGCTTCGTCCGCTTCGGCGCTTAGCAAATTAAAGAAAGTCTCCACCACCAGATCGAGTTGCTCCGAAGCCGTCTCCAAAGCTAGCAAAGTGTTTTCAAAGGTGGGTGTGTCCGTAGCCTTACGAATTTGATCCAACCGACCACGCGCCAGCTGCATAGAAGCTTCCAGTGCCGGCAAAAAATGCTCCTGCTTGAGGAGGTCAAAGGGCAAGGCCTCGTGGGGAGCGCGAAGCGGGCTAAGTAGAGGATTCTGTTGAGAGTTCGGGGCATCATTCGACATGGCGCTAGCCTAGCAGGCCCCGCCCCAACTCCCAAGTCAGAGACCCGACATGTTTTCTTCTGGTGTGGCCCGGTGCAGACACGTAAAATGCCCCTTCACTATGGATCTTATGGACCAGAATTCCCGCCCCGTTGTTCCTCGCACTTCGTGGTCCTGGGTTGGTCCCTGCGCGAGTTTTCTTTGCCTCATTCACTGCTTTGGCACGGGAGTGATTGCCGCTTTAGCTCCCGGCCTGCTTAAATTTTTACCCCACTCGCCCTTCATTGAAGGAGGCGTGCTCGCTTTTTCGGGCAGCATGGGATTCCTAGCTCTGCGCCGAAACAAAGCTTCCATCACTCTCCACCGCGTGTTCGTGATTGCCGCGGTCATTGGCGCCGTCGGTCTGGCGCTCGACACGCATATTCTGTTTCACCTTGCCCTCATGACCCTGGGCTTTTTGCCCCTCGCCGTACAAATCAAACGCCATTACCACGCTCGGCAAAAACCCGCCTGCTGCGATCACGAGCACTGAAGACGGATGCTCTGGGATCCAAAAACCGACCCCCTTTTCTCTCTGCGACATTCGACCCATAGCTTTGTGCTGAGTTTCTGCGCTGGCTTTATCAACGTGGGTGCCTACCTGGCATGCTTACGCTTCGTTTCGCACGTAACAGGTTTTGCCACGCTCTTCGGCGCCAGTGTGAGTCACATGGAATGGCTCGAAGCTGTGGAGATTCTAAGCGTCCCCCTCTTCTTTATTTTAGGTTCGATCATTGCCGGATTGCTCATTGAAACGCGCGTACACCGTGGCCAAAAACCCCTTGAGGGTATAGCCTTCGGCCTTATATCGGCTCTCGTCGCCTCCGCGGGCTGGCTCGGCTTTCATGGTTTCTTCGGGCCTTTCGGTACCGAGTTTCAGCTCAAGCAACACTACCTCTTACTCGCGCTGCTTTGCACCGCCAGTGGACTTATGAACGCCGTTATCACAAGCGCTTCGCGCGGCGCGTTTCGCTCCACTCACCTCACCGGAACCACCACGGATCTGGGATTAGGTCTTGTGCGAGTTTGGGCTCTCGACCCTAAAGTTCATGGCGCAAGACGTGCCCGAGAGCAGCGCGCCAACGTGTTACGCATCGGAACCATTGCCTTCTTTGTGCTGGGTTCGGCGACGGGCGCCTTTGTGTTCCAAGCGGAACGTTACGAAGCCTTTCTTCTTCCGGCCGGTATTCTGGCCATTCAAACCCTGGTGATTATGCGGGGGAGCAAGGTGGCAACATGAACTTTTCTACCTCCGGCCAAATGCCTCTTCTCCCGAGCGATGTTTTTCGCGAGGAGGACCGCAACTTCGAAAAGGGCGGACGCAGTTTTTACTTTTTCGACTTCGACGACAACGTCATTCACCTCGCCACTAAGATCGTGCTCTTCCACTCGCACACGGGCGAAGAAGTGCACGTGGCTACCAGTGAATATCCGCAAGTGCACAGCCAATTGGGCAAGAAGAATTCTCCTTGGGAGCATTTCGTAACCCGCGAAGCCGACCCCTACACGGGCTCCTACCGTAACTTTCGCGAACTTCCTCCGCACTTGCTGGGCGAAAAGCATCAGCCGCTCATTCAGGACATGCTCGATGCTCTGAGCCAGCCTTTCTTGGAATGGCGCGGTCCCTCGTGGGATTTCTTTGTGAAGGCCGTGAACAACAACCGCCCCGTGGCCATCATCACGGCCCGCGGCAACGCTCCGCACACCATTCGTCGGGCCATTAACATTTTGCGCAACTCGCGCGACCTCGCTAACTGTCCCAACTACGTGAGCGTGTACCCCGTTTCACACCCCGAAACGCGTAAATTCCTGGGCGACACCGAAAACAAATGGGGCACGGCCTTGCTCAAAAAGGCGGCCATCAAGGCGGCCGTTAAAGATGCCTTTGAATGTTACGGACAAAATCCGCACCACCGCTTTGGCATGTCCGACGACGACCCTTCCAACGTGGCCCTGATTTTGGAAGCCATGAAAGAACTCAAGCAAGAGTATCCCGAAAACGCTTTTTTCGTTATAAATACCCACGGGCGTAATCTGGTGAAGGAAGAAGTCCTCGTCGATGGTACGCGCCAAGAAAAACTGCCCGAACCTCAAATGGAGTTATTCAAAACTAAATGAACACGGTGCCGACTCACCACACGCTGCAGGAATGGGTGCTGTTTCACGTTGTCATTCTTGCCCTTTTGTTGCTCGACCTAGGCGTGCTGAATCGCAAAGCGCACGTGATTCACGTTAAGGAAGCCCTGGGCTGGAGCGCCTTTTGGATTGCGCTGGGCTTAGGCTTTGGCGGATGGATCAACTACACCCTCGGCCATCAGGCCGCGACCGAGTACCTAACTGGCTATGTGGTGGAAAAGTCGCTCTCCATCGATAACCTTTTCGTGTTCCTCGTTATCTTTCGGGCCTTCTCAATTCA
>JAFEAR010000156.1 GCA_018266335.1 Bdellovibrionales bacterium
ACCTTTCCCCTCTCGGGCTTATGCGGTATTAGCTTCGGTTTCCCAAAGTTATTCCCCACCAAAGGGTAGATAATCCACGTGTTACTCACCCGGATGCCACTTTACTCACCTTGCGGCTTTCTCGTTCGACTTGCATGTGTTAAGCGCGCCGCCAACGTTGATTCTGAGCCGGGATCAAACTCTCATGTAAAGTGATTGAGTTTGACGAATCGAGTGGGAAAACACCCGATTCGGACTTGTGATCGTCCCGCTTGACTCAAGGTCTTGACGTATTCACGTTTTGCATCCAACCAGATTGTCAAACATCTAGGCAGTTGAACCGAGATCTTGCGAAGTCGATCTGACTGCTGGCCTCGAAACTTGTTATTCCCTATTTTATAGACGCGCCGAGTTACGCCTTATTTACTGAACCGGGAGTATCGGAGGAACTCCGATTTAAAACCGGCAGGAGGCTTGATGCCTCTTGGGGCGCGAACTGGGGAATTCGCTACGTCTAAACAGCTTCGAAGGAGGGGCCTAATTACTGTGACAGGAGTTTGTCGTTCAGCGACTTATTTCAGCTTTTGCTGATCGCTTTTCTCTCCGTCAACCGCCTTCGTTTTTTTGTCTGCTGCCATTTGTTAGGTTACCAATCTTTTTTTCCCTTGGCAACCCCCGGAGCGCTTTTTTCTTTCGCGCTGGCTTTTTCAAGCCTGCTCGAACCGTCTTGGTTAACTGCGACTCTCAACCGAACCGTTTCGCTCGACCTAGCCTCTCAGCGCCGCACAACCGGCGGTTACTACTGTAGATGCCAGGAACTTCGCGATGGTTTCGGCTGAAAATACCGCCGTTGCCAAGCCTTCTGTCCAGAATCTTACGATCCTAAAACAGATCAAGGGAAGCTGCTATAGAGCCAAATCTTCTGTCCTTACACACCTCTAACCCCTTAGTATTTCAGGGATTTAAGATGCTTGGGAGTTACTGCGAAGATCCAGTCTCTACCGCTTCTGCCAGCCCTTGTCGGCCGCGAGCACCTTTGTCAGAATATCAACCGCAGGCAGGCTTGGCAAGGGTTTTGGAATCTTTTCGTCACTTTTTGCTAACTGAATTTTTCGGGTCGGAATAGGCCTGATAAGCAGATGAATTCGCAGCGGCAGCACGGGCCAGAAGGGGCTTGTCCGCTGCCTCATTCTTATCGATCCAATGACGGCAGAGGGCTTCAAAATTGGCGGGGGGCACGAGGACAAATTGGGTCTCGAGCGTAGTGACCCGGTTGAGGAGGGCTTGCAGATCGTCCCCAGGGATGGTGGGACTCGCCAGCCGGAGCACCCCTTCGCCCATGCTGACGGGGAAGACTTGGTTTTCAGCGATGATCTGGGCGGGTAGGCAATGCGCTACCGCGGAACGGATGGCCGCAGGATCGAACCACACGGCGGGCATGTTGTGCTGGGTACTCAGGGCTTGGCAGAGTTGCTCCGGGGAGATGACGCCGGCGGTAACAAGGTAGTCCTCTACCGCTGCGGACGGGGGTTTTCGGGAAAGGGCTTCGTTCAGTTGAGTTTGGGTGATGAAGTCCAAGGCAAGGAGAACGTCGGCGAACGAACGCTTGTGGCGGCCCAGGGCGGCGAGGCTGGGATAGGCATGCTCGGTTTTGACCCAGCGGAGGGGTTGATTAAGCCAGTAAGCGCGGGCAAACCGCCAGGCAGCCGCGAGAGTGGATGCGCTGTTGAGAACATTAGCAGGGAAGGTCCGCAGGGGGAGGAGCAGAGCGTAATGCCAGCCGTAATAACGGGAGCTGGCAAACATACGGGACGCGGTTTGGGCGAGTCCGATGGCGGTGACGGCGGCGAGGAGCGGCGAAGCCTGAGCCGGCGCCCAGGGGATACCGGTGAAGGCGTGGAGGACCGCGCTGGCGGCCCCATAGCAAAACATTAGATTGGCGAGGACGCTGAGGGGGTTACCGATTAGGCCTTTGCGGTCACGCCAGAACCAGTAGCGCTCCCAGCCGCGTCCCCAACCATGGCGCTGCCAACCCTGGAAGACGATGCCAGTTACCCAGCGGGTGCGCTGTTTCCAGGCGGACACGAAGTCCTGGGGGAAGAACTCGCGGGTGGCGAGGGGGTTGTGATCGGAAAGGACGGGGGGGATAAAGAGTTGGCGGATCCCGAGGCGGTGGAGGCGGTAGCCGTTCTCATAATCCTCAGTCAGGCACTCGGGCGCGAAGACCTGGTTGGAGGCGGATTGGGCGAGCCGCTCCAGAGCATCGCGGCGGTACGCGGTTCCGACGCCGGCGGAGGGGACAAAGCCGTTGAGCAGGTAGCGGACCGGAAGGTCGACTGTGTGGGAGTAGGCGAAGTCATCGCAGTAGATGCCGTGGGTGAACTGGTGGACGGGGGTGGGCAAGGCGAGGACGGACGTCTGGATGAAGCCGAAGAAGCGGCTGTAGAAGTTCACCCATTCGAGCGATCGGGGGTGGACGAGATCTTCGGCATCGTGCTGGAGGACGAGTTCAAAGGTGAGGTCGTTTTCCGATTCATAAAGCAGCATGCGCTGGTAGATCCAGTTGAGGCAGTCGGCTTTGGAGGTCGGACCTTCATGAGGGCAGAGCGCGAGGTGGACATTGGGGTGTTTTGCAGCAACGGCTTCTACGGCGCGCTGGGTGGGGATGTCGTTGGGGTAGGCGCCGATGAACCAGTGGTAACTGCGATAGCGGATGGCGGAGATGTTGTGCTCGAGCATCTTGCCGATCACGGCCGCTTCATGCCAGCAAGGGATGAAGATGGCGATGGGCCTTTCCGGGCAATCGGGGGGCGGTGGTTTGACGGAAGGACGGTAGATGAACCAGATGGCGAACAGTGCAAGGTCGTCTAGGGCGCTGAGAAGAATCCAACAGGCGACGGGCACGAGAAGGCTGGACAGCCAGAGGTCGCACTGCTGGAGCCACGCCGCCACGGTGTCCACCAAGGTGTTAGTGCGCGGACGGCGGCAAGTTTCGCTGAGGAATTTAGGGGCCGGCGGTTGAGGCAGGCGATGAGTTGAGAGACACTTCGGGCTCGGTCATCGGACGGGGAATGTCGGGCGAGGGCGAAATTAGGGGTTAGGCAGCCACCTCAGCAGGCTTTTCCGGCTGGGCGGCCGGCTTCGGTGTCGCTTTTTGCGACGCTTGCTGGGCGAGGGTGCGTTCGATTTCGTTCGCGAGGTCGTTCCGAAGGGCTTTGCCGGTGGCGTTGTCGGCCCAAATTGGGTTTGTTTCGTCAAAGGCCAGGGAGGGCTCTAAATTGGCCAGAACGGCGCGAAGCGCGGCGCCCGGCGCGGACATTTTGGTGCGCTGGCGGCTGGGATCGGCTTTGAGTTTGCGCAGTTGATCGAGCGCGCGGTGGAAAGCGCGGCGCGCGTTGTTTTCGTAGCGGTCCCACTTCATCACGTCGTTTACGTTTGTTGGATCTTTGTCGATCGTTTCCGTCTGGAAGCGCTGGGCGCGGAGGATTTTCCAGAAGCTGCGCGCCATGTCGAGGACGAGCGCTTTTTCGGTGAACGTCGCGGGACGGTGCTCGAAGTGGAAGTCGAGGCGGATGCGCTCGAAGTCCTCGGGGATTTCATCGTCGAGGAGGAAGAAGGACTTTCCGGCCAGGCCGTGCTGGGCGGCGTTTTGAGAAGAGGCGGCTTTGCCTTCGGCCGTGACAGGGCCGGTGGACTGCTGGGCATTGGCGCGATTGGCATCGATCTGAGCTTGCGATGACATTTGCATTACACTCCGTACGAAGAAGATCTGCGAGTGGGCGCAGGGCGCCACTTGCGGCTTCAAATTAGCGGGCCGGCCTGGAAAAACGTGCGCTGTCATTTTTGTAAGTGACTGAAA
>JAFEAR010000157.1 GCA_018266335.1 Bdellovibrionales bacterium
GAAAAGTTTAGTGAGTGTTGACGAAGCTTGTGAGGAGCTCGTGCATTTGCAAGGCCACTGGGTTCGGCAGGGCCCCTTGGCGGGGCAGGGGGCGGCTACAGCCCCCTGGTTTTTGGTAGGGCACAGTTTGGGAGCGCTTACGTCGCTCGCCTGGATTTTGCGCGGCAAGCGGAGTGGTTTGGAGCCTGAATTTGCTCGTCGCGCTTTTATTTCGGCACCGCCCCTAAGATTGCGCATGGCCGTTCCGGCCTGGAAGGCTAGCATGGCGCGGTGGCTGGGCTCCACCTTGCCCGATATCACCATTGCCAATGGAATTAGCCCCGATGATCTCTCCTATGATGCCGCGAATGTGGCGGCCTACCGTGCCGACCCACTCGTGCATGGGCACGCTTCGCCCCGTAACTATTTGTCCATGCTGGCGAAGGCGGCCGAAGTTTTGGATCGGCCCCAGGATGTAGAAATTCCCGTTTGTTTGGCCGTGGGTGCGGACGATCCTGTCTGCGATC
The DNA here is from genome assembly GCA_018266335.1 of Bdellovibrionales bacterium. The sequence goes on from JAFEAR010000157.1 coordinate 507, forward strand.
CGGCGACGACGCGTGCTTACTACGGCGCGCTCGGTACCCATAAAAAATTTTTTGAATTTCCGCATGCGAAACACGAAATTCTTAATGAAACATCAAGGAGACGCTGCTTCGAAGAACTTGCGGCGTGGTTTTTATGAAGAAAGAATTGCTTGAGTTAGTGCGTCAGCGGGCGTGGCTTCGGAATATCGAAGTTAAGCTCGCCAGTGGCAAGGCTTCTAATTTTTACTTCGATTGCAAGCGCGTCACGCTTCACGGTCCCTCTCTGGAGCTTGTGTCATTGGCTTTTTGGAATGAGCTCACGGCGCAGTCTCCGGCGCCCAGTCATGTGGCGGGTGTCAGCGTGGGCGGCGATCCGCTTGTGGCTGGTATTCTTCTCGAGGCCTGGCGGCAGAAGCGCACTGAGCTGGGTGGGCTGCTGGTGCGCAAGGAGAAGAAGTCGCACGGTCTGAGTCAAGGGCGCGCCGTGGATGGGGTGGTTGCCTCGGAAACGACTTCAGTTTGGCTGGTTGAAGATGTGATTAGCACTGGGGGGTCGTCGTTGACGGCGGCCGAGCACTTGCGGGCCGAAGGTTATCCGCTGCAGGGTATTTTGTGCATGATTGACCGTGAAATGGGCGGCGTGGAAAGCCTCCGTCAAAAACTCGACATTCCGGTGCTCTCGCTCCTGCGTTTGAGCGAGATCGTCAGCGGATAGGGTCTTATAACTGGGACGGGAGCCTGGTAAACTTTGGGCATGTTCCGGAGAATTTTAGCCTGCGCGTTATTCATCGTTACGGCCTGCACGACTCTTAAGGCTTTTGATTCCCCCTCGCGGAGTTACCGGAATTACATCGACGCTCACCTTAAGGAAGATCGAGTTTTCGATCGGGGCCGCGAAATGTTGATCGCTAAGGCGCTGCCGGTGACTCAAAGTTGGCGGCACGAGCAAACAGCGCTTTCTCCCGTGCCGAGCGTGCCCGAGCGCGAAGGAATCCGTTACGTGGTGCTCGCGCTAAACGTGGCGGGTCGTGAGCCTTCTACGCTCTACAACTGGACGCTTCTGCTGGGCGGCCGTAAGTCGCGGGTGGCGGCGGAAATCACGGACACGGCGATCATCGAAAATCAATTTTACTTTGGACATCCTTTTCATCGCATTTACGTGGTGGAGTTTCCTATGCCCGACGCGCCCGAAAGGGCCATCGTTGAAAATTTGGAAGTGCTCAGTCCGTACGGGAAGGCTGTTATCCCGTGTGATTTCTCAGAAGCATCGCCTGCGGTGGACCTAGGAGGTCAGTCATGAGTTCAGATTTTGCACCGAAGCCATCGGGGTTGCCCTCGGCCTTCAAGCCGAGTGCCGTAGAGTGGAAACCTTTGCATCTGCCGGCTCCGCAGGGATCGGCGTTCTACGCCGCACAAATGCTAACGGCTTCTTTGTCTACGAGCGCGCAGGCGCGTCCCCCGCGGCCGCCGCGAGCCCTGGCTCGCAAATTCGAGGTTGAGCTTGCGCCAGCGCAAACGCGCGTTTTGGTGTGCGAGAGCGACGATTCCACCCGCACGTTGATAGTTGAAGCGCTCGAATCGTGGGGCTTTCCCGTAGTGAATTGTGCCAACGCCGATGAAGCCCTCGAGGCTCTCGAGCGTGGGGAAGTTCCGCACCTGCTCGTCACCTGCTGTGCGCCCGGTCGCCTACGGGGAGTTGAGCTAGCACGTCGCTTTGCGGACACCGTCAGCGGCCTGGAAACGATTATCCTTTCGAGCTCCACGGAATTGCCCTGGGCCCTGGAAGCCAAGGGCACCAAAATTCACGAAGTCATTCTCAAACCCGTGCTGCGTTTAGAGGATGTGCGCGCCGCCGTGGCGAATGCGTGCCTCCGCGTGCATGGTCGTTTGTACACAGACTACTTAGTGAGTGAGCTCAATGCGCACCAACGCCACTCGGCCATCGAGGCGCGCATGTCCGCGGAGCTTTCAGATGCGATTGATTTAGCTTCGGTCATCGAAATCGGTTGCCGGGGTTTGTCCGAGCTCTTCGACGACGCCCTCGTGGTGTTCTTTCGCGTGCATCCGGGCAAGCGCCTTATAGAAGCGGCCGTGCGCCGTCCGCAATCGCTCTTCGCGGGTGGGCAGCCGCGCCTAATGTTGCCGCCCGAAGTGAACTCCGATCTTAATTCTGTGCGCAGTTATTTGGCCGACCTCGAATTGCGCGAAGGCTTTGCGGCGATGATGGCTCAGGCCGGCGAAATGAGTCCCGAACTTTTGAAAAATTTTGCGGGCGCATCGTGGCACACGGCCCTGCTCGAAACGCGGGGAATTCCTCGCGGCATCATGGCGATTATGGCGCGCCATTGGAAGGGCGAGGCCGATGCCCAGCGCTTCCGCCGGCACGTGCTGAATCTGGCGAAGAGCTACGAGATTTCTATTCTTCACAACAAAGTATCCGAATCCACCATTCAGGATGCACGCACGGGTCTGGCGAACGACAAATACCTTGCGCGGCGAGTGCGCGAAGAAATTCTCAAGGCCTCGCGCCTGCGCCACTCTACGAGCTTGCTCGTTATTGAAAACGTTGCGAACGCTAAATCGCCGCGCGCTATGGCGCAGGAGCTTAGCAAAGCCTTCCGCGCGACCGACTTGGTGGCGTACCGGGGCGACGGACAATTTGCCGCCGTGCTGCCGCACACCTCCTTTGTGGACGCGCTCAAAAAGGCCGAGAGCTTTAAGCAGCACATTGAGTCCGTAACGGGGGGCCGCGTGGCCATTGGTGTGGCCGAATATCCGGGGCATGCAGCAAGCGCCGAGGAGCTCATCTTCGCCGCCGAAGAAGCCGCCAAGGACGCCGTTGGTGTGGAGTCGAGCGTGGTGCTCATTGCCGAAACTCGTCCGGGATATATTCCGCCCTTCTTGCCCGAAACTCCCCGGAGCGCTCACCTTACGCAGAAGTCGCCGCGATGATTGCTTATCCCGAAATTTCTCCGGTCCTCGTTAAACTAGGTCCCGTGACCATTCGTTGGTACGGCGTGATGTACGTGCTGGCTTACTTGCTCGGGTATTCACTGCTTCGCCGCCGCGCCCGCCGCGGGCTCTTCCGCGTGAACTACGCGGACTGCGAGTCTTTGGTGACTTACCTCATGATTGGCATGATCGTGGGCGCGCGCATTGTGTACGCTACGGTCTACAACTGGGCGGAGTTTGCAAACGATCCGCTCGAAATCTTGGCCATTTGGAAGGGCGGTTTGTCTTTTCATGGCGCCATGGTGGGCATGATCATCGCGTGCTGGATTTTCGCGCGTCGGCGCGGCATTCCCATGTACATGGTCACCGATTCGGTGGGCATGGCCGCCGCGCCCGGGCTCTTCTTTGGCCGCATGGGGAACTTTATTAACGGCGAGCTCTACGGCCGTAAGACCGACGTGCCCTGGGGCATGATTTTTCCGTCCGATCCGGACAAGGCCGTTCGTCATCCCTCGCAGCTCTACCAGGGCTTTACCGAGGGACTTTTGCTTTTCTTTATTCTGATGACCGTGGAGAACTGGGCCGTGCGCACCAAGCGCTTTCGGCATGGGCTGTTGAGCGCCGTGTTTCTGCTGGCCTACGGTATTATTCGCTTTACGATGGAATTCACCCGCGAGCCCGACGCGCAGCTGGGCTTTGTGCTGGGGCCCCTGTCGATGGGCCAAATCCTCTGCCTGCTCATGATTTTGTGGTCCATCCAGTGCTTCTGGAGCTGGCACCGCGACCCCGTGGTGGTGCCCCAGACCCCCTCCGAGGCCTTTTTAAGGGGCCCACAAGACCACGCCTGATGGGTTGACGTCTGGCTCCGGGCCAAGTAGTTCCTTGGTTTCCGACCTGGGGGTCAGGTAGCTCAGTCGGTAGAGCAGAGGACTGAAAATCCTCGTGTCGGCGGTTCGATTCCGCCTCTGACCACCACTTTTCAAAGGTCCATTCTGGACTTACATTCTTGACGGATTTTTCCAGTAGTTCACGTCGCAGTAGCCTTCAAAATACGAAACGCATCCATTCCTGGTTTTCATTCGATCGAAAGTCCAGGTACGTATTTGGATTTGATTTCCGTTAGCAACTTTATTTTCTATATGGGGGGAAAGACCGGAAACGCAGACGTGCCGTTCGCCCTTCAATATTTGCTTAAACTTTTCCACAAACTGGTTGCACTCACTGGAGGGGAGCCCTCTTCTGCCTCCGAAGATCTCATGTCGTATGGGGGACACCGCCACTTGGATTTTTAGGTCGGCCATTGCCCCTTCGTGCTCGTCCACACCAAGATCTTTACAGGAAAGAGAAAACGCAGAAGACTCAAGGCATTGCCAATAGGGGTAGGCGAGTGAATCTTCCGAATAGGGCCTGGGCCGCGCACCTTGCTCGCTGATCCAAAGATCATTTTCGTCAAGAATCCCGTAGTCTGACGTCAGGCGCGCGTAGGGGTATTTTGATTTAAGCGAGTCCTGAGTAGAAACGCAAGATGCCAGCAAGGCAACCCCAAAAAGGGAAGGCAATAGAAGGGTCATGCTCACTTCTTCTCCTTCAGAGTTTTGTAATAGTTCCTCAAATCAATAAGCGGTTGTGGCTGATAATTGGGATCCTTTCTCATTTCCCGGAGATAGGATTTGTACTCCAAAATCGTTTCTTCCCAGCTAGCATCCCGGCCCAACTTTCCGCTAGCGAGTCTTTGTTTCTGAAATAGCCAACGCACTCCAGCAGCTACGTTGAGATTGGGATCGGTGATGTCTTTTTGATCGATGTGAACGAGGTGATCTTTCAGCTCACCTTTCGAGTTGCCTAATATTACTCGTGTATCGTCTTTGACCTGCATAAGCCCTCTAGCTTTGGATGGGCCGACTTTTGGGTTGGGATTGAAGCCGGATTCGGTCGCAATGAGGGCTTTAACTAAATTCGGATCGAGTTTTTCTTTAGGTCGAAACACGTCATTCCAAAACTGTGTCCATCCGCGTATGCAGGCGTCGTAGGTATTTCCATTTTTAAATCCAAGATCATTAGGTGTGGGGGCGCCTTCGAGATTCGAAAAATATTTCTTTGCGATTTCATGAAGTTCTTCGGAATAAATTTGGTCTTTCTTGGAAGGATTTCGGCAACAGCTTCCGGCGACATCATGTTCTCGGACGGTAGATCCGTCTTTTCGGGAGTAGGTCTGTTGTTTGTGAGCGGAGCGCCAATGATGTCCCGGCGGGCAAAGACGCCAGGGAGAGATATTTGCTGCTGGCTTCGCATTCTTGGTAGAAGTCACTTTTGATTTCCCTTATCTAACAACTTAAGTAAGTCAGTTAAGTTTTGCTCCAAATCATCAACGCTTGGTATTTCTCCGTCCATGGGCCGCACCGCGCCGGTGGATCGCCTAAGTACATCCTTACTAAGCCTTTGCCAGAAGGCAGAGAAAGATTCTGGCGGAACTGTGGAGCGATGTTTGAAACAAGCTCCAATTGCTCTTCTCAAGAGGGGTAGGTCGTTGCAATTTGGCTCGCCATCTCGCCCATCCAAGGTGGTAGCGCGGGCTGGCATTAGTTCAGTATAGTATGAGACTAAAGACTCACAAGTTTTGTTTTGTGAATCCTTTTTACGAACTCTGAAGCAGCTCGGAATAAAAATTCATAAATTTAAAGTCTTGTGTCCGTAGCGGCTAGGCTATGTTTTACGTGTCGGCGGTTCGATTCCGCCTCTGACCACCGCTTTTCCCGCGCACATCGATGAGATAGCAGAAACGTTTTCATTGCGCCTGGACTCCCTTGTGGACGTGAAGAGGGAGCTTAATGAGGTTTCGTATTGGAGGACGTTTTTAGCGGCTTTGATGGCGAACCGTATAAATTAGAATCCAGTCAGAAAATGCTGCTGATCGCCGTTAAGAAATAGCAAAGGCGCAAGTTGGATAACTCGTGCGACGTAAGTGCATAGGATGGAATCACGTAATAGAGTTTTCTCCAATTTGAGCCTAGTCTGAATTAAATGAGAGGGGAGACATAGTGGAAGTTTTAGTTAAATTTGCCGAACATTTTATTAACGAGCACCCCTGTCTGTCAGACTTATTCACGTTTGTAATGATGATTGTCGCGGTTGTTGTGACGCTCGGTGTGCCTTTTATCATTTGGCTTTTGCTCCATGAAAAAATTAATAAGGGTCGCTATGTCTTTGAAAAGAAGAACCTGGGTACTCAGCAGGGCGAGCAGTTGTTTTTTTTGGACACTATGAAAGGTGATTTATTCTTTGTTTCTGGAAAGGCATACTACGAACGCGTTCACATGCGTGACTGGAAAGAAGAAAGGGCAAAGGAGCTCGGGGTTAAACCAGAAGATGTTCACTGAACTTACAGGAGACAAACAACTATGACGTTGAACCCCGGATTGAGCTACTGACGATCATTTAATCAAATCTTTAAATCGAACTGACCGATTCGAAACGCGGGCGTCTCGGAGTAATCCGAGACGCCCGTTATCCGTTTACTGATCGTCGAACGCGTCCGCGATTTTTTTAGCATCGGAATACGTTTTGGCCACCACTGTGGGCAGGTACCGGGTGAGCGTTGAAATCTGATCTTGGCTGAGCTTGGCGCCCCGGTAATCGGGCGAGTTGAGGAACTCGAAGAATCCTTGAATCACGTCGTCGTCCGCGCGGCCGCCGATCGCCTTGTTGATGGCGCGAATGGAAGCTTCGCCTCCTTTGTTATCAATCGCGGAGCGAGTGAATTGCGCCGTTAGTAGTTTACGGTCGTTGCGGGTGAATCCAACACCGCTACTGCCGGTGGTCTCGTTTTTTCCGATCCAACCCAAAAGATCCGAGTTAACAAGTTTTCCGTCTCTGATGATCTGTCCGGTTTTGACGCTGAAGGGGGCAACGAAGGTTATGCCAGACATGTCGATTTCCCAGGGATGCGAGTGGGGACGAAGATTCATAACCATATGGCGATAGAGTTCTGCGGTGTAAATGGCGAGATAGTCGGTGGCTACGACTTGACCTTCCGTTGAAAGCGCTTTCCATCCCGAGGTGTCGCAGTTCACGAGCACGAGCGTCAGTGCACGATAGAATTTTTCAATATTTTGCGGCTCCTTCTTCAGGTAGTCCGTCAGTTCTCTGAGGTAAAAGGGATAGCTCGGATCCGACTGGCGTCGGGTGGGGCCAATGCCGTAGCTGCGACCAGACTTCGCGTCGCCTTCGTCGGTGTCATTGTCCTTGATGGGGCTGTGGACCTCTTGGGCGTCAGGAGTATCGGTGTAACCGACGTTGAAGTAGTAGTTGTTGTTGTCGATGCGCACGGCAACGCCCGTGCCGCTTTGGATAAGGACGGATTGCCACTTGGAATATTGGCTGGGGTACTTGGCTTGCACCTCTTTGTTGGCCTGGTATTGCGCATCCATAGCTGGCTTTAATTCATCGCGCATGAAGGCCAGAAAAGTTTTGCCCGGAGTAAGCACCTTGCGCGCATTCAGATTTTCAAAGGGAACGACACTCGATTGAATCGCTGCTACTTCGCGACCCGATTGGACCGAGTTCTTTGACGAAGCGCAGCCCGTCACTGCGAAAATGAACAGCGTGGCGGTGAATGACGTTTTGAAGTTCAGTTTGTTTGATCCCATATAAGTCTCCCTTGCTAAACATTCTAACGGAGAATCGAACCGATCCAAGGTGTCATTTGGGTGACGTTTTCACGAGGCGCGCTACCGTTAGCGCGCTCTAGTGCGTTTTAACGCAGACCTGTTCCATCGCTACTCGGCCAAGCACAATATAGGGCGTAGCAATTTCGGCCTGCACCGGAATAAAGGTGACGGGAAGATCCTTGTCCATGATGGCGATCCAGCCCGAAGTCTTTGCTAATTTTCCGGTCGCCGTTTGCAGCTTCTTGATGCCCTCTTTCGTGAGCGTGACGTTCGGCGGAGTGGTGTTGGTCGACTTAAGGTCCGTGGCCATTTCTACTTTTACAAAATCTTTGGCCGTCATGAATGACTTGGGGGCCACGAAGAAAACGTGATTCCGAAAAGTAATTTTGCGTGCTTTAGGAAATTCTTTTTGGTCGGCGTCAAAAAAAGGCGATGCTAGATTTAATATCTTTGCCGGCGCAGCTTGTAACTTTCACCTGCGCAAAGGCAGGCAATGTGGACATCGAAAGAAAAAACGAAATGGAAAGTAATTTTTTCAGCATAAGGTCATTGTACTGAAAAAATCACGACTTGCTGCAGGAGCGGTCGAGTTACTTAATTTATTCCCACTCACTAAAGTGTTGGTGAAGATTTCCTGAATTCGAATCCTAAGCTGCTAACTATAAAGAGATTTTTTGTTAGGCGTCTTTGGCGGCCGAAAGTTCCGCAGATAGCATCATCTTGGCGGCAACTTTGTCCGTAATCTATACGAATGAAAAGGAGCTCGTTTTCGCGCTGGCAACGTTTGGGTTGGATCCTTGCATTTTTCATTGTGATGAAAGTTTTTGCCACGCCCCAAATCGTGCGCGTGGATGGTGCGGTGTACGATGCTGCCGGTTTGCCGGTAACGGGCGTGCACTCGATGGTGGTGAAGGCCTACGATGCAGCATCGGGCGGTACGTTGCTCTGGACCTCGAACACCTATGGCTCCGTAGTTTTGGGTGCGGGTGGCAAGTTCACTGTTAACTTAGATGCCACCACGGGTTCACCTAATTTAGTTCGGCAAATGGCCGCAAGCGCATCGAGCGGCGGCGTGTACTTTGAAATTAGTTACGACACAAATACCGTGAAGCCGCGCATTCGCGCCAAGGGCACAGTGTTTGCGCTAAGTGCAGGTTCTTTGCACGGCGTGACAGTTAGTGCAGCCGAAATGAATTACCTGAGTGGTGTGACGGCTAACATTCAATCGCAAATCAACACTGCGGGCGGCGTGGCGGGTAAAGTGTCTAAGACGGGCGATTCGATGTCCGGTGCGCTGCAAGTCGGTGCAGCGATTACCTCGACGGGTGCGGTGACTGGCTCGGGCTTCAACTCTACCGGCGCCACGGCCTCGCGCTTTGCGATGTTCGATGGCTCCAAGAACGTTGTGTCCTCCGCCTTCACCACCACCGACACCGAATTCGGTTACCTCAGCGGCGTAACGGCGGTGTTGCAAACGCAAATTAACGCCAAAGCCACGCTCGCTAACGTCATTGCGAAGGCTGGCGACACTATGACGGGCGACCTAGGCTTGGCCGGCTCGCAGGCTACTGCGGGGCGGGCGCTGTTTTTGGATTCGAGTCGGCGCATTGCTTCGAGTGCGGTGACGAGCTCCGAGCTTGCCTATCTTTCGGGCGTCACCAACTCGCTCTCTCCCATAGCGCAGGCTCTGCAGGGTGTGACGGGCACGGTGTTAGGTGGGTATCTAAATGGTCTCACGGCCAACGTCCAAACACAGGTGAATAACTTAAAACCTCTCAACGTATCCGTAGTGAGTGCCAATACGGTAGCCGCGGTGAACACGGCGTACCTAACGAACTCGGCGTCCTTGGTGGGCGTTACGCTGCCGACGAACTGTGTGGTGGGCGATCGGTTGAAGGTCGTTGGGCTCGGCACGGGCGGATGGAAAATTGTGCAGCGGGCATCCCAGACAATTGATTATGCGGCCACGGGAGACTCGACGGGTGTCGGATCGGTCACTACCACGGGCATTGGTGGCTACCTGCAGTCGATTAATAGCAAATCGGCCGTCGAATTGATGTGCCGAGCGACGGATAACAATTGGATCGTGACGGCCTCTGATGGTCAGTACACCGGTAGCTATGCTTCAGTAACTAACCTCTACACGATAGCAGGAGCAACCACTTTGGTAGTTCCTGCGCACGTAAGACGAGTCACCGTAAAGGCGTGGGGCGCTGGCGGTGGTGGCGGAGCAGGTGCTAACAACGGACCTGGTGGTGGAGGTGGTGGGGGTGCCTACATGACTTCCCTCGTTAACGTTTCGCCCGGTGACACGCTTACGATCGTGGTGGGGAGTGGGGGTGCAGGCGGCGGGATCGGCGGAACTACGGGCACTGGCGGTGGCGGCGGTGCATATTCGGCGATTAGATTAGGAGCCAATACTCTTGTTCTGGCTGCGGGTGGCGGCGGTGGCGGTGGTGGCGCAAAAAACGTTGTGATGTATGGAGGCTCAGGCGGTGGAGGTGGGGCTCCCGTGGGCATTGCTGGTGGCAGTGGAGGAAGTGCTGGCGGAGTGGGAGGCACGGCAGGAAATCCGGGGACGGGTGGCGTGGGTGCTAACGTTGCGGAGAGTGGTGGTAGCGGCGGCTATTTAAGTGGTGGAGACGGCTGTCCAAACATGGATGATAACCAAGTTGCGGGAGGAATCCCTTTCGGCGGGCTTGGTGGCGCTACTCGAAACGGTAACAGCGCTTCTGGTGGCGGTGGCGGTGGTGCTGGATATTTTGGCGGCGGCGGTGGTTCGGCCTCGAGTGCGGCAACGACGGCTGCAGGTGGCGGTGGCGGTGGTTCTAGTGTGGGAAGCAGCGGTACGGCTGGGTCCAGTGGTAGTTCGGCCACCGGCGGCAACGCGGGTAATAACTCCGATACTGATTTGGGTGGCACTTCCACTTACGGCAAAGGCGGCAATGGCGGCGCCGTGGGCGCCGTTGGCGCAGTGGGCAATTCTGGAGCCGTAGTGATCAGTTACTAGGGGCACTCTCGAGGCAACATTAAATCACGTTGAACCTCTCCTAACTTCTAGTGAATCGCTTAAACTCTTGCTCTCTAACTGGGGGTAAGCATGAATCCTTTTTGCCGCGTTCTTTTTTTTGGTGTCTGTGTGGCCCAAGTCAGTGGGGCTGCACCTTATATGGCCAGCGTGTCTGCCGACACGGGCGCAACGCTCACGGTGTATCCCGGCGGCAAATACGACCTTAACTTTCGCGATCCCGATTGGGCATTTGGAGGCGACCTCGGTCAGGCGCTCGAGCGCATTGTTGTGGGCAAGGGAACCGATGCCATTGGTAGCTACCGGGAGATAAGTTTTGCGGCGGATGCCACACACCAACTTTACGCCATTCGTTTGTACCAAAGCAAACCGATTGCGATGTTTCTCGATCAAACGGTGGTCGAGCAGCCGCACAAACTGTCTTTTCCTACGCTCACCAAGTACCCGAGCGGATTGAATCATCTCACGCACAACGGCAACTTTGGTGTGGCGAGCTACAAGGACTTCGGCGCGGACAGTCCGTGGGTCTTCTTCGATACTCAAGCCAACACTTTCATTCTGTCTGCCGCCTCGGATTACATGGTCGCTAGCACGCAGCGCAATTCTAGTGGCGCACTCGTGGCCGGAGTGGACGCAAAAATTTCTACGCTCCCTGCGGGCTTCACGCACAAGAGCCTGCTCGTTGTCGAAAAGGGCGTGAACCGCGCCTACGAAACCTGGGGCCGCGCCCTTACGGACAACGAGGGCAAAACGCGCCCCGCGAACGACGTGTATCCCGAGCTCAAGTACTTGGGTTACTGGACCGATCACGGCGCAGCTTATTACTACCATTACGATTCTAAACTCGGATACGAAGGCACGTTGCTTGCCGTGCGCGACGAATTCAAGAAACTCGGTATCCGTCCGGGATATATGCAGCTCGATAGCTGGTGGTACCCGAAGGGGCCGCTGCAGCTGTGGAATTTCTTGGCCGTCTTCTCGGGTTACTATTCGCTCACGGCCGCGAAAGATTTGTTTCCGCAGGGACTCGATAACTTTCAGCAGCGCCTAGGTCTGCCGCTTGTGACTCACTCCAAATGGCCTGATGGTTCGAGTCCGTACCGCAAACAGTACGCCTTCTCCGGCAACATGTCGGTGGATCCAGATTTTTGGAACGACCGCATGACTTACTTGCACGACAGCGGAGTGACCACCTACGAGCAGGATTGGTTGAGTGACAAAGCGCACACCAATGTGAATTTAACCGATCCAGAATCCTTCATGGGCAACATGGCGCGGGCGGCGGCGAGCAAGGGAATGATGTTGCAGTACTGCATGCCTTTACCGCGTCACTACTTACAGGGCGCCAAGTACAACAACCTCGTCACCATTCGCACTAGCAACGATCGTTTTGAGCAGAGCAAATGGCGCGAGTTTTTATTTGGTTCGCGTCTGGCAAGTGCGCTGGGTGCTTGGCCCTGGGCCGATGTTTACCTCAGCACCGAAACGCAAAACCTTTTGCTCTCCACTTTGTCGGCTGGCATGGTGGGCGTGGGCGACGAAATCGGTTCCTTTAATCGCGACAACTTGCTACGGGCCGTGCGCCCAGACGGCGTGATCGTCAAGCCCGACATGCCCATTGTCCCGACGGATGAAACTTACGTGCGCTTGGCTGATGGCGGCAAATCTTCGTCCATTGTGGCTGCTACCTACACCGACCACGGCGATGCCATGCGTGCGGCTTACGTGTTTGCCTATTCGCTGAGCGGAACGCAGTCGGTGAGCTTTACGCCGGCATCGGTAGGCATCAAAACGAACGAGGTCTACGCCTACGATTATTTCGCAGGCCAGGGCAAGGTAGTCAGTGCTGGCCAAAGTTACGCGGTTTCGGTTAGCGGCCAGGGTTCTTACTTCGTGTTCGCGCCCGTAGGAACGTCGGGCATTGCCTTGCTGGGCGACGCCGGCAAGTTCACCACGCGCGGCAAGCAGCGCCTCAGTCAATTGCGCGACGATGGTTCGCTACGTACGAACGTAGAGTTTGGCGAGGGTGAAGAATCCGTTACTCTGCGTGGTTGGGCGCCGCGGGTGCCTACGGTTCAGGCCACGAATGGCTCCGCAAAGATTACGGCGCTCGCGAAGGGCGAGTTTGAGGTCAAGGTTCTGCCTGGCAACAGTCGCGAGGCAACACTTTTACTGATCGAGCCCTAATTGCTCAGCGATCCAAAGCTGAAGCCCTTTTTGGGTTGGCTCGAAAACACGTCGGCCTTCACGAGTATATCCACGACTTCCTGCGGGCAGTCGCGGTGTACGTTGTGACCACAATTCACCGTGTTGATTTGGTCGTTAAATTTGTCGTGAATGCGCTTGTCCTCGAGTCGCCAGGGAGTGAGGGCGTCGTTCTTGCCCACCACGATGGTCACGCGATCGGGATCGATGTCTGCCATGGCCTGCGCCACCTCATCTAGAGTTTCGGGGTGGAGTTTAAAATCGGTCAGCACGCTCTGCGCCCGCTGCACGCGCTTGACCATGGTTTTGTAAGCAATCCAATGGATGCTGTCGTCGACTTGCTTGAGCACCGGTAGGCGGCGCAGCGGCACGCGGGGCACGGGGTCCTTGCCCACGAGTTCCACCCAGCGTTTGCCGTCATCTGCGGTCTTTACGTGACTCGCAAAATCTACGAGTTCGTCCATGTCGTCGCGTTGGAGAATCGGGGGCGCAAGCCACACTAGGCGCGCGTTCGGATAGTTTTTCGCAAGCAGCGCCGACATCGTGGTGCCCATCGAGTGTCCAATGATGAGTTTAGGCGGCTGCATTTTTTCTTTTTCGTTGAGCAAGTCAATGGCTTGGTGGACCGCTTCGGTGGCTTCCTGAAAGGTACCGGCCTGCTCGCAGTTGGTGCGGCCATGATGGGGCCAGTCCACCCACATGAGATTGCTGTAGGGAACGCCACTCTTAATCATGCTCTTGACGAGCGGGGAGTAACCGTTACCGGCGTCACTAAATCCGTGAATCAGTAAGGTCGGGGGAGCGCCCTTGTCGATATTTCGGTGCATGAAAAAGTGAATGCGGCAGTTTTCCCCTTTGAACTTAAAGGTTACTTCCCGTCCGCGAAAGCCTCGAAGAATTTCGGCAATTGGTAACGTTTTAAGGTCGGCTGCATCGATCTTGAGTCCTTGGGGTGAGCCTTCGACCGTAGGGTCTTCCGTGTCTCGAGCATCGTGGCTTAAACTTCCGAGCTGCGCGTAGGCCATTGAACTTGCCAGCATCCATACCGCACACAAAGATCTTCCCACATGCTTCATGCCTCGATTATAGCCGGCTTGATTTGCGTGCAGTTGTTAAAAATTTAACCGACAACTCAGGTTGGCCTATTGGCGAACAATTTTGATATTCGGTGCGAGCAAGCTCTCGATTTTTTGAAGCGTGATACGCGGAAGCTGAGCTGCCGGCTTTCCTTTGGACAATGGAAAGCTGCAGAAGAGTTTGAATTGGGTTTGTGAAGTGCCGGCCGGAAGGGCTTGGCAATTGAGTTGCAAGTCGCGAAGCGAAGCAACTTCATAGCAATTTTTAAACTCAAACATTTCGTTTTTTGGAATTTTTGCTTCTACGGGTGCATTGGACTTTTGTAACACGCACGACTCTTGAGGGGTTTGGGGAGGAGTTCCCTTCTTTCCGGGCTGTGGGGTGGACAACCAGTGAGCGTGGTCGAAGAGTGTCTCGCGAACAAATTTAAATTTATAGGCACTGACCTTCTCAATTTGTCCGGCCTTGGCTTCGCTGCCACGTTTAGGTGCTTCGGTGGCCACCGTTACGTTGGGGCCAAAAGTTTGTTGCCATTCTTGAAGGCTCAGGGGGCGGTTCGCACTGGGGTCTTTGAATTCGGGATGGGCAGCAGAAAGGCGCACGCGTTGGCCTTTCAAATGTCCTTCTACGACTTCTCCGTCGCAAGAGCTGCCAGCGACGGTGTACTTAAGGGTAAATCGCGAAGTTTTCTCGTTGTCGCCGCGTGAGATGTCGCAAGTTCCAGCGATCGTTTCGCGGTCTTTGCATTCTTTTTCGTTGGCGGCGGGTTGTTGCCCTCGGGCGGAGGGAACCTTCTGGGCTGAGCAGGTTGTCACCTTGATGAGGGTTTCGGGTTCTAGCTGCGCGCCAGCCGGAGTGGGATTGGGGCCTTGAATGCTGACGGTGGGCTGTTTCCAGTCGAGCTTTAGTGGATCTGTCCCTTGAAATTGTGCAATTGAGTGGGGGTCTAAGCTGAGCAAAACGTGGGTGCGAACATAGAAAATGTCTGGATTTTTTGCCGGCGTTTGTGCTTGGGCGGCCGCGAGTGCAAAAACCGGTAGTGCGAGCATGAAAATTCTCATGCTCGTGAGTTTAACTGAAGTTTTTTAGAATTGGCAGCCGTTGCCTACGGAGACTTCCAGGCTTGACGTGTTGAGTGTGTCGGAAGATTTGAAGAAGTTGTCGAGCTTCTGACTTGTTGCTCGTTCCGTGCCGATGGGTATAACGTCGCTCACCATGGAGCTCCCGTTGGTAAAGAATACCCAGTATTGAATGCGGGGGCCTAAGTTGCTCGTGACGATTGCTCCGTCGCCGCCGCCGCGATATCCGCCGGTAGTGAATTTTGTGAAGAAGTGATCGCCAACCTTCTCCATTTGTTGATGCACAATCGTGGTGGGGTCCCAACGATATTCAACTTGCTGAGTGTCGCCGTGGTAGATGCTTTCCAGTACTCCGGCGTGTACAGAAACTTCGCGAACTTCGAGTCCGAATGCTTGCTGAGAGTAATGAGCTTGAACGTAATAGGTAGAGCTGCATCCGTAATAGGTGGCGTGAGCGGAGGGGATGAAGGTCAGGGATAGAGTGTAAAGAAGCGTCGAGCAAAGGGATTTCATAGTCCCTTTGCTCGCGGAAAATGAGGCGGAGGTCAAATAGTTTTAACGGTGGCCTCAATCCAGTCCAGGTAAGCCGTAACGTTTGTGTAGGCCGCGCCGTCTTGGCAATTAACTGCTTTGTCGCCTTCGCCTAGTCCTCGGCTAGTCACGCCCCAAAGAACGTACTGACCGTTTTGTACCAAGTAGCCGGGGCCGCCCGAGTCGCCGTGGCAGGCGCCCTTTCCGGCAGTTTGGTCCAGACGAACTTCCGTATCGCTAAAATTGACATCCGCGAGAGGAATGTTCACGAAGCGTAGGCGGCCGGCACCGGTGTGCAAAACTCCGTCGGTGATGCCGTAACCTGCAAGCACCGCGTTTTCGCCGTTGAAGAGATCTTCGCGCGAATGTGCAAGAGTGATGGGCTGGTATCCGTCAGGCAAGGTGCCTTCGAAGTGCACCAGTGCCAGGTCGCCCGTGTTTTGTTCGTCATTAAAGTGCTCGAACCATTTGGGATTTACAACGATAGCATCAGCCTGGCGCACGAGCGCGATGGGAGACTTGCGAACTTCGAGGCCGAAGCGAACCTGGATGTTGGTGGTTGGAGCTTGTACGACGGTCTCGTCGTCGGGAAAGTCGGAAACGCAGTGGGCTGCGGTCAGCACGATGTTCGGAGCGATGAGCGATCCCGTGCAAAGGGCGCCTGCTTCGGTGTCGATAATTCCGACGATGGACTTGGCAAAAACTTCTTGGCCGGTGGCGTCTTCGCCACCGAGAATTGCCGTCGCCCGCTCACGAGTTTCGGTTTTAGATTCCTGTGCGCCGCAAGCGGCGAGGAGGAGGCAGAGGACTGAGGTAGATACGATCCGGTTCATTGGCTTCCCTTTCCTTAAGAAGTGAATCGGTCATCTCAAACTTTGGGGACGGAGTAGCCTTAAAAGCCCTTATTTTTTTTGAGTAAAGAAAGTCGAATAGTTAGCTGGCAAACCTTTTTTCGCGCTCAAGTTTTGACGCATTGTGTCGATTAATACTGCATCGCGTCATGCGGGAGGGGTTTTATGAATTTGAAACAGGCTGTCCTTTGGAGCTTCGCTTTGCAATCTGCTGCAAGTTGGGCAGAAATACCGGGTGCTTCGCTCTTGAGAATGGCGGCATCGTGCCATTCCTATTACTCCGATTTTCGACAGAAAAATGTGGGGTATTGTTTGGATCGCAGTCGGCCCGATTTGCCGCAGCAGGCAGGTGAACCTGTGGTGTACTTCATGAACGGCGTGTTTTTTAATTCGCGGCAGTGGTTTGAAAGCGGATTTTCCAGCGAAATGCGCGATCTCGCAAAGGCGGAGTCGTGGCCTGCCTTTACGGTTGTGTCTTTTAACACGGCAGCCATGAGTTTCTACAGCGACGAAGGCGACGTGCCTACGGGCAAAAAGGCCTACGAGACTTGGTTCGTACAAGAATTTATTCCTACCATTCAGAAGAAGTTTCCCAAGCTTTGTTCTCAGCGCGGATGTCGGGGGATCGCGGGCAGTTCCATGGGTGGCTTTGGGAGTTTAAAAACGGCGTTGCGGCATCCGGACCTGTTCATGCTGAGTGCGGCGAGTGAGCCGGCGATTTTGCCGGACAACATTTACAATCGCAGCCTAGATGAATGGGGAGCTTATTTTAAGGAGAAACCGATTGGAAAAACGATCGGCATTGAATTCATAAAGACACTGCAAGACATTTTCCCGACGGCGGCGAATTATGACGAGAACGACCCGGTGGTATTGATTGACCGGTTCGATGCGCTACGTCCGCTGCCGGCCATCTACTTCGACGTTACGGGTGGAGATCAGTTTGGTTTCTACGATGGATTTCATCGGTTCGAAGCAGCTCTCCAGCGAAGAGGCTTTCCGTACTCGACGACTTTTGATCCGAATGGAAATCATTTTTCTCACGGTGCAACGACCACCCCCTGGCTACGATTCATGGGCGAAACGCTGCGGGGCGCTGGCTACTGATGGGCGCCAACGCCAACACGATTCTTCCAGCGTGACTCAAAGGACTTCAGATCGTCGGCGACGGCGGTTTGAAGTCCGGCTTTAACTGTCGCGGGCGCGAAAGATGTGGCGACGGAGTTTTCGATCATGTGGCGCAATTCGGCGTAAGTTACATCCGTGCGATTTAAAGCCTGCTCGCATTCGCGAGAAATATCAGTTTCAAAAATGCCTTCATCGTCCGTGGCCATGCTTACCTGGAGCCCGAGTCGCAAATAATCCAAGTACGGATGATGCTCGATATGGTCAATGGCGCGCAGACGCTCGTTACTAGTGAGGTTCACTTCGATGGGAACTCGATTTCGAGCCGCCCATTCAAGGGTGAGGGGATCATCGTGTAACTTTACTCCATGGCCAATACGCTCGACTCCCATTAGGAGTGCGTCGCGTACGTTGCGGATGTCGCCTAATTCTCCGGCATGCATGCTACGGTGCAAACGATTTGCTTTCATAGCGGCGCCATACAAGTATTGGCCGCGTTCAAAGGCCGGAGCATCCGTTTCGTCGGCCAAAAAATTAATACCGAGCAAAAAATCGGTAGGAGGAAGGGCCAAAAAATCTTGGGTTTGCTGTTTTATGCGCGCGGGGCTCTGGCTACGATTGAATGCGGCGAGCAAGCGCACGGTGACGCCACGGTGCTGGGCTTCTTGGATGTATTGGGTCCAGTTGGGCAATTCCTCGGGGTCGCTTGGGTTGATGCTTTCGGAAACTTCTACGTAGCGCACATGGTGCCGAGCCGCCCTTTCGACGAAAGCATTCATCATGATGGCTTCGGGATTTACAGCTTCGTTTGTAAAAACAAGGCTCACCATGAAACTAAAGGTGCCTTCAAAGCGATCGAAACTATGCGCGCCGGAGGGTAGAAAGAATAAATTCTGCACGGAGCTTTTTTGGTCGGCGGTGAGGTCGGCATAATGCCGCCCCTCGGGAACATCCTTAAGAAAGTCGATTTCTCCCGGGTACATGAGGGGCGACTTATCGGAGGGGTACAGGGTGGCTGAAAGTTTTTGGTAGGACAGAGGAGGATTGACCGCTTCGAGAACTTTTCTCACCGTAGGGCGGTCCAGCGTACCCCACGGATGGATGTGCAGCATTCCTCCTTTGGGGAGATCGGCACAGAACGAGGCAACGCTGTTCTGTGCGCGAACCTTATCCAGGCTCAGCGCAGATTCGGCCTCGGCGCGTTGTTTGGCCAGGAGAATGCGTCGGCTTTGGCTCTGGCGGAGGGCCGTAAGGTCCGAGGGGGTGAGCGTGAGTGGGGCGGGCACGGCAAGAATTTTTTCCCACTCTTCGCGAGCGATGCTCCCGCCCCTCTCAACTATCCGGCGTTGATAAATTCTTTGGGCGGTGGAGTTACGAGCTATTTGTGCTGAAATTTTTGTTTCGAGTTGCTGGGGAGTGGTGGCTCTGGCTCCTCTAGTGATGAGCAGAAGAAAAAAAAGTATAGTGGATGCGCAAGAACTCAAACTCATTCGTGGAAGTTAACGTGCGACAGCAGCCGAGTCGAGAATGTCGAGCTCCACGCTTTTGACGCGCACGTCACCGCGCAGCTTGGTAAGCAGCTCCGGGATATTACCGTCTGTGCGAATTTGCAGGAACACCCGCCCTAGGTTCGGTGATTCTTGGGCAATGTCGAGGCCCGCAATGCGGGCGACATCGCTTGCATCAGCCATTGCCCGGAGTTCTACGTTGATAATGCCCGTCACGATTCCTTTCTGGCCATCCGAACTTCGGGCCACGACGGGCGGAGCGGAAGGAGTGAATCTGCGCAGATCAGAACCGTTCTCGTTGCTCTCGACGATCCGATAGTTTCCGATGTGAGCAAGGACGGGAGTGCTCGGCTCGGGATTTTGCGTGGCGATGAGGCCGGGAATAGCTTGGTAGTTTTCGGTGCCCGAGACAATGCTCGGCCCCGAGGGTTGTTGGCGCAGATTAGAATGCGCTAGTTGTCGCGCTGATATCTTAGCTTGTTTGTGCGCTAAGGCTTCGCTCCGTGCCGAAAAGTCCTCGGAGGGCGAGGAAGAAGCTTCGGAGTTCGTAGTCGTGGTGAGAGTTGCGTTTGGTGGAGGGGCCTTCGCGTCCGTCGGTGAGGTTGTGGAATTTCGCAGAAGGAATTGCTCTTGTAACGGCGGAAGTGAATGCAGATGACGAAGCGTGAGTGAGCCAAGAAGGGCCACGAGGCCGATGGCAAGAGTTACGTGGCGTTGCTTGTGTTTGTTCATGTCAGTGCCCGTAGACCTTAAGTTTCCAATTGGTGAGCGTGCGCGTGCCGGTTTCCCCCGGAGCGGCGTCCAGAGCGCGGAGCATCCAAGTGCCCTGCGATCCTTCGCCGTAGAAAGCATTGCTCAGCATCACGAAGCCTGCCAAGTTCGCGTCGTTCTCAAAGTTATTGTTGGCGTGCAAGATGACGCTCTTGGTTCCGCTCGGCGATACGAGCTCAAATCCTAGGTCGCCCGTGTAAGGGTGCGTGGCGGTGACTTCCACTTGCACGGCTTCGATGGTGAGGTTGCTGCTGAGACTCAAAGTTTGCGTGACGCCCGCGGCGGAGTCGTCAGGAATGGTAGCGGCAATGGTACCGCTGTCGGCCGTTTGAGTCTGGAGCGCACTCCAACCGCTGGAGTAACTGCGAGCCATGGCAACGGCGGCGTCGACGTTCACTTTGCCGAAACCGTAATAGTTGTGAAAATTATAGCCAGCGGCGTTGTGTATCCATCCCGGCTCCCATACGAGGCCCGAGGAATCGGCGGCGCGATTGGCGATGGGAACGAAGGCCCCGTCCACTTTTGTCGCGGTGGAGGCCAGCACGTGTTTGACGTCGCGCCACGTAAGATTCGAATTGGCTTGCAAGATAAGAGCAATGGCTCCGCTAACGGTGGGCGTTGCACCGGAGGTGCCGTTAAAGATAGAAGTGTAATCGCACGAACTATTGGCACTGTTGCCACCGCCTTCGAAACTGTTCTGCGTGGCGCCCGACTTGGCATAACCTTTGGCGCAACCCGAACGATCGGTCGTGATGAGTGCAGGGCTCGTGGTCCCAAACTCGCCGCCAAAACCGCTGATCCATAAGCATGCCCCTGCCGAAGCATAACTGGCCTTGAGACCGCTCGCATTGAGCGCGCCCACGACGATCGTGTAGGGATTGGAATTGTAATAGTCCTCGTTTGCATCCATGGTCATCCAGGTGGCAGTGGGGTCGGGAGTGAATGAGTTGCCGGCTGCTTTCACGTAGAGCGCGCCCTTGCCGCTGCGGAGAGAGCTGGTGCCGTAGATGAGCTGCGCTAAGTAGGAGCTGGGAATTGTGCCGTCACTTGTGGCGTCGATGCCGTAGCTCTCACTAAAAATATCAAAATTTCCGTCGGCTTGGTTCACGCGCAGCGCGGAGTTTTGGGTGACGTCGGGGGAAAGGTAATTGAACACGGCAAAGTGAGCGAAAGGCGCTACGCCTCGAATGCCGATCCCGTTCCAGCCTTCGGCGGCCAAGATTCCAGCAACGCTGGTGCCGTGGTCACCATCCGTGGAGCTAGAGGATGGAGAGGGGTCGCCCAGGTAGGGCGAGACCGCGCCATTGCGGTAGTCCCGCGATTCTCCGTTCAGCACGTTGGCGCGTAGGTCGGCGTGGGCGATTTCGGCGCCCGTGTCGGATATCGCAACGCGCACTCCCGTGCCACCAATTCCCTGCACTAGTGAGGTCATGAGGTTGAGGTCAATGCCGCTCACGCCGGTGCCCGAGGAGAACGCCTTTTGTGTGGTATTCCGCAAAAACCATTGTTCCGATTTGAGCGGGTCGCCATGAACAAGAATCGAGAAGGCCGGTAGCGCGCCTGTGTTGGTGCCGTCCGTAACGCTAATAATGATATTCGAGTGCGTGACGGCGCCTACATTGGGTGTACCGCTGAGTGCGCCCGTGGTGGAAGAAAAACTCGCCCAACTGGGCTTGTTCTGAATGGAAAAAGTTAGATTTGCCTTTGTCACCTGAGGAGTGAACGAATACGGCAGGTCTTGGTGGGCCTCGGTTGGCGGCGTTCCCGAAATGGGCAGAGTGCTTTCGGCACTTGATCCAGATGAGCTTGTTTTGGAGGCGCTGTTGCAGGCGCCAAATGCCAACAAGACCCCCAGGTAAAAAAGGCAACTCCTCGCCCCCGCGAGTCGCACTTTACTCATACTTCTAATTGTAGAGGGGAAGTGTGAGCGGAGCGTGGAAATAATCTGTCGCAAGTCTTAATAATTCTTTTTAAGTCAAATAGTTAGCGTAAACTGGGGTTGTCAAAAACTGGTTGGCTGTGGAGCCAAAAAAAAGCCTCGCTTTGGCTGGCTAATCCAGGCCTGTAGGTCTTTAATTTTGGCATGAATCAAAAGCGCGGCGTGGGCAGTTCTGGAGAAGTAATAAATCCCACGATTCTCAAACGCTTGCTTTCGATTCCTACATCGCCGTACCGCGAGCATCTCGTTGTCGAATACGTAACGGAAATTTTCGAAGCGGCAGATGTGCCGTACTTCGAAGACAGTATGGGCAACATCGTGGTGGGAGTGGCCAACGCTCGCGAATATGCAAAGCGTCTACGTGCGGCGAAGAGTCGCGATCCGCTGCGTATTTTTGTAGCCCACATGGATCACCCCGGATTCCACGGCGAAAAATGGCTTTCCCCACGGCGTCTACGCGCTAAGTGGTACGGCGGTGCCCCAACTCAGGGCTTGGTCGGCACGAAGGTTTGGATATCGGATGCGGTGGGTGAGCAGCGTTCCGGAAAAATTCAGCGCGTTCAGCTGACGAAAACCAAGCGAAGCATTGCTTCGCTGGAGGTCTTGCTTGAGGACGCGGATTTTGCGCATCGCAAGGCTCCACGACTTTTTGGAGGATTTGGTTTTCGCGCGCCCGTTTGGCAAGACGGATCCATGCTCTACACCAAGGCCGCCGACGACCTGATTGGAGTGTTCTCAATTCTTTCGTTGGCGCTCTCCACTCGCAAGGGACTTAAAAAGCGCGCGAAAAATTTTGTAGGCGTGCTTACGCGCGCCGAGGAAGTAGGGTTCATTGGAGCTATTGGTCATTTCGATCGTTACCTGACTAAGGGCAAGCCCAAGGCCCTTGTGGTCAGTCTCGAAGCTTCTCGGACTTTGCCGGGAGCCATCGTAGGACGGGGGCCGATTGTTCGTCTGGGTGATCGGATGACAGTGTTTGATGCCGGGGCTCTGCGTGTTTTTTCGGAACTCGCCGAGCAAGTGCTTCCGGGGCGTCATCAGCGCCGAATCATGGATGGCGGCAGCTGTGAGGCAACTGTAGCTGTCACCTACGGTTTTCCGGCCATTGGCATTTCGGTGCCTCTAGGCAATTACCATAATCAAAATTTGGAAGGTGGTCCTGACTCTCGGGGCAAGGTGGGGGCGGCACCCGAATTCGTCCATTTAAAGGATATCGAAGGCCAGGTTCGACTTTGTCGGGCTTTGATGCGGGGCGGCTTAGATTGGTCTTTGCCCTGGAAGCAGGCTCGCTCAAGCCTGCGTCAACGTTTTCATGAGAGCGAATTGCTGCTTCGCGGCTAATAGAATATTTTCTCCTACTGCGGCCCTCGATCTAAAAGTAAAAAAAGCCGATGAATTCTGAAGACGTGTGAGAGGTTCCTTTGGCTAAATTTGATTATTTAAAAAGTATCAACGCCGAGTACATCGATGAACTCATGGATCGCTATCAGCAAGATCCTGCGTCCATCGACGACTCGTGGCGCTACTTTTTTGAAGGCTTGGAACTCGGCGGTGACGCCATCCCATACGTGAACGGATCTTCGCAGTTTGCACCTGCCAATGGCAAAGCAATCACTCAGGGCCCCACTTCGGGAGTGGACTTCAGCGCCGAAGCTAAAGTTGGTCTGTTGATTCATGCCTATCGCGAAATGGGACACGCCATGGCGAATCTCGATCCCCTCGGCACCTCGCATCGGAGTCACCCACTGCTTGACCTTACTAACTTCGGGCTCACTGAAACCGATTTGGAGCGTACCTTCACGGCCGGTCGCGTGTTGGGCATGGAAAACGCCAAGCTCGGCGACATTCTTGCGCGACTGAAATCGACCTACTGCTCTTCTATTGGTGTGGAGTTTACGCACATTCAAGATCCCGAGTCGCGTCGCTGGTTGCAGGAGCGCATGGAAAGCTCGCGCAATACGGAGGACCTGTCAGTTGAGGATCGCAAATTCATTCTGCGTCGTTTGACGGAGAGCGAAACTTTCGAGCGCTTCGTGCACACCCGTTACGTGGCGCAAAAGCGTTTTTCTATCGAGGGTGGCGAGTCCATGATTCCCGCGCTCGATCGTATCATCGAGGTTGCTTCCGATTTGGGTGCGCAAACAGTAGTTATGGGTATGGCCCATCGTGGACGTCTCAACGTGTTGTTGAACATCTTCGGTAAAAAGGCGCAGTACATTTTTACGGAGTTCGAAGAAAACTTCGAAGGTCTAGATACTGTGGGGATTGGCGACGTGAAGTACCACATGGGGTATTCCGCCGACATCACTACGCGCCACGGCAAGGCCGTGCATCTTTCGCTGGCGAATAACCCGAGCCACTTGGAGTTTGTGAACCCCGTGGTCGAGGGCATTGCACGCTCTAAACAGCGGGAGCTGGGCGACAAAGAGCGCGTGAAGGTTATTCCGCTGCTCATTCATGGCGATGCGGCTTTTGCTGGTCAGGGCGTGGTGTACGAGACGCTCAACCTTTCGCAGCTTTCCGGTTACCGCACGGGCGGTACGGTGCATATTATTTTGAACAACCAAGTCGGATTTACAACCGATCCTGTAAGCAGTCGCTCCACCACCTACGCTACGGATTTGGCCAAAATGCTGGAAGTGCCCATCTTCCACGTCAACGGCGACGATCCAGAAGCCGTGTACTTCGTGGCGCGCATGTGCACTGAGTACCGCCAAAAGTTCCGCAAGGACGTGTTCATCGACCTTATTTGCTACCGTAAGTACGGACACAACGAAGGCGATGATCCTTCGTTCACTCAGCCGGTCATGTACCGTACCATTAAAGATCACGCTTCGCCGCGTGAGCTCTACGTGAAAAAACTTGCGCAGACCTCCGTGTTGTCCGAGACCGATGCGCAGGCGATGGTGGATCAAGTAAACGCGGTGCTGACCGAAGAGCAAAAAATTACTCGTTCCGAAAAACCGCGTCCCTTTGTTTCGTCCTTCACTAGCAAATGGCAGAAGTATCACGCGGCCTCGAGCGCGGAAATTCACCAGACGGTCGAGACCGGTGTGCCCCTGGTGGCTTTGCAGTCGATGTCGGAAAAGTTAAACGTGGTTCCTGCGGGCTTCAATGTGCACCCCAAAATTGCTCGTTTCCTGGAGACTCGTTTGCAAGCGGCTCGACAGGGGAAGGGGCTGGACTGGGGTAATGTGGAAACTCTCGCATACGCTTCGCTTGTCAGCGAAGGCCATGTGGTTCGCCTGTCGGGCCAGGATGCTGAGCGCGGCACTTTTAGTCATCGTCATTGTGTGCTGAATGATTACCAGACGGGGACTAAGTACACGCCGCTCATGAACATTGGTGGCGACCAGGTCAACTTCGTTGTGCGTAACAGCTGCCTGTCAGAAACCGCAGTGTTGGGGTTTGAATACGGCTGGTCGCTCGCTGATCCTGAAGCCCTCGTTATTTGGGAAGCGCAGTTTGGTGATTTCGTAAACGGCGCCCAGGTGATTATCGATCAATTCATTTCCTCTTCGGAGACGAAGTGGCAGCGTTCCAGTGGTCTCGTACTTTACTTGCCCCACGGTTACGAGGGGCAGGGCCCTGAGCACTCGAGCGCTCGTTTAGAGCGCTTCTTGCAGCTGTGTGGGGAGAACAACATGGCAGTTTGTAACTTCACCACCCCCGCGCAGCTTTTCCATGCGTTGCGCCGGCAAGTGAAGCGCGCGTTCCGTAAACCCATGGTTGTCATGACGCCGAAGAGTCTGTTGCGGCATCCGGCAGCGGTTTCGGATTTGGTCGATCTGAGCAAAGGTAGTTTCTTGCCCGTGTTGGACGATCCTTCGGTAGCAGCCCAGACGCAGCCCGAAAAAATCGATAAGGTTCTCCTCTGCTCCGGCAAGATCTATTACGAACTCGAAGAAGAACGCCAAAAACTCAAACTCGAGAACGTAGCTATTCTGCGTCTCGAGCAACTGTATCCGTGGCCCGAGGAAATGCTGGCCCAAGCTTTGGCGCGCTATTCCAAAGCCAAAAAATTGGTGTGGGTGCAGGAAGAACCGCGCAACATGGGCGCCTGGTCCTACGTTTTTGGCCAGTGGGCGGGGGGCTTAGACTACTTCCAAGAGAAGGCCGGTGGCCGATCCCTCCTGTACTGTGGTCGCGAGGTTGCGGCGGCACCAGCCAACGGGGCGCACAAGCTGCATTCCTCCAAGCAGAAGAAAATCATTCAATCTGCATTGGGCGAGTAGCGCTCCGTTGTAATTCCTTGGTTTTCCTCCGCGGGCCGGTTGAGACTGGCCGGAAAATCGACGAAGATACAAGACTATGAAGCAAAAAGTTGTCGCGCCGAGTGTGGGTGAATCGATCACGGAAGTTCGTATTCTGAAGTGGACGAAGCCGAACGGATCCGCTGTTAAGGCGGGCGATATTTTGCTCGAGATCGAAACCGATAAGGCCACAGTCGAAGTTGCTGCCGAAAATTCGGGAGCGCTGTTGATCGTTAAACAGGAAGGCGAAACCGTGCCCGTAGGAGAAATTCTGGGTTACGTCGACGATGCCGCTGCAGGTACGGCGAGCGCTGAAACTCCTAAAGCTACTGCTCCCGCGGCGGCGGCAAAGGCTTCTTCACCTGCTTCGGCGGCGAGTGGTGGAGCCTACGACAGCATGGGGCCCGCGGCCCGCAAGATGGCGGCCGAAACGGGCATCGACGCCAACCGCGTGGCGGGCACCGGTAAAGATGGTCGTGTAACAAAGGGTGATCTCATGGCTGCTGCCGGAGGTGCGGGTGCGGCTCCCTTGGCCGCGGCGCCGAAGCCGGCGCAACCCAAAGCGGCCGATCGTCCGGGAGATCGTCGAGTTCCCATGACGCGAATTCGCCAACGGATCGCAGAGCGACTCGTTGAAGCCCAGCATACCGCTGCGATTCTTACGACTTTCAACGAAGTCGACATGACGGCCGTGATGAAGGTGCGTAACGCCCATAAAGATTCATTCAAAGCCAAGCACGGCGTGCCGCTCAGTTTTATGTCGTTTTTTACTCGGGCGTGCGTTTTGGCTCTGCAAGCTCAGCCGGCCGTGAATGCTTCCATTGACGGCACCGATACGGTTTTCCATGACTACTGTGATGTTGGCATTGCGGTGGGCACGGAGCGTGGATTGGTTGTTCCGGTGCTCCGCAACGCTCAACAAAAAACTTTCGTTGAGATCGAACGTGATCTCGCCGATGTTGCCACCAAGGCGCGCTCCGGTAAGTTGTCTATTGCAGAGATGTCCGGTGGCACCTTTACGATCTCGAACGGGGGAGTTTACGGCTCGCTCCTTTCGACTCCGATTTTGAACCTCCCGCAGAGTGCAATTCTGGGTATGCATAAAATTCAGGAGCGTCCCATCGTCGTCGAGGGCAAAATCGAAGTACGGCCCATGATGTACTTGGCGCTTTCTTACGATCATCGCATTATCGACGGCAAAGAGGCTGTAACCTTCCTGATCGCTGTGCGCGATGCGCTTGAGAATCCGGAAAAACTAGGAATGGAATTCATCGGTGGCTGATTCAGCAAAGTCTTTTGACCTTATCGTTATCGGCGGTGGCCCGGCGGGTTACACGGGCGCAATTCGTGCGGCGCAACTTGGTTTTAAGGTTGTGGTGATAGAAAAGCGCAAGGAGCTGGGTGGCACCTGCCTCAATGTAGGGTGTATTCCCTCCAAGGCGCTCCTCGATTCCACCGAGCACTTCGCTTACGCCAAGCATGGATTTGAAAAGCACGGCATCATCGTTCCCGAAGTGCGTATGGATCTGGGCACGATGATGAAGCGCAAGGACGGAATTGTGCAGGGTTTTACCCAAGGCATTGCGGGCCTCTTTAAGAAACACAAGATTGAACGCCTCTTTGGTTTGGGAACAATCACCGGAGCCAAGGGCGAGATGAACGCGGTGAGTGTGGCGCTCGACAGTGGAGCTACGGAAACCATCACCGCTAAGCGCGTGCTCATTTGCACGGGCAGTGTGCCGGTGGAATTGCCGTTCATGAAATTCGACGGCAAACGCATCTTGAGTTCTACCGAGGCCCTAGCGATTCCCGAAGTGCCCAAACACCTCGTGGTCATTGGTGGTGGCGTGATTGGTTTGGAACTCGGGTCAGTGTGGAAGCGTCTCGGCGCTAAAGTGACCGTGGTGGAGTTTCAAGATCGCATCACGCCCACCATCGATGCGCAAGTCGGCAAAGAATTGCAGAAGACCCTTGAGAAACAAGGGCTCAGCTTTAAACTCAACACCCAGTGCGTGAGCGCCAAGGTGAGTGGTAGCGAAGTCAGTATTGAAGTGGAAGATCGCGCCACCAAAAAACGCGAGAATATTGCGTGCGATTACGTGCTCGTGTCCACCGGACGCCGGCCCTTCACTGAGGGGCTAGGGCTCGAAAAAGTGAATGTCGCTAAGGACGAACGCGGCTTTATTAAGATCGATGATCACTTCGCAACCAACGTTGCGGGAATTTTTGCCGTGGGCGATACCGTGCGTGGTCCCATGCTGGCGCACAAAGCCGAGGAAGATGCCGTGGCTGCTGTGGAAGGCATGGCCGGCCAGAAGGCTCACGTGAATTACAACTTAGTTCCGAGCGTCGTTTACACCTGGCCCGAGGTGGCCTCTGTGGGCGAGACCGAAGAAGAACTCAAAAAACGCGGCGTCGAATACAAGGCCGGCAGTTTTCCCTTCTTGGCAAACGCACGGGCCAAGGCCATGGACATGTCCGAAGGTTTTGTGAAGGTTCTGGCCGATGCCAAGACAGACCGGGTGCTGGGCGTCCATATTATTGGTCCGCAGGCGGGCATTCTGATTGCCGAAGCCGTTACGACCATGGAGTACGGTGGCAGCGCCGAGGACATCGCTCGCACTTGCCATGCGCATCCGACCCTGGCCGAAGCCGTTAAGGAAGCGGCCTTGGGCGTGGCAGGACGTCGTCTCAATATTTGATTTTGGGCTTCCTCTAATGCGCTGAATTTTGGTGCATATGTATGCGTATTCTGCAAAATATCGCCATTTAGGCAACTAAAGTTTCTATTTCGGTTTACCCACCGTCAGCGAATCGATATATCTAGGCAGCTCATATTTGAAGCGGAGGATATCTATGTTGTTGAAATCTAAGTGGATGCTCTCGGGTGCGGTCCTCGCGGTAGCGGGAGGCGTTGCTCAAGCGGCTACTCCCACCTTCGCCGATGCCGTTACCCAGACTCTAGGAACCATGAAGGCCGTATACGAGGCGAGCTACGCCCCCGGTCTGCTGAAGGCGCAAACCTTCGGTTGGAACCTAGACGCCGAATACGCCAAGGCCGTGTCGGCGGTGCAGGCTCAGGGGGCGGCTCTGACTCCCGTGGCTTCGCGCCAAATCATGAACGACTTCATTTATTCGATGCGTGACTACCACGTGAGCATCTCTTACCGCGCGACGGAAAAAGCTGAACTTCCCTTTATGGTGAAGAGTGCCGAAGGTCGCTACTTCATCGTTTACATTGATCGCAAACGCTTGAGCGAAGCTTCGTTCCCCTTCCATGAGGGCGACGAAGTTGTTACCTTTGATGGTTTGCCTACCGCAGACGCTGTCATGGTGGTGCAAAAGCAATTCACCGCTACGGTGCCCACGACCGATGCGGCCATGGCGGAACAGCGCCTGACTTTGCGGCGGGCTGCGCGCGGTATCCTGGTGCCCAAGGGTGCCGTGATGGTTGGCATTCGTCGTAAAGGCGAAAGCATCGTGCAGAATCGGCAGCTCGTTTGGGAGTACACTCCCGAAATGATTTCGCCGATGTCTGCGCCTTCGCTGCCTAATCTAAACTTTGTGTCTCATTCCTCGCCGGCGTTGCGCTTGTTGAACCGTAAGATGACGGCGCAAATGGATAGTGCGATTCCGGTGGCGGAGAACCCCTTCGGTCTGGGCACACGCAAATCTTATTTGCCGGCGTTGGGCACGAAGACTTGGCAGTCGGCCGACACCGATGTGTTCGATGCCTATACTTACACGGACGCTGCGACCGGCAAATCCATTGGCGTCATTCGTATTCCAAGTTACGAGCCGGCCAATGATGATGTGGAAGGCGCACTTTTGGCCTTTCGCAATCTCATCGTGCGCATGCAAGGTTCTACCGACGCCCTCGTGATTGACCAAATCAATAATCCCGGCGGTTCGGTGTTCTACATGTACACCTTACTTTCGATGCTTTCCGATCAGCCGCTTAAAACGCCCCTGCATCGCATGTCGGTTACTCAAGCCGATGTTGAAGATGCCCTCGCTACGCTGGAGCAGATGCGCGGAGTGACCGACGATGCAACAGCGAAGTCCGTGCTGGGCGACACCTTTGGTGGTTATCCCATGAGCTACCAAGTGGCTCAATTCATCAAGAACTACTCGCAGTTCCTTGTGGACGAGTGGAACAAGGGACACATTTTTACGGATCCTTTCTGGATTGGTGGTGTAGATGCCATTAACCCCTCCGATGTGACGTACACTAAGCCTATTCTTATGGTGGTGAACGAACTCGATTTTTCGGGGGGCGATTTTTTCCCGACCATTTTGCAAGATAATGCGCGGGCCACAATTTTTGGCGTGCGTACTTCCGGTGCTGGTGGATACGTAAACGACGTGACGCTGCCGACTTTGGCGGGCGTGAATTCTTTCCGCGTAACGCAGTCGCTTGCGAAACGCGTGACGGGCAATCCGATTGAAAACCTGGGCGTAACTCCCGACATCGGTTATTCACTCAAGGTCGAGGACCTTCAGTCGTCCTTTGGTTTGTACACGGCTGCGATTCGCGATGCCGTGAACTCGATGCTGTCGCAGCCGTAGGTTGCGGATACAAGTTGCCAAATCTCATCGAGCCAGGTGCCCAGCCATGGGTGCCTGGCTTTTCGCTTTTGGTGGGGTATTCTAGAGCGGAATGACTGACCCGCGATTACCCTCTCTGGCGGAGGCTCATGCCTCGGTAAAAGTGCCCATGCAGGGATCGTTTTGGCGCAAATGGCTTGCTTTTTCGGGACCGGGTTTGCTGGTAGCCGTTGGGTACATGGATCCTGGCAACTGGGCTACTGACCTCGCTGGAGGAGCGCGGTTTGGGTACCTACTGCTATCCGTAATTTTTATTTCCAATTTGCTCGCTATTCTTTTGCAGCATTTGGCCCTTAAGCTTGGAGTGGCTACGGGGCTAGACTTAGCGCAGGCCTGTCGTGAGTACTATTCGCGCCGCGCCACGATTGCCCTCTGGTTGCTATGTGAATTGGCTATTGTAGCTTGCGATATGGCCGAAGTAATTGGTTCGGCGATAGCGCTTAAGTTACTCTTTGGGTGGCCGTTGCTGGCGGGGGTGTTGGTCACTGCGCTTGATGTATTTATTCTTTTGCTCCTTCCGCAAAGAAATTTTCGCATCGTGGAGTTGTTCGTTGCAATTCTAATTCTCGTGATCGGACTATGTTTTGGTTATGAGCTATTTGTAGCTTCGCCGCAGTGGAACGATGTTTTACGAGGATTGTTTCCGAGTATGGAAATTATTCGAAATCCAGAAATGCTTTACATTGCAGCCGGTATTTTGGGGGCCACGGTGATGCCCCATAATCTGTATCTGCACTCTAGCATTGTTCAAACTCGAGATTTCCCTCGCACCCGCGAGGGACGCTCCATGGCGATTCGTTTCGGTACGCTCGATTCTACTTTCTCGTTGGGGGCAGCGTTCTTTGTGAATGCAGCAATTTTGATTTTGAGTGCAGCTGCCTTTCATGGAACTCCCCATGAATCGGTGGCAGATTTATCCGATGCTCATCGATTATTGAGTCCGGTATTGGGGGCTCCGTTGGCTAGTTTGCTCTTCGCCATTGCACTGCTAGCTTCGGGACAAAATTCTACCCTTACGGGCACTTTGGCCGGGCAGATTGTAATGGAAGGCTTTTTGAATCTACGAATTCGTCCCTGGTTGCGACGATTGATCACGCGATCGTTGGCACTCATTCCAGCTGCAATCGTGGCAGCTTATTGGGGGGAGGGACGAGTTGGAGACCTGTTGCTTTGGAGTCAGGTTGTGTTGTCGATTCAGTTGAGCTTTGCCGTGGTTCCATTAGTGATTTTTACCTCAAGCGATAAGATTATGGGCACCTTTAGAAATGCTGCATGGCTGAAATGGGCTGCTTGGTGCTCGGCATTCTTTATCATCGTGTTGAACGCGGCGCTAATTGTAAGCTGGCTACGTGCCTGACCCACTAAGTTCGAGCAGTTTTTTCTTGCAGTATATAGCCAGCATCGTTGGATTGTACGGCTTATAAAAAGACTGGTCGAATAGCTGCAGGCCATCCCTGGGTTGGGTGTCGGGAACTTGTCCCGTGAGTGCCATCCAGTGTTGGGGGCGATGATCGGCGGAAAGCTCATTGGAATTCTGCCGGAGCTTGATTCCAGAAACAATTGGCATGTTGAGATCGGTGACAACTAAAGTAATCACTTGGGTTCGCATGATCTCTAACGCTTCGGCTCCGTTGCTTGCGCCTAGGACGTCCAGTCCCTCGAAGCGCAGGGTGTCGACAACAATCTCTAAAAGTTCGGGTTCGTCTTCCACCACTAGGATTTTGCCAGGGATAGGTGTGTTTTTGGCAGATTGAGTCATGGGTTATGACCCTAATTCTAACGTCTTTTGTGAAAGCAATGTAAAAAAAGAAGCATTCAAGTTTTTGGCACTTCCAGCCGATGAGAACGCGTTGGAGATGCTATTCAATGGATGATTTTGAAAAAGAGTTAAAGCAGGGTTTTCTGGAAGAGGCGGCGGAATCGCTGGCTAACGTAGAGCGCTGCTTTTTGAATCTTGAATCGGCCAAGGATGATCCGGCCTTAATTGAAGAAATCTTCCGACTCGCGCATAACCTCAAGGGAAGTGCGCGGGCCGTGGGCTTTACGGACCTGGGCGAGTTTACTCACCAATTGGAAAGCCTCCTGCTACAAATTAAGAACAAGAAGCTTGAGTTGAACAAGGGCATTATTGATGTCCTGCTGCGAGCTAACGATTTCTTGCGCGACTGGATTGAGCTTTTGCGCATGGATATGACCGCCAAGGTTGATTGGAAAGCGAATGGCGATGAATTAGTCGCGGTGACGTCTGGAAATTCGCCGGTCTCGGTGACTCCTGCGGCTGCGGCTACAGAGGCACAACCTGTTGCCGAGGCTGAACCGAAGTTGTCAGATGTCCCCTCGGCGGCTGATATCGAGGCGGCTCTGGCGGTTCCAATGCCTGCAGAGGGTGCAGCACCCAACAATACTTTTGCAGGTCCGGTTTCGCACGATGCTCCACCGCCTGCTGCTCCCCCACCACGGGCCCCTGCTCGTAAGGCCGCACCCGCAGCGGGAGCCGACGATAGCGTTCGCGTCAGTGTGGCACGTTTGGAAAAATTGATTAACAACGTGGGGGAATTGGTCATTTTGCAGACGGTGTTGAACCAAAATCGTCATCAATTCATGAACCCACTCTTGCAAAAAACGGTGGGGCAGCTCGCAAAGATTACTAAAGATATTCAAGAAATTTCCATGAGCTTGCGCATGGTGCCCCTTAAGAGCACTTTTCAAAAAATGCAGCGCATTGTGCGAGACACGTCAGCGGCACTTGGCAAAACCGTGCGTCTTGATTTGAGCGGTGAAGAGTCCGAGCTTGATAAATCCATGGCGGAATTACTGGGCGACCCGCTGGTGCACATGGTGCGAAACTCGGTAGACCACGGAGTCGAAGGAACTGAGGAGCGTCTGGCCAAGGGCAAACCAGCTGAGGGGGTCGTCAAGTTAGCGGCCTATCATCGTGGCAATCAGATTGTGATTGAAGTGAGCGACGATGGACGGGGGTTGGATCCCGAAAAACTCATGCAGAAGGCACGCGAAAAGGGAATACTTCGCCAGGATCAGGTACTCCCCCGCGAAGAAGCCATTCGGCTTATTTTTCATCCTGGCTTTTCGACCAAGGCTGAAGTCACTGAGATCTCTGGTCGAGGCGTTGGAATGGACGTTGTCAAAACGAACATTGAAAAAATGTTGCAAGGCGAGGTGCAACTCGAAAGCGAAGTAGGCAAGGGAACTTGCGTGCGCATTTTGTTGCCGCTCACTCTTGCGATCATCGACGGCATGCTGTTGCAGGCGGATACCGAACGCTACATGGTTCCGCTGGCCCAAGTCCATGAGACGGTTCATCCGAAAGCCGAAGATTTACACTTTGCAACTGGTATGGGCGAGTTGCTCAATTTGAGAGGGGAAACGTTGCCAGTGCATCGCCTAACCACTCTCATGGGACGTCGGGCGGCTACCCAGAAAAAAAACGCTCCAATTATTGCTATCATTGTTCGGATGGGCGATGCGCCCTTTGCGGTGCTCGTGGACGACATTCTCGGCCAACAACAAACCGTGGTGAAACAATTGGGCGAGGAAGTTGGCCGATTGGCAGGAGTGAGTGGTGGCACCATTTTGGGCGATGGCCGAGCCGCTCTGATTGTAGATTTGGTTGACTTAGTTTCGCGCGCGAATCGCAAGTCCGCGCCCAGCTTGAGAGGTGCAGCATGAGTCAAGATGCCATTTTGCGTTTTCTAGTCTTTTCCTTGGGTAAGGAGTCTTACGCTATTCCTTTGCTTTCCTTAAAAGAAGTCATAGCTATGCCTGACACGACGCCTATACCTCACGCGCCGGCTCACTTTTTGGGCATCATGAACCTACGGGGACAGGTCATTTCAGTAATGGATTTGCGCACAAAGTTTGGCATTAAGGCCGATAGCTCGGGTGAAACTTCAGTGATTATTTGCGATCTCGCTCCGCTATCTATCGGGGTAGTCGTAAATTCTGTGGATTGTGTTCTGGCGCTTCAACAATCAGAAATTCGTCCGCGGCCTGATGTGCAGGGGGCACGGTATGCCGAGGCCATTACGGGAGTTGCTCAGCGCGGCGCCCAATTAATTTTGATTCTAAACATTGCGAAAGCATTGGATGTAGAAGATCTAGTCTCGATCGAAAAAATGGGACAGATAAACAAGGCTGCTTAAGGTCCTGGGGGGGTTATGGCAAAACAGTATTCACTGCGTTTTAAGTTGATGGGTGTGATAACGGGCCTGAGTGTGTTGGCTCTCGGTCTGACAGCCTTGGAAGCCTATAGCGGAGCCAAATACATCGGCGAAGCTAAGCGGGAGATGCTGGAAGTCACCTCGGCATCGATTCTGGACAAGATCGATCGTAACCTTTTCGAGCGCTACGGTGATGTCCAGGCATTTGCCATGTCAGAACCTGCGCGGAGCATGAACCCCAAACACATTCAGCCCTTCATGACCGACATGATGGCGGCCTATACTCCAATTTACGATATGATGATCGTGGTTGATACTGAAGGTAGGGTTATCAGTGCCAATCAAGTCGATAAGACCGGCAAGGCCATTGATACCAGTGGATTCGTTGGCAGAGATTTTTCTAGCGCGGACTGGTTTAAGAAGGCCATGTCGGGCGAAGTTAAGCCGGGAACCGCCTTCGTTCAGGATCTGCGGCTTGATAACGACGTTGCCCAATATGCAAAAACGAATGGCAAAGTGATGAACTTCACCGCGCCTATCCTGGATAAGAATGGGAAAATTGTTGGGGTGTGGAGCAACCGTATGAGTTGGACCGACGTCGTTGAAGCCATTGCCAGCGAAGAAGGAAAAAAACTAATCAGCCCCAATTTGGACCATGTATTTTATGCATTGGTGGATAATCAAGGCACTTATTTGCTGAATTCCTCTCGCCCCGAATTGGTCATGAAAGAAAAAGTACCTGATTTTAACACGGTTAAGGAAGTGGCTAAAAATAGCGGTGCTTTTGAATCGCAAATTAGTTTGTCGGAATTCAAGGGTACGGTTATTTCCGCTCCGGCTTTTTCGCGTGGTTATAGTTCCTACCCGGGCATAGGTTGGCACTTTGTATTCGAAGCTCCTAAGAATGATAAGTCGCATGCAGCTTCAATCTATTTGGTTTGCGTCGCTTTCTTTCTGCAGATTTGCGGATCGTTTATTGGCTTTCGCGTTATTAATGGAGTTGTTCGGCGCTTGCGCGGCTTCTCGTCAGAACTTGGAGCCGAGGCTAGCAGCGTGCTAAGCACCTCTAACGAAATTGGTAGCTCCTCGCAGTCTTTAGCATCGGCCTCTACGCAGGCCGCCTCCGCTTTGCAACAGACGGCCGCCTCCATTGAAGAAATGACGGCCATGGTTAAAAAAAGCACCGAGAATGCAGCCAAATCGAATCAAGTATCCTCCGAGAGTCTTGCTTCGGTGAATCGAGGTAAGAGTTCGCTAGATGAAGTTATTCGGGCCATCGATGAAATAAACCAGAATAACACCCGCATTATGACGGAAACCGAGGAAAGCAATCGTCAAATCACGGACATCGTCAAAGTGATCACCGAAATTGGTGCAAAGACCAAAGTCATCAACGATATCGTGTTTCAAACGAAATTGCTTTCTTTCAACGCTTCCGTGGAAGCAGCTCGTGCCGGCGAGCACGGCAAGGGCTTTGCCGTGGTGGCCGAAGAAGTTGGTAACCTGGCTTCTATGAGCGGCAATGCTGCCAAAGAAA
>JAFEAR010000158.1 GCA_018266335.1 Bdellovibrionales bacterium
CAAATTCCATGTCCAAGTCCATTCTCTTCTCGTTGTTGACGGTTTCCGGTTCCTGCTTGTCTGCTGGCAGCGCGTTCGCGTGCGGCCAAGCAGCATGCTGCACCTCCGGGGCGGGGTGTGCTCCGTCATGCGCCGCACCGGCCAGCACAGCACCTGCCGATCCGCATGCGGGCATGCAGATGTCGCAAGGCAATCGCGGTTCAACGTACCAGAGCTTCTCGTATGAACCCGGTGCGGCTCCACGCCTGATGCCGGCCCCCGCGTCCCGATCGAGCCGGCCGTCGTCGTTCTACGATTCGGTGCGCGGTGACCGCAAGGCACGCGGCCAGTACTGATGTTCCTCTTCGATTCCGCCATCGGCCGAGTCCTGCTTTCAAAGCGGGGCTCGGCAGTTCGGGCAGACCCGTCCGGCGATGGGCACCGGAAAGGGGTTCCACGCTTCCTCAATTCAAGGATATCTGTCATGCAGCAATTGAAAGTTGTCGCCTGGACCGTCGGTGCCGCCCTCGCGTTGGGTAGCAGTTCGTTTGCGGAAGATGCCGCTCCTGTTCCTCAGACGGTAAAGGCCACGTTTCTGATCACAGGACTGCATTGTCCGCCGTGTAGCAAAACGGTTGAACAGTCACTGAAGTCCATCAAGGGCGTGAAGAGCGCCAAGGTGGATTGGGCGACCAAGAATGCCAAGGTTGAGTTTGATGAACGGCAGATTGGCGCTCAGCAGATCGCCAGTCGCATTGGATCGACCGCTCACATGATGGGTGGAAACATGCGGTACGGAGGCTGGCTGGCGCTGAAGGTTCCAGACGTTGGCGGTGAAGGGAATGCCGACAAAGCCAAGGCCGTGTTGAGCAAAGTCAAAGGTGTTTCAACCGTCGCGGTGTATGTGCCGCAGAAATCGGTCGGCGTCGCGTTTGCCGCAGAGGGAAACGTGACGAGCGTCCAACTCGTGGATGCCCTGAAGGTAGCCGGGCTGGACGCAAGCGTGTTGCCGTAACACTCCCGCGAGGACTGTCGCTCCCGGCCACGGGATGCGACAGCCTTCGGGCGAGCAGTCGGGGCCAGGCCGGTGAGTTAACTCCTCTTGGACCGATTTGTGTTTCGACTGCTCGCCCGCAGGCTGTAGGAATTGAACTTGAGCGTCGTTCGTTGACGGCCTTCGGGTGAGCAGTCGGGGCCGGGCTGGCGGGGTTAGCACCTTTCGGGCTGGTTTGCGTTCCGGCTGCTCACCGGACGGCTTTCGTGAAGGCGTCGTACAGGAGTGAATTGAAAATGACTTCATCAAACACATCACCGCCACCCGAGTTGCCCGACGTCACATCGGATGAAGGGGGACTGAGCGCGCCACCGGGGCTCAGCTATTGGGGCAAGGTCTGGTGGTGGTTCGATTTTCTGATCCTCGTCAAGCTGGCGCGGCTGCGGTTCATTGCCATTCTCGTCGCCATCGGTGTCGTGATCACGCAGTGGGACTTGCTGCTGGCCTACTATGATCGCTGGACTCGACCGACGACGCCGGCGTCGGCCGTCGCCAGCAACATTGAGTTTTTCTGCCCGATGCACCCGTCGGTGGTGCGCGACACTGGCAAGGAAAAATGTCCGATCTGCTTCATGCCGCTGTCCAAACGAAAGAAGGGCGAGCAGTCGGTCGAAGCGCTCCCGGCGGGCGTCGTGAATCGCGTGCAGTTATCGCCGTACCGGGTCGTACTGGCCGGAGTACAGCGGTGGGAGGTTTGCGATGTGCCGCTCACCAAGGAAATCGACGCCGTCGGGTACGTCGAATTCGATGAACGCGAGGTGAAAACGGTGTCGGCCCGCGTCAAAGGCCGACTCGACGAGCTGCATATCAACGTGACCGGGCAAATGGTGGCGGCGGGTGATCTGCTCGCCTCGCTCTACAGTCCCGACCTGAACGTGACCGTTCAGAATTTGCTTGATGCCCAGCGTCGCAACAGTCCGCAGTTGGTGGCGAGTTCGCGCAGCCGGTTGCAGTTGCTAGGAATCGGCGACGATCAGATCAATGAAATTCTGGAATCGGGCACGGCAAACAGCCATTTGCGGATTCGCTCACCGATCGGCGGACATGTCATCAAGAAGTATGTTCGCGAGGGACAGTATGTCGAGGAGGGATCACCGCTCTTCGAGATCGCCGATCTCGCCAACGTGTGGATCGAAGCGCAGATCTACGAGGACGACATGGCGTTCCTGCCGTTGGAATTGATGCACGAAATTCGCGATCCACTGCCGGTGACGGCCACGTCGGCATCGCTCCCCGGCGAGGTGTTTCGCGGGAAGTTGACGTTCATCTATCCCCACGTCGATCCGCAGTCGCGCACGGTCACGGTCCGTTACGAACTGCCAAATCCGGGCCACAAACTGCGGCCGGGGATGGCGGTCAATGTCACGCTGCTAATTCCTCCTGGCCGAGTTCCCATCCTGCAACAGGCTGCGGAACACGATCCCTCCATTGTGTCCGCACTGACGGAAGGTCGCGTCCCCGCCGTTCCCGAAACGGCCATCATCGACACCGGCCGCGAGACGATTGTCTATCGTGAAACCGTGCCGGGAACATTTGAAGGGGTGCTCGTCACCCTCGGGCCGAAAATGACCGGGCCCGAGAACATCACATATTTTCCAGTCCTCGCCGGACTCGAACGAGGCGATCAGATCGTCACGTCGGGATCGTTTCTCGTCGATGCGGAAACGCGGCTCAGTCCGGCGGCCGGATCGATCTATTTCGGCGGTAGCAGCGGATCAAAATCGGAAAGCAGTACGGTCACAACCATCCGTCCGACCACGCCGGACGACGAGGACGCCAAACTCAACGCGGCCTTGAAACGGCTCGCTCCCGCCGACCGCGTGCTGGCCGAGCAGCAGAAGTTCTGCCCGATTCTCGATGGTAGTCGGTTGGGGTCGATGGGTGTGCCGGTCAAGGTGATGGTCGACGGCCAGCCGGTCTTTGTCTGTTGCCCATCGTGTGAGGCGGCGGCCAAGAATGCTCCGAGCGAGACGTTGAAGAAGGTGGAACGGCTCAATTCGGGAAAGAAGCCCATTCCCTCGGCACCCTCCGCGCAGCCATCTGAATCTGTTGCCGACCCCAAGATCGAAGCCGCGCTGGCCACATTGGATGCGGCGGATCGGCGTGTGGCCGAACGGCAGAAGTTCTGCCCGATCCTTCCTCAGAGTCGTCTCGGTTCGATGGGAACGCCCCTCAGGTTGACGCTCGAAGGTCAGACCGTGTTCGTCTGCTGTGCAGGCTGCACGAAGGCGGCGAAGGACAAGCCCAAGGAAACGTTGAAGAAAGTTGCTGCCTTGCAAACTGGCAAGAAGCAAGACGGCGACAAGCACGCCGCATCCGC
>JAFEAR010000159.1 GCA_018266335.1 Bdellovibrionales bacterium
AGGGCATCAATCTGCTTCTTCATATCTTTCTTTTTAGCCTGGACCACGACCGCAAACCCTTTGCTGCGCAGGTTTTGCGCCGCTTGAGCGACTAGCCCTATAGGGTCGCGGTTTTCGTCGTAAATGAGGCCCACTCGCTCCAACTCAGTCGGCGGTACAAAACCGTTATCGAGGAGGATGCCAATAATGCGCTCAAAGCCAATTGAAAATCCACAGGCGGGTACATCACGTCCGGACAATTTGCCGACCATTTTGTCGTAACGTCCGCCGCCGGCTACTGAGTAGTTGTAGCCAGGGTATTTGATTTCAAATATAGGACCGGTGTAATAGCCCATGCCGCGTACGAGAGAGGGCTCAAACTGCACAGTAAATTTACCGGCTGCCTGTTTGGAGACAATGGTGATGATGTTTTTCAACGCTGCCACTACCGCCTCATCGGCCTTGGTCATTTCGGCTACGATGGTCAACTGCTTTTCTCCATCGGACGGTGCCGAGGAGAGATTTAAAAGAAGGGCATTTAAATTGGCGATGGCTTCTTCGGAGTTACCCTGGCCTGCCAATTCGTGACTGACACCTTCCAGACCTATTTTGTCCAGCTTGTCGATGGCGATAAAAACGCTGTCCTGGCGGTCTTCGGCAAAGCCGCAGTAGCGTGTGATGGCCGACAAAATACGTCTATCGTTGATGCAGATAGAAAAACCTTCGAAGCCTAAATTGACGAGAGCTTCTGATGTAGCCTGCAAAAGCTCAATTTCGGCGATTTCGGATTTGACACCAAACATATCGATATCACACTGAGTAAACTGGCGAAATCTCCCTTGTTGAGCGCTTTCTGCCCGCCATACTGAGCCTATTTGTATGGATTTAAAAGGGCTGGGTAAGTTTTGCTGATTGTGCGAGTAAAAGCGCACCAGGGGCACGGTCAGGTCAAAGCGCAGACCCATATCGCAAAGCTCGTTGCGCTCAGGCTTTTTGCCTTCGTCCATGCTGGATTTGAGGACGCGTTCTAATTTGTCGCCGCGTTTTAAGACTTCAAAAATGAGCTGCAGGTTTTCGCCGCCATCTCCTCTTTTGAGCATGCCGATGCTTTCCATGCAGGGCGTTTCGATTTTTGTGAAACCAAATTTTTCGTATGTGGAGGTGATGATGCGGGTGGCCCAGTCTCTCAAGCGAACTTCGGCGGGGAGAAAATCGCGCATACCGCTCTGAGGCGCGGAACTTAATTGCTGCGTAGAGCTAGTTTGGGTTTGCGAATCGGCGGACATGGTTGGCACCTACTAAAGTACTGGCAAGAAGAGCGCATCAAAAATCTCCGTCTAGGATACGACAATTGCCAGCCGGTTTGTGCTTTAGCGAATTTATGCAAATTTGAATTTAACACTATAAGAGCTAGTATAAAAATGACAAGGAAAATGTTTTGGACATTTCCCTCAATTAAAACGGTGCCGAGCAACGGCCCGGCACCGAGAAGAACTTGGAAGCTAGCTAGCCGTGAGGCTAGTTAGCGGGGCAAGTGACGTGCACCAGAAGCTATTGCTAGCTGCCAGTGATCTAACATCCACTTGCCCTGATTGGGATCAGACGCCGTAGTCGGCCGGATTGACCTTGAGGGCCTGGCAGATCTTCTTGAACATGTCCTTCTCCTCCTTGGCGAAGTCGCCGTCGGAGTTGGCGATGATCAGCGCGACGTCGATGGCGGCGGTCGTCTCGTCGCCCTTGCCGGCGATCTTGGAGACGGCGCGCATGGCGTTGACGCGACCGAAGTCCACGTCAGCGATGATGGCGTCGCAGTGCTTGTCGAAGAGGGCCTTGAGGTCCATGGGATTGAAAGCCTGAAGCGCGTCGAGGCTGCCGATGCAGGCCGCCGTCTTGGAACGCTCTTCCGCCTTGATCGTGCCGTCGGCGCTGGCCATGAGGGCGCAGATGGCCATCACGGCATCCTTGAAGTTGGCGTTGTTGTAGCGCGAAACGCGACCCTTGAGGTCGGCGGTGGCGTCGGCGGCGGCGTTCTTGATCTTGTTCCAGAAGCTCATTAGTTCTCCTTCGGTCTCAATAGACCATAGATTGTGGACGGCCTCACGGGCGTCGTCCGGGGGTTTTTCGGAAACTGCTGCAGATTGCTCGCCTACTCGAGGTCAAAGCAAAGGCAGACTGGAGGAATGAAAAGCCACGCTCTACTCAAGCTGGATGCTCGAGAAGCGCGGGAAAAATTCCTGAAGCCCTACTCCCAGGTATGCGGCTTGATGCACATGCAGTCCCAGAGGAGTCTCTGACAGCCGCCGCAGCGCGTGGCGTACTGGGGATTGCAGGTGGTGCACACGTCTTTGTACTTGAGACCGCTCTTCAGCTTGGACCCGCATTTGCAGGTATCGGCCGATTTGGCGGCGCCGGTCGTGTTCTTGTCGTCGGAGACAACGGTTGCTTGCTTGCTGTTCTTCATGGATGGTCGATTCTCTTTCGTGGATACAAGCAGCCGCAGAAATTCTTAGATGGAATTGGAAACTCAGGTGCCCTTAGAGCCGTTACTTGCCCTTGGCGCTCTTCTTACCCTTGCCGCCCTTGTCAGATGCGGGAGCAGTGCCGGCGTCCTTGCCAGCCTGGTCCTTCTTCTTCATGGCGTCGATGGCCTCGGCGTCGCGACGGCGCGCCCAGTCGTCCTCGGCAGCCTTGCCGCGATTGCCGAGCGGGTTGGAATTGGAGTTGGTGGACATAGAGAAAGATCCTTCTTTCTTGCTTGCTAGAGTTGTCCAGATTTTTTCTGGCTTTATCCAGCGTGAAACTATTCGGAAAAAAGGAGACGCCCGCACTATGCCAGGTGAGCGAAAACCGCTCTCTGAGCTATCTCGGGGCGCCTCCAGGAGGTCGTCGATTATTCTTCGTGAACGCGCAGGCTACTTCAGAAGAGCTGGCAGGAGCCGTC
>JAFEAR010000015.1 GCA_018266335.1 Bdellovibrionales bacterium
CGTTGGGCGACCGTGAACGATGTAGTGAACGGATGGGTCACGACATACCTCGAACCAAACCCTGGAGACTCGGCCTGCGAATTCGGCGGCAAAGAATACCTGGTCTTCGTAATCGAATCCAGCCCCGAGACCAATCCAAGGGTTACCATTAGGGCGTACGATAATGAGACAGCGCTGCCCAGAGGACTGCGGGAGAGGGGCTGAAGCGGGCGAAAGGATCAGACAGGCCGACAGAGGGCGAACAGGATTTTGTACTCGGTGACGGGCCGGTCATGGGAAATCGGGAACGGCTGACAATAGGCAGCCGTACCCTCATCGACCGCGACCGGGAAGCGGACCAGCTTGCCGAGAAAAAGCCGCTTGAGCAGTCGCTTTCCCTCCATGGTGGAGGGAATCAGGTGCAAGGCGACGGCGGCGCGCTTGATCCATGACACGCAAGCGGCACGAAGCGACCCAGCGGTGACGGGAAAGACGCCGAACAGCTCCGTCCGAAATCCGGCTTCTTGCAGCAAGGTCGAAAGCCTGCGGGCCGAGTAGTACTGCCGACTGTGAGGGCTGGGGTTGAAATCTTTCCATTCCGGATTCACGCTGCACAGGAGCAGCAGGCCCTGGGAAGTCAACACCCGACGGCACTCCTGCAAAAATCGTAAGGGCTGTTCGACATAGTAAATGGCCTCGTAACACAGGATCACGTCCCTGCTGGCTGCACAAAGCGGCAGGGCTTCGGCATTCAACCTCAGCAGCGGAATCCTCCCCTCTAAGGTGTGGCGCGCTCTCGTGAGCAATGTCTCCGTGACATCTCCCCCCACCGTGTGGGCCGCATGTTTCGCCAGGTAGCCCAGCCCGACCCCTTGACCGCAGGCCACCTCCAAGAGCCGCTTGCCTCGACAGAATTCCGCCGCATAACGATACCGCGTAGAAACCATGGACAACGCCTCTTGCGTCACCCAATCTCCGGCTTTTTCAGTCACGTGGCTGTAGTCTGGTGCGGTCACGAGTGTTTCGAGAAGAACGATTGGAGGCAGGCGACGATTGTGGCGACGTGATCGTCCGTGGTCTCCGCGCTCATCGGCAGGGACAGCACTTCGCGGCAGAGCGAGAGGGTTTCCGGAACCTTCGGGACATCGAACCCCAAACTTCTATGTTCCCACATGGGTTTCGGCCAATGGACCAGGGTTTCGATCCCCTGCTCCTTCAGGTAGGCGCGCAGTTGGTCACGGACGCTCGTACGGACCACGTAGTTCTGATAGATGTCGTTATGGCGCGTCTGGTCGAAATGGGGTAAGCGCAACTGCTTGATCCCGGAGAGTCCGCGGCGATAGAGACTCGCGATCCGGCGCCGGTGCGCAATCCATTCGGGCAGATAGCGGAGCTTCACGTCCAACACCGCAGCCTGCACGTTATCCAGCAATGCGGTCTGGCCATGGTAGTGGTACTCGCCTGTTTCACGGTCTTCGCCGTTGTAGCGCAGCAAAGTGGCCATGCGCGCGAGCTGCGGATCGTTCGTCGTGATCGCCCCTCCGTCGCCGAATCCACCGAGCACCTTGAAGGGATAAAAACTGAAACAGCCGGCCCGCCCTTGGCTCCCGGCGCATGTTCCATCGAAGGTCGCACCGAGCGCCTGGGCCGCATCCTCGATCACGGCCAACCCGTACTTGTCCGCAAGCGCCAGGATTTTGTCCATCTCACACACCCGTCCGTTCAAATGGACCGGCAGCAGCGCTTTGGTCTTCGGCGTGATGGCGGGCTCGATCAGCTCCACGTCCATATTGAAGTCGGGCCCCACATCGATCAGGACGGGATGCGCGCCGCAATGGACGATGGCCGAAACCGTGGCGACGAACGTATGGGCGACCGTGATCACTTCATCGTCCGGTCCGACGCCGGCGCCGAGGAGGGCGAAAAGCAAGGCGTGGTACCCGCTGTTAACGCCGACGGCGTATTTCACGCCCACGAATGCTGCAAGATGTTGCTCGAAATCCTTGAGCTGGTGCCGATTCACCAAATCGCCGTTCGCCAGGCAGTCGGTGATGGCGCGGTCGATCTCCGGCTTGAGCTTCGCATAGTGGCTGCGAGGGTCGATGAAAGGAACCTTGAAGTCCATCGATCTTTTTCCTGTGCCGTCCTACCGCAGAACCTTTTCCACCACAACCAGGATAGTTCGCTCCACGAAATAAAACTCAGTCGCCCACCTGCGGCATCTAAACTGTTCGCAGACGCAAGTCGAAAGTTCGTCGAGCATGAAATGGATTCGGTCGCTGCTATCTTCCAATGAGTCGAACGATGTTCAACAGTGACTCAACCACACCTTCCAGAGAAAGGCCGTACACAG
Source organism: Bdellovibrionales bacterium (assembly GCA_018266335.1). The sequence continues at coordinate 2,333 of JAFEAR010000015.1, forward strand.
CGCGAAGGTAATCTTGCTCCCCAACGTGAGACGACAACTGGGAAGGCAAGCCCAATCGACGAAAGGGAACCCGCAGTTCACCAGACTCTGCTAGCACTTCAGCAACCGCACTTCCAAGTCCTCCGATGATGCTATGCTCTTCCAAGGTGACGATAGCGCCTGTTTCACGAGCCGCTCCCATCACCGCTTTTGCATCGAGAGGGCTAACTGTGTGCATGCTCAGGATCCGAACTGATATGCCTTCCGTTTCGAGGCGGTCTGCCGCTTTCAGCGCAGTGGGAAGCATCGTGCCCGTCGCGATCAACGTCATCGTATTGCCAGGTCGCACTCGAATTGCACTGCCGAGACTAAATTCGATGGGTTTGGAATGGACCATCGGCTCGCCCGTACGACCGAGGCGCAAGTATGCGGGGCCTTGCTGCTCAGTAAGAGCGCGCACTGCACATTTTGTCTCCAAAGGATCGCCTGGTGCGACGACTACCATTCCAGGCGTTGCCCGCATGACAGCCATATCCTCGGTGGCATGATGCGTCATTCCCAGCGACCCATAGGACAATCCGGCCCCCCCAGACACTATCTTGACGTTAGCCTTGTGGTAACAGACGTCGTTACGTATTTGCTCTAAACAGCGCAACACCGGAAAGTTTGCGAGCGAATAGACAAAGACTATCTTGCCGCTCAATGCCATGCCGGTTGCCAAACCGATCATATGTTGCTCTGCGATGCCGGCATTCAAAAATCTGGACGGAAACCTTTTACAAAATGAGCTCACCGCCCCATAGCCAACATCTCCCACGATAAGATGGATTCGATTGTCCGCTTCCGCCAGCTGTTCCAGCGTCTCGAAAAAAGCCGTCCTCACGGTCTTGCCTCTAACTCCGCCAGCGCTTGCCGGTATTCCTCATCATTGGCTGCGCGATAGTGCCACAGCACCTGGTTTTCCATGAAACTAACACCCTTTCCCTTGATCGTATGAGCGATCACGCAACTGGGTTTCCCCTGCTGCACAGGGAGGTTTGCGAGCGCCTCCAGAATCTTGGGAAAGTCATGGCCATCGATTTCTCGAACCCCCCACCCGAAGGCCGCCCATTTTTCCGCCAGGGGGTCAAGATTTAGGATCTCACGAGTCCATCCCATGCTTTGAATCTTGTTGTAATCGACGATCACGGTGAGGTTGTCGAGCTTATGATGTGGGGCGAAGAGTGCCGCCTCCCATAAAGAACCTTCATCGCACTCACCATCACTTACAAGGGTAAAGACGCGATGCGTCCCGTGCTCCGACTTACCCACTAGGGCAAGACCACACGCAATGGAGAGCCCATGCCCCAAGGATCCGGTTGATACTTCGATACCTGGCACACCCCGGTCGGATACATGTCCGGCCAACTTTGCCCCATCGAGATAGAAGTCATCGAGCCATTCCAGGGGGAAAAATCCACACTCCGCCAGCACTGCGTATAGTCCGGCTGCCGCGTGTCCCTTACTCAGAATAAAGCGGTCACGGCCCGACCATTTTGGAGAACACGGATCAACACGCAATATGCGTGCGTAGAGGGCTGCGAGAACGTCAGCCATAGAGAAATTTGAGCCGACATGAGAACTCCGCGCCCGATGGGTCATCCTGAGGACATGCTTGCGAATTGCAGTCGCGAGCGCCTTACACGAGGCAATTTCGTTGGCTGTTAGTTCAGACACAAGGTGCACGTCACTGTAGTGAGACTATTCGATCAGAGCATAGGAAATATAGGGATCCCAGTCGAGCCGTTGTAGGCGAAGACGCCTGACCCCTACCGTTTCAAGAAGAGCGAGAGTCTCTCCCGGCCAAATAGGGTTATCAAGCTCATCAAACACCAGTGCAGCCCCTTTGGGCATCCGCGGAACAAATGTCTCCAATGCAACTCTCGTGGGCTCATAGAGATCACAATCCAGGAAAAGGAGACTGACGACCAAGTGAGGATGTTGGGTGATGAAGCCCGGTATGGTCTGAGTAAGGTCACCCGGAATAATTTCAACCTTCGGAACGTGACCAAGAAATCGGTCGCGATCATACTCCTCAATAAGTTGCAGTAACTCTTCCAAAGAATCGGCGGACATATCTCCCAGCCGGGATTGTGCAACGAGACTCCTATCTTTTTCGGTCACATTCGGAAAGCCGGCGAAAGTGTCGAAACCATAAATTCGGCGCGTCAGGTTTTCAGGCTCCAAAATGGTGCTGAGCTTCGCCCATGACATTAGTCCAAAGCCTTGATAGACACCGCACTCGACGATGGATCCTTTCACGGGAAGGATAAACTTGAAAATCTCATACATCGCGAGAAACCGCTTGAGCTGCTGCCGCCGGACATACTTTGGAAACTGCTCGAGCTTGAGTTCGACGCTGTCGGGGTTCCCGAGGAATATCCTCTCAATGTTCTTGCCCACCTGGTTTTCACGATCGGTTCGAAACACACCGCGCACGGAGAGCCTCCTTAGCTTGAGTAGGGAGTAGCCTCATTCCTGAGCCAGGATCGTGTGTCTTCCGGCAGGCACCACGTAGGATCGAGCCCCACCAAGGTTCCCAAAGTCGCGCAAATGATCCTGATGTCACTCCAAATGCAGGCCCGCGAAACGTACTTCAACCCCAATCTGATTTTCGTCGGATGGATCTTGGAAAGATAATCTCGATCCGGATCAGCACTACCTCGAAGAAGCGTTCCCTCATCTCGAAAAACCAGCGACGCGTAGTCAGTGATCCCTGGCCTAATGTTAAGCAACAGCCTCTCTTCTGTGCTATAGGATTCAACGGCCCATTGAACCTGCGGGCGAGGGCCAACGAGACTCATCTCTCCACGCACAACATTCCAGAGTTGCGGCAACTCGTCCAGCTTGTAGCGACGGAGAAGGGAGCCGATGTGGGTCAGGCGCGGATCGTCGCTCGCCGTCGAGGTTACCCCAGTCTGCTCTGCATCAGGCCGCATCGTGCGAAACTTCAACATTCGGAATGGTCTACCAGCTAGCCCCACGCGCCACCCTCGATAGAAGGGCGATCCACCATCGTACAAAGTGATCGTGAGTACGATGACAACGAATAGTGGACTCAGAAGGACCAGCCCCGCAGCGGCGCACACGAAATCAAACACTCGTTTCATAAGAGAAAAGACGCCATAAAAAACTGTCGCTCCAGCGCTGCAGTCTCTATCCCATCCTCTCAGTATCGTCGTTAAAACGGTATCGCTTCAAGTGATTTTCTAAGCCGATGGCTTGAGTTTGAGTGGCTGTCCCAACACAAACACCGCCATCCATGATTGCCGCTTGAGCCAGGGAAGACGGAGCAGAGCAGTATCGACAGTCTGAAGGGCCTTCAAAACGGGAGCAAACAGAGAAAAGTTCCGAAAAGGGACAGCGCCAAGGGTGGCGAGGTGAAAGAACCCTTCGACGCGCACCTCTCCAAAGTACCGGGAGGCGGAAAAAATCTCCTCTTTTCCCAGGATATGCTCTGTCCCCCATGCGGAACGGAGATGGGGAGTCAACTTGCGACACCAATTGCACTGCGAATCATCCTTCCTGCTTCCGAGAAGGTAGTTGTGCAAGTCCCGCTCGTGTTCTTTTCTATGAAACTTGGGCTGCACGACCCGCCTCCAATTTGAACATTTTCTGCCAGAATTCCGGCGTCACCAAGAGTTTGGCTACGCCCCACAGAGATCCCAACCCATATCCGACATGCAGCATGGCAAAGACAAACGGCATCACAAAAGCATAGAGCGGTCGTCTGGATTCCCACGCGACATGGAGCGATGCAACCACACTTCCGATTGAATAGGCACCGAGAACTGCCAAGAACAGCCATCCGAATGCACTGTGCCACATTGTGAGGGTCAGCGTGGCCACCAGGCCTCCAACAAAGAGAAGTGGAACGAGATGCCGCAGGCTCACCGGAATCACCCGGCTATAGGCAAAGGGCAACACTGCCCACACCCCATTGATCCAGTTATGACACCAGAATGACTTAAGGTCCGATCGCGCATAATAATAGCTGACGATATCTGGCACCAAAAGTGTACGTCCACCAGCCTTTCTCAAGCGCAGGCTGAACTCCATATCCTGACCTCTCGTCAACTGCTCATTGAATACGCTTTTCTGATTCAGGCGAAGATTGAATTCCATATCTTCCCCCCGCATCAGACTTTCATTGAAGAAACCCATTTCTTGGAACACCCAACGCCGGACGCAGAAGAAAGGCACGGTATCGACGAATTTCGGCTCCCGGCTGCGTGCCAACCGAAAATGCGAGTTCCCGACCCCGAACGGATGGGACAAGGCTTTCACGATGCACCATCCCACGAGCGTCTCCGTCCGAGGGACGGTTTTCCAGATGCCTCCGACGTTATCAACCTTGTACTTCCCCAATGCCTCGACACATCGGGAGATGTAACGCTTGTCATACCGGGCATGAGCGTCCATCCGCATGACAATGGGGCTACGGGCCTGCTTGATGCCGATGTTCAAAGCTGCCGGCGTCACACGTTTTGGGTTATCCAGCACGAAGAGGAAGGCGTGTTCACGGGCATAGGCGTCGAGCAGATCCCTGGTGCCGTCCTCACTCATGCCGTCGACCACCAAGATCTCTAGGCGATCCTTAGGAAAATCGTTCTCGATGACCGAATCGAGGCATTGCACTATATAGCCTCGTTCGTTTCGACAGGGGATGATAATCGAAACGATCGGATAGCTGTGCAGCACAGGTCCGGCAGCCGGGATTGTGTGGTGGGATGAAGTTTCAATACTCATGCGGTTAGACTCTTGGTCATCGCCTGATTATCGAGCCGCTCCAGATGGAACCAACAGCTTCCCTTCCGAGACGAGCACGTTGAGGTATTTTGCCAATGCCTCACCGACCACGCGGTGCCCTTCCTCGCTCCAGTGGGCGCCATCGGCATGAAACACATCTTCGCCACGACTTGCCGCTGCATCGACCGCTGCCGCGACCTCATCCAGAAAGACTATGCCGTGTTCCCAAGAAATGTCCTTCAGCGCGGTATTATAAGGTTCCACCGCCTTGCAGTTGAAGGCCACTATCGGCACCGTCCCAACCCGCTGTCGGACCAGCCCCATTAGTGCGTGAGTCCTCATGATCGACCGCCTGAACCCTGGGTGATGACCACCATCCTTTTCAATTTCTGACTCCACGCTATTTAAGACAAACGTGCGATTGAGCCTATCTGCCCGACCGAAAAGAAAGACCAGGAATCGCGAATACCTATAGGCAAATCTTCGGACACCAGCCCACGCCGATCCTGGCATTGTCTGCACAATCACTCCATCTACCCAGTAGGGTCTCTGGCGGAAATCGATGTGCAAGCTGGTGCGGCCTTCCAAGTCAGGATCGTTGTTTGCGAAATCGTTGAAACAGTATTGCCATACAACTAAGTCTGGCTTGATCAGATCAAAGTAGCGGTCAAGGATCATGTACTCCTGGAGAGTGCCGTAATTTTCTACCCCGTAAGCAAACACCTCAAAGTCGAGCAACTTTTCAAGTCGGGAATAGTAGGTTTCTGCGTCTGACACTTCCCGCCCATGCGTGAATGAATCGCCGATGATCAACGCTTTTGTTCGTCTCGAAGAAATATCTCCAAACCGGCGGAATCCGTACTCGTTCTGTGACAAATCAACAGCATAGGGTTTACCCTTTTGAGTATATTCGTTTCTCCTTGCTCGATAATTTTCTGTCGCCCTCCAACCTAATTGATCGTCAAGACTCGTCGCGTCGAAGTTTCCTATCAAAAAGCGATGCCATTCTGAAACCGAGATTCCTTCACCCACCCAATGGTACACACGAATCGCTACTTCACCACAGACTGCAACCATAAACACAGCCATGATTGTCAGAACGCCACGGATAAAATACTCTGCTATAGCCACGGTATTATAGAAACGCCAAAAACCAATTCTTGATCGCCTCGCTGAAAAGAAACGCCTATCCTCGCCACGTGCATGTCAACGAAGCCGCATGTTCAATTGCTGCAAGAACAACTCGGCTGGAAATTGACCACATACATTCTTGGCTATAAGGGCACCTCCCATACAACGCCGTTTCATAGCATGGCATACAAGGCAGATGCTTTGCAGTCCGCACCACTAAGTGGCTGTCGCCCCATGGTCTGGTATGGTCGATATTCGTCGGCCCCGCCACCGTGACCACAGGTGTCCCAACGGCTGCCGCGATATGTCCCAAACCCGTATCTCCAGAAAGAAAAGCGCGGCACCTGGCAATGGCCGCCCCAACCGCAGACAACCTCAACCCGGACAGGAGGACCACTCGGTCAAACCCCCATTCATAGAGGGACCTGCGGTTAGACTCATCCGGCCCGAAGAACAAAACCACCTTCCGGTTTTCCGAATCTGCCAGGAACTGCTGCACAGCTTCACGAGAAAGTTCGACCGGAATTTCTTTGTCGGGGCATTCGCTGGCTGCTCCGCCTGGATGTATGCCAAGTACGATGCACCCGTCCAGTTTGTGATCTGACCAGATCCGAGCCGCTTCCATTCGGGCTTCTTCATCGATATGAAAATACAGGTCTCCGATTCCGGCATGTGGCAGCCGCAGCCTGAGGATCTCGGCGTTCTCGATTACCCTGTGCCGGGTAGCGCCTACCCGTCGCCAGTGGGTATATCCCCATCCCCTGTTTCCTGTGCTATCGCCGACAACGACCTTGATGTCCGACAGAAATCGCAGGAACAACGCAACGCACGGTGAAAGTCTGCTTGCAATAAAGGCCGTATCAAACCGCTCCGCTCGTATTTTGACGAAGAACGAGAGAATAGCCGTGAGTGGGCTGCGGCGGAACGACATGACCCGTACTTCATCACAGAGCTTCGAGCCTCGAATCACATCGGCCGCTTCGTTGGACCCCGCAATAACTGTGATGTGGGCGATCGGTTGGGCAATCCGCAATCCCTGCAGCATCGGGGTCATCAGCACCATGTCGCCGATCCCCCAAGTCTGAACCACGAGCAACTTAGTTGGAGATGGATCATTCCGCTGTACCATCGCCACCTCGGATAGCCGGCATACGTGAGCAACGGGCACCTTGATCGAACTGGTCGAAAGAAATCATGACCTCGTCTGATTGATATGTTTGGTCATTTCGCGAGACCAGCCAAGAGTCAGTCCGGCATAGATTGAAAAGGAGGGCAGGAAGCTACCTATTGCCCAGAAATCGGATGCAATCAGGGTCAGGAGTAAAATGGCTGCAGCTATCGGCGCAACATCACCGGAAAATTGTCCCATGCGAAGAGTACGGAAAGACAACCCCAATATGGTAATAAACCAGACCAAGTAGGCAGATAATCCGATGACTCCTGTTTCAGAAGCCACGCCCAGCACAGTATTATGCACCCCGGGCAATTCATCGATATCAGAGTACTGTATCGGCGACTGAATGCCGAAGACGTTTGGCAAAGCGGTGAGCTGCCGTGCGAACCCCCCCGAGCCTATCCCTGTGATCGGATGCTCAATAAACGCCGCGAGGGCTCTATCCCAAAGGAAAAAGCGCTCCAGGACTGAGCCCTCACCCTGGAGCGCAGCGAGGACTCGTTGCTCGACAACCTCTCCCATCCTTGGAAGAACAACGTATCCCACAAGACAGACGAGTACCATGAGACAACTGAGAGCCAGTGCAATGGTCAGGAACGGTTTCTGACTGCCTCGCTGAGCATAGGCCAAATAACAAATCCCCACGACCATAGACAGTAACAACAGAATCATTCCTGTTCGTGTGAGACTCATGAAAATACCGGCAGTCAGGACAATCAGGGCTCCCCCGGCAGGGAGAAATAGATGGGCTCTTCTCACAGCAACAATAAGACAGAATACTGCGACATATGTTTCTACAACATAGGAACCCTCACTCACCAAAATTCCCCGTTCTTCCCCTCGCGACAACATTGTGATGGCAATACTTCCGAGTGCTTCTGCAAGACCGGCAATCATAGCCCCTGTCACGAATGCTGTTCTGCAGGAGCGCTGACTGAATAACCCTGCAGAACCGAACATAAGAAAAGCCACGCCACCGTACCTGAGGAGACTCAGGAATTGGTCGGGCGTTGATTCCTCGGCAAGGTATGTTGAAAGGACCCTTGTGAAGAGAATCAACCCCAACGCGAAGATCAGCCACAACTCCGATCTTCTTATTTCGAACCCCTTCGCCATCAACACCAGGACACACACCAAAGGCGACAGGATTTCGAAAGGAGAAACCGTATACCCCGCTGCCACGGGAACATAGAGCCATTCTAGCCATAGCCCTCTTACAGGGTTCACAAAGATAAGCGACACTCCTAGTAAGAAGCTTAGGGCACAAAGGGGATTGGGGCCCGTGTCTTCCACTTTGCTATATGGGGGCACATTCGTCGAGAGGCCCATTATCTATTGCCTCATCTGATGACGCCAACACCGGCAACTACGTTCTGGCGACAGACACAATCATGGGGATTGGTTGCACTAGGCTCTGAACGAATAAACTGTACAGACCGACATAGCAAGCACCTCCTGTGACAACAGCCCAAACGTCGTTCACCGGAGCCACGAGAAATGGCGAGCCAGCGAGTAGGGCGCAGGCGGCACATTTCGCCGAGAACACTGCGAGATTTCTAAGTATCGGCGACTCCAGTCGCAGACCAAGACTGAACATCTGTAATCCGCTATCCACGGCAAGCGCCAAGGAGAGACTGAGTGCCACACCGCCCAAACCCAGCGCCGGCGTCAACACGATGAGCAATGGCAGGACCGAGCAAAGACTTCCGACTGTCGCGAGCAAGGGCGCTCGGGCATCGCCCGCTGCATACAGTGCTCGAGTCCCGACTGGTTCCCATGCCGCAAAGGTCAGGCCAAGAGCCAGAAATCCGAAGGCTGTCGCCGTCAGCACAAGTGCGGCGTCGTCGAACACCCCATGCTGATACAGTAACCTCAAGACAGGCTCGCGATACACCCAGGCTAGAGTGGAGAGGGGCAAAACCATGAACAGGATAAGTTTGGCGAGCCCCGTCACCAACTGTCTGAACTCTTCCGTCCGGCCCCCCGCGGAGAGCACAGCGAAGGTTGGAAACGCTCCACGTGCGATGCTCAACGTGAGCAACGTGACAACCGCCGTGAGGAGTGTTTTCGCATAACTGAATGCGGCGATACTGCCTTCTCCCAAGCCTGAGGCAAAATAATTGGCCAAGATGCCGGGAGCTTGTGAAGCGAGATAATAGGCCACGACTGGCAAACAGATCACTAGGGGCCGCACAAGCTCTTGTGGTCGAAACGCTAGGAGTCGCGATGGCACCGCGCCTCGTAGGAGGACGATAGTCAACAAGAGAAAGCAGGCGACAATGCCGGTGAGATTGCCCATGACGAGGGCGCGTATCTCCCACTTGGCGGCCAGTGCCACAAGAAACCCGATTACGGTAATGTTGAAGACCAGATCGATTGCGGCCGGCAGGCGAAAGTGGTTGAACGAATGGAAGACTGCGGATAAGACATAGACACCGTTTTGAATGAACACGTAGAGTGCCAACCAGCCCATAAGCTCGACTGCGAGCCCCATTGTCTCTTCAGGCAACGACGGCGCCGCGAATCTCACTAAGCTCTGAGGCATAACCCACACCGGAATCAGCAACACCAGGGACCACACCAGGGAGGACAGGCACATGGTCGAGAGGTAACGGATGCCGGCTTCCTGCCCGCACTCCACGACCTTGTGGTGATAACCGGGAATGAGCGCAGTCGAAAAGGCGTACCCGACTCCACCGCCCAGAAACAACGGAATCGCATAGGCCACGGCATAGGCGTCCACCTGCCCACTTGCGCCCAGATAACTTGCGAGCAGCAGTTCCCGGAAAAGTCCAAGCCCTTTGCTGGCCCCGGTGACGCCCAACAAAATAGCCGAGGCCGACGCCCAGCCTTGCGCTGAAAGGGTCTTTTCGACATCGTTACCCATGTCGGCTGGTGTCGCTCTCCGGAACGATCGAGGTGAGCATTTGAATTCCCTGACGGGCCTCGATCCACGTCGAAGTCATTGACGCCGCACCTGCGCAATTCTTATCATCGGCCCCCACGCGTGAAATTCTCGATTGCTCATTGTGTCGGCCCCTGCCCTGTTCGAGCAGCCCTGCTTCTCGTTCTGGCCTTGTCGGCCATTCATAGTCCGCTCTTGGCGGAAGAGACCGACGCGCCTTCTCCCCATCCGCTCGACATGCGTTTCTCCACCACCACCTTCCTGTTCAACCTGGAGAAACAGGGATTGGAAGACAATACCTTCACCAACGGATTGGGGCGCGACACGACGCTGATCGGCAACCTGGTCAACGCCTCAATCTATAAGCGCCTGCTTCCCTCGCTCGAAGCGGAAGTCGGCGTCTTTGCGAACATGCCGTTCGGCCACGATCGCGAAGTCTCCCAGGTCCGCCCCATCATGCGATTAACGTACACACCGGTGGAACAGGTGACCGGGATCCTGGGCACCCTTCGCACTGGCCACCGGGATTTTCACAACGCCGTCTTCTACAGCGGCAACCGCTTCCTCCGGCCGATCGAGCAGGGGGCACAAATGCTAGTGGATTCCGCCCACTATCGGCAAGACCTGTTCATCAACTGGGAACAGGCCTTCCGCGGCTCGGCGCCGAACCGCTTCGACGTGGGTTATGCCGGGCAACTGAAGTTCGGCCCCCTGCATTTCAACGGCCAGGCCCATTGGGTGCGCAACGGGCAGGCCCTGTTCAAGCTGGATCGCTCGTTCAACACGCGCGACAACCTGGTCGTGGCCGTCGGCCCGGAGCTGGTTCTGGAGCCTGCTCGCTTTTTTCCGTCAGTCGGCTGGTGGAATCAGATCGGCATCCGTTTCACCTACCTGACCAGCTATAACCAGGCGGACGACGGCTCCGATCCCTCACGTGGGCGCGGCTACGAATTACAGGCCTGGCTCGACCTGGCCGGATGGCGCCCTTACCTCGCCTTCTGGAAGGGCCGAAACTTTCTCAGTCAGCAGGGAGATCCGGAGTTCCGAGCGAGCAACTTTCCGGAAATGGGTCTCTCGAAGACCATTCGGCTGGGAGAGCGGGCCTCCATCGAGTTCGGCGCGCAAGTGCGGCGCATCCGAGCCTTCTTCACCGAGGA
>JAFEAR010000160.1 GCA_018266335.1 Bdellovibrionales bacterium
CACCAACAGCCAAAAACATTCGCTTGCAACGAAACAGCGCCCCGCATCGCCAAGAGCACTAACTTGCGATGCATGAACTCGAAGGCTACGCGCTAACTCCCGACGCGGGCGGATTCTCTCAGCTTGCTGGCCACGCACTATCGACGTCGATAGTGCTCTCGCCGCACGGGCCCCGCCCCAAACCCCCGTTTGTTACATTTCTACACAGCAACACCCGTGGAACAGCAACACCCACTCCGACGTCGATAGTGAATACCCGCAACTATAGGGCCACGAACGGAATCCGGTCCTAATTTGGCCCCTAAAAGCCCCTCCAAGCGGGTCTAAATAGGTGAAATAGCGGGTTCCCTCTGCTAGTTTCGGGGCCCTTATGCGGCCCTTTATTCGCGAGCTTCATGCCCTTATTCACCAGGCTACCGGCCACCAGCCCGCGCCCACGGATTGGGCGCCCACGCCTAACCGCGCGCTGGGCGATTTTGCTTACCCCTGCTTTAAACTTGGCAAAGAGCGCGGCAAAGCTCCCGCCCTTATGGCCCAAGAACTCGCTGCCGAGCTCAAAAAGATTTTGCCCGCTAACGGTGGCGTCAAAGACATCGTGCCCACGGGCCCCTACGTAAACGTGTTCTTCACGGCCGCCAAAGTGGCCGATTGGATTCAAACTCAACTCAGCGATGCTCATTCCACACTGGGCGCCACGAACGACGGCGGCGGCGAAAACCTAGTGCTCGATTTTTCTTCGCCCAACACGGCCAAAGAAATCGGCCTGCACCACCTGCGCTCCACGGCCATTGGCAACGCCCTCGCGAATCTGGGCGAGCTCCACGGCTACAAGGCCGTGCGCATCAACTACCTGGGCGATTGGGGCACGTCGCACGGCAAGAACATCATGGCGCTCAAGCTCTTTGGCTCCGAGGATGAACTCCACGCCAAGGGCCTACCCTACATTTTAGATTTGTACGTGCGCTACAACAACGAGCTCAAGGCCGAGCAAGCCGCCGGCAGCACCAAGCTCGCCGACGCCGCCAAAGATGCCTTCCGCCGCCTGGAACAAGGCGATCCGGAATGCCGCCGCATTTGGGCCCTCGAAAAAGAAATCTCCGTGCGCGAAGCCAAGCGCCTGTACGATCGCCTTGGCATTCGCTTCGATCACTTCGACGGCGAGTCGCTGTACGAGAACAAACTCCAAGCCATCGTGGACGAGGTCACCGCGAAGGTTGGTACGCGCCACAGCGAAGGCGCTCTGGTGTGTGACTTGCCCGGCCACAAAATTCCTGTGCTGCTACAAAAAGACGACGGCGCCAGCCTCTACATGACCCGCGATCTAGTCGCCGCCGAAGATCGCTTCACGCGCTTTCATTACAAACTTTCGTTCTACGTAGTAGCCATTCAGCAAAAACTGCACTTCGAACAGCTCTTCGGCGTGCTCAAACAACTCGGCAAGAACTACGCCGAGCGCTGCGAGCACATTCCCTTCGGCATGCTCTCCTTCGGCGACAAAACCATGAAGAGCCGCGAAGGCAACATTCTCTTTCTGAGCGATGTGCTCGACGAAGCTAAAAAGCGCGCACTCGAAATCATCCGCGAGAAGAACGCCGAACTACCCGATGCCGAGAACGTAGCCGAAATGATTGGCCAGGGAGCAATCCTCTTTACGGACCTGGCGCAGAACCGCACGCGCGATATTTCTTTCGACTGGAACAAAGCACTGAGCTTCGAGGGCGACACCGCCCCCTTCCTGCAGTACACGCACGCGCGTTGTTGCTCGCTCACCGCCAAGGCGCAACAAAAACTAGCCACGCTCGCTCCCGGTCAAAACGATGCACAGGAGCGCGCAGAGTTTTTAGATAGCGAGCCGGCAATTCGCCAGTTGCTGGGCGACATCGCATTTTTCCAAACCTATTCCGAACGTGCTTGGGCCGAGCGCGATCCTTCGCAAATTGCCACGGCTACGCTGAACGTAGCTAAGTCCTTCGGCCAGCTGTACCACAAAGTACGCTTTTTGGACCAAACTTCCCACGCGCGCCTGCGCGCCCTCATTGAACTCACGGACAACACGCGCCGCCTAGTGGCGCACGGGCTAAAGTTGTTGGGCATCCGCGCCCCACGGGAAATGTAAATCCATGCCAAACTCCTCCCTCCGTGTGCTCGTGCGATTGTCCGCCCTGGGCGACATCGTGCTGTGTTCGGCCCTTGCCGAACGCCTACAGAGGGACTTCCCCCAAGATCGCCTGATTTTTGTTACTCGCGCCGAATTTACCGACTTCGTAGCGCAGCGCTTTCCGGCGGACATCGAAGCGCGCGCTGCCAGCTCGCTTAGACTGGGGGCACTGGGCTGGCTGCTAAACGGTTGGCACGCAGCCGGCCAACTGCTGCGCCCAGAACAACCAGTTACCATTTACGATTTACACGGTGTGAGCAAAAGCTTGCTCTGGTGCTTGGGATTTAAGCTCCGCAGCTGGCGCAAACGAGTTTCGTGCGCGCTGCACATATCCCGTAAGCGTGGACTCATGCGGTTATTTTCGGTGTGGACAGGACGCGACTTGCTGGGCCCCCGCTGGATTTATCGCGAGCACCTAGCCCTCGCCTCCTCCACCGTGAATGATCATCCGCATTTACGCGCCGAACGCCGACGCCCGCCCTCCAGCGGTTTGCACGTGCTCGCCGCTCCCGACGCCCGCCACTGGAAAAAAAAATGGCCCGCCTGGCACTGGCAAGCGCTGCTAACGCGCTTGCTCGAAGCCAACGCACAAAACACCGTCACGCTTGTGGGTGGCCCTCAAGCGCTCCCACGCGATCTCATTGACGAATTACAAGAACGCTACGGCACGCGCCTTACGGATCTCAGCGGCCGCACGCCCCTTGCGCAGTTGCCGGACATTGCCGCCGATCACGACGTAACGGTGTGCGGAAATTCAGCCTGGCTGCATATCTCGGAAGCCGTCGGCACGCCCGTTATCACCATGGCCGGCCCCATCGTGCCCGGCTTTGGTTTTTCTCCCTGGCGCCCGGAGAGTCAGGAACTCGGGGTGGAGATTAATTGCCGCCCCTGCACTCGTCACGGCGGAGGCATTTGCCGACGTGTGAACGAGGAGTTTCACTTGTGCATGCGTAAGGTTACCAGCGACGACGCTTGGCAAGCGCTGCAAAAACTACTGACCAAACGCTCCGCGAGGATGTCATGATTGATTCTCTGCGCGCCCTCAGCATGCTATCGGGTTCCGTCTACAAAGCCGCCGAGTTTGCTGATGCGTGGATTGGATTGCCCGGCAAAGCCAGCGAGAGCATTCACTTTCGCCAGGACTGGCGACGCTGCTTGCCCGCGGGTCGCCGGCCAACCCAACCTACGGTTTGGATTCACGGCGCCTCGGTGGGCGAACTTGAAGACCTGGCCGCCTTCTTTTTGAATCCCTCGCTCCTGAAGTTCGCGAACCTTGACGCTGCACGCATCGTACTGACGGCCTCTTCGATATCGGCCAAGGAGCGTCTGGCGAAATGGGCCGACACGGGGCTGGCCTATGCCGGGCCACTGCCCCCCGAATCACCGCGAGAGATGCGCTCCTTTCTGCACATCCTCATGCCCGATATTCTCGTTCTGAGTCACACGGACCTCTGGCCCGTGGCCCTCCAAGAATCGCGCGAGAATTTGGAGAAGGGCTGCCTCTGGATCCCAAGTCATGTTCCGTCCTCCCGCACCCTCATTGACCCCCTGCTGCTCAACGGATTTATTCGCGGCATCGCGTGCCGTTCTGAAGGTGATCAACAGGCGCTTTCCGCTTTGCCTTCGGAGGCTCGTGTGCAATGGCTGGGGAATTTGCGCGTCGACCGTATTTTGGAACGCATTCAAGTGGCGCACGCCAAGTCCGAACATGCTCTAGAGAAACTCGGTGGAGCACCACAAAAAGATCGCGTATCCCTAATTGTCGGCTCCTGCTGGCTTGAAGATGCGCAGGCCCTGGCTTCGGCCCTCCGCACGCTGGGAAGCGCGGCGGCCCAACTACAAATTGTCGTCATTCCGCACGAAACTCGCGATACCCACCTAGTGGCCGCCATTAAGGGCACGCTGCCCCAGGCACGCGTACTGAGTGTGCAAGGAGTGTTGGCGGAAAGCTATCGCGACTTTTCGCTCGCGCTCGTGGGCGGAGGATTTCGCACCGGATTACACAACATCCTGGAACCGTTGCTCTGGGGAGTCCCCGTGGTAACGGGACCCCACACACGTAAACAACCCGAGGCACCTCAGCTCGCACAAATGGGCGCGCTGCGCATTGCGCATCAGAATATGGACCTCGTAGACATGATCAAAAAAATTATCGACCCGCATGCGCGGCCTGCCCTGCAACATCACGCCGAACTTGCCGCCATCGAACTCCGTAAACACGCGGGGGCCGCCCAGCGCTTTGCCCAATTGCTGCGGGAGATGCGCGCATGACCAATCGTAAGCGGAAACTGCCATGCGGCCGCGTTATCGCCGCCAGCAATCCCATCACGCCGCTGCGTCTGCAGGAGTGGCAAAAGCAACTTCGAGAGTATCTCGCCGCACAGGGACTGAAATATACGGCGCAACGCTGGACGATTGCCGAACTGATTCTGCACACGGGAAGCCACCTGGATGCCCAAACCATCGTAGCGAAGGTAAAAGAGTCCGCGCCCGCCATTGGTGCCGCCACCGTTTACCGTAGCATTAAGGTGCTCTGCGATGCGGGCATTTTGACCGCCTCCCATCAGGACACCAATGGCCGAGTGCTGTACGAACTTCCGCACGACGAGCACCACGATCACATTATCTGCCTCGACTGCGGCGAAATCGTCGAGTTCCACGACGACGAAATCGAATCGCTACAAATTAAGGTCGCCAAGGACAACGGTTTCCAGCTGGCCGATCACCGCCACGTTATTCACGGACATTGCGACCTCCTAAAATCTACGCGGCGGAAATAATAAGCGATGAATTTTTCTCCCATGGTCCTACTCGCCGGAGTGGTTTTCGGCATCGCCGGCATTTATGTTTTCCGCAGTGGCCGGCGCGAATTTAATTCCCTCCGCATCGTGCTGGGCCTGGGCCTCATGATTTACCCGTACTTTATTAGTTCGGCCTGGCTTACTTGGCTGGTGGGTACGGCCCTCCTCGGGGCCGTCTACCTCACCCGCTGAACGATCGGGACCAGCTTCAAAAATTAATTTTCTCCGCCCGAATGTTCGATGATTTCCACCGTCGCAATACCCTTGTCACTCACCGAATGAATGCGAAAAGTTTTGGCGTCGCCAAAGACCAGGGTGCCTACGGGCGGCAATTGCCCGCCGGTGCGCGAGAGCAAGTAACCGTTCAGCGTGCTGTAAGCACCATCGATCGGTAACGATGCGCCGTAAACGTCGTTAAAGTCCACCACGGGAATTTCGCCGTTCACGATGCGCGGGCCACCCATGGCACCTTCGCTGCCCGCTTCGGCCGGATCATCGGTTTCGTCGCGAATTTCGCCCACGATTTCTTCGATAATATCCTCGAGCGTCACGATGCCCGTCACGAGGCCCGTCTCATTGCGCACAATAGAAAAGTGCAGGCCCAAACGCTTCATGTCCCGCAACACGGTGCCCAGCGGGGTCAGTTCAGAAATAAAGAAGGGCCGGCGCACTAAGCGCGTCCACGAACCCGGTGAGCCCTTTTGAATGTGCGTAATCAAATCCTTCACCAGCAAGAGGCCCACGATATTGTCTAGGCTTCCGCGCGTCACGGGGTAACGTGAATGACCGTCGGCCGCAATGAACCGCATAATCTCTTCCTGTCCTGAAGTGACCGACAGCGACTGAATATGCGAGCGCGGCAGCATCACGTCGCGGGCCACGAGGTCCGGAAACTCAATGACGTTCGACAGGGCCACCCCGGTTTCGCGGTCAATGCCACCGCCCTTCGTGGCCATTTCGATGGTTTGTTCCAATTCTTGTTCGTTGATGGGGCGCGAAAGTTCGCGGCCCGGCCCGGCCGAGTTCACCACCAACTTGGAAGTGAGCGCGTACATGAGCGACACCACGGGGCGCATCACCGTGTGCGCCGCACTCAAAAAGCGCAAGGCCGTAGGCGCCACCTGCACGGCCCACTCACTCGCCCAAAGTTTAGGCAAGATTTCCATGAACACGATCATGGTGAAAGTGTAAATCGCGATGAGCAGTGAAACGTGCCCCGGATAATTGGTGCTCGCCCAGAGAGTCATCACGGACGACCCCACGATGTTATTCACATTATTGCCGATCAAAACGGTAGTGAGCCAACGCTGCTCGTTACGCACCCAAATGCTGATGAGCTTGGCATCGCTCCCACCGCGGGCCAGAAGCGATTGTGTTTCTAATCGTCCGAGGCTCGTGAGCGCCGTTTCGGACGCCGAAAAGACGAAGCTAAAGAGACCACAAACAATGACAAGAATTATCTCCCAATCCATAACGCTATTCGACATCATACACGAGCCGTTGCTATTGTAGAGGCCGATGTACGCCTTTCGTTTTGTTGCCCTCGCCTCGTTGCTAGGCACCGTGTCGTGCACCCAGCTAGCGCAAGTCCCCCTCCGCGAGGAAGAACCCGTCAGTCCACAACTCAGCGTGCAAGTTCCCGAGGGCTTCACACAAGCTTCCGCCCACCTAGAAGAATACCTTAAAGGTCGCCACCGCCTGCAGAGTCGCTTCGTTCCCGCCGGTGCTGAAGGCAAGGAACTACGCTTGAATCAGCCCTGGATTCGCGACACGAGTCTACGCTACTTCGCCATCGAAAATGGCGATCGCAAACGCCACATCGTGGAGTGGAAAGGGCAGTGGATTCTAACGGCCGAGAGCGCTACCCAAACCAATCTGCGCTTGAGCATCGTGGAAGTTTTGTATCTGGGCTTACCCGAAATGGCCGACGACGAACTCTCGCTCGAAGGCGACTGGTTCGAAACTCAACGCGATGGACTCCGCGGCGGACTCGAAATGCGCCGTTTCTGGGCCGAAACCTACGCCGCCCCCGTTCCCGCCAAACTCGCAGAGCTCAACGCCCCGAATTCTTGGGGGCCGCCGCTTTCGAAGGCGCTCCTAGATCGCGGTTGGCAGCCTTTGCGCCGAACTCGCTCCTTCTAAGGTCTACGAAGTTATTCCAAATACGCAAACCCCGGATTTTGAGCTGCGATTTTACCATGGCCTCCGGCAGCAATTCGTAGGCAATACGCGAGGGTCGGGCCACCAGACGCAGACGCATTTCCACGCGCCCATTTTGCTTATAAGCTAAAATTTCCGTAACTAGGTACTGAAGCAAATCCTCGCGCGGCATCATCCGGTAGATCATGCGCGTGATGTGACTGCTACTTACAATCGCATCCTTAAAGGTGGGACAGGCCGGCAGACTAGCCGTATCCGCCCGATAGAGAAGGCTCGAAACCCCCACCCGTTCGAACCAGAGCACCTTAAATTTGTAATCACCCGTCACGATACGGTGCCGAGTGGGCTCGTCGTATTCGTAGCGCATTTTCTCGACGGTCACAAAGTAATCGCCGCCGCCCGGTTTGTCATTGATGCCCGGCATAACCCAGGACGAGTAAATCGATTCGTCATCGAGCATGTGCAGCACAGATTCGAGTGCTTCATCGAGAGTTTCGCCCGGCTCCGGGGCTAGCGACAAACGCACCCGCACGCGCAAATCGCCACCGCTTTTCTCTACCTGCACGTCGAGGGGATCTGCATCGATCGGCCAATCAGCACAACCCCGATCCCACTGCGCGCGCGTAGCTTCCTCGGGGAGCGGCGTCCCCCCCAACACAATGGGACGAAAACGGTCCGCCGGAGACTCCGGCACCACGGGCGCGGCCACCTTAGTAGCCGACGAACTTTTGATCGCCTTCGCTTTTTTGCCCTCAGTGGCCAAAGTTGGCATGGCCACCACACTCAATGCGATCCAAAAGAAAAAGGGCCGGAGACCCCTGCGGTCTCCAGCCCCTGCTTGCTTCGGTAGGATTTTCATCCCCTCAGAATACGAGCTGTACACTTCCCGTCAACCGGTAGCGATTTTTTGCATCGCCCCAGATAATGTTCATGTTCGAGTAGGTTCCGTTCGTATTGTTCGAGTTCAAGAGCGCTTGGTAGTCAAAGCGAGCTCCGATGCTCAGGTTCTGCGTGGCCCCGAAGTTCACACCCACCCCAAGGTTACCCGTGAAGTAATCCGTGGTCCGCGACAAACCTGCCTGCCGCAGCGTTGCCGTGGTGTACGAATCATCGATGTTATACTTCTGGTACAAGTAACCCACTCCACCGACCACGTAGGGACGGAATCCGTAGGACATGTCGTATCCGAGCACTGCGTTCACACCCGCTTCGTAGCTATCCCGCGAGCGCATCGCGATGCTGTAGGGATTGATCGGACTCGGCACGCCGCCCGGGTAGCCCGCACCTACGTAGCCCGGACCACCAGGGTAGCCTGCACCAGGATAACCAGCGCCCGGGTAACCTGCCCCAGGGTAACCCACTCCGTAACCGCCCACACCGTAACCATTTTGCACGGAGAAGTTATCGCGGCCGTAGATAAAGTTACCTTCGATACCGAAGTAACGGTTCAGTTGACCTTCCATCGCCAACCCGCCCATCAGCACGTTGTTCGCGCGGAAGATGGAGTTGTTGTTGTCGAACCACCGGTAACCAATCACCGGCGCAATCTTAAATTTCGTACCCGAGAAGAATCCGCCTTCGGTAGTTCCAGCTACGGCTACTGCCGTTGCACTCGCACCCGCACCGCCAGCCGTTGCCGTAGCACCCGCCGCTGCCCCCGCGCCCATCGGAGCTACGGGAACCGTTTGGAGGGGGGCCGTTTGGTAAGCACCCGCTGCGGCCGAAGCCGAAGCTCCTGCACCGAACTGCAGACCTTCAATGCCGCGAGCGCGCATTTTTTCGCTCTCGAGACGATCTTCTTCAATTTTCTCCATGAGGCGCTCTTCGTTCACGCGCTCACGAATGCGTTTTTCCATGCGCAGACCGCTCAAATTCGAAGCGTCTACCGCAGCTTCCTGCGCAGCCTTCTGATCCTGATCGTTCTGAATACCGATGTTAATTTGCGTACCGGTCGAGTTCGAGTTGCCCGTCGAACTTGTCGACGCTGCCCGGGGAGCGGCGGCCATCGCATCGTAACGAGTCGCTTGCTGACCCAAAATCTGAGTTTGGGCTTGGTAAGCACTCGGCGCCGTCTGCTGTTGCTGCATCGGGCGAGCTACTTCCTGCACCGTGGGAATAGCTTGGGGCGCCATCGCCGGAGTCACCGCAACGGGCCGCTGTGCGGCTGCCGCCGGAACTTGCTGCATTGGAGCAGCCTGCACGGCCATAGGCGCCTGCGCAACGGGGGCCGCTTGCTGATTCACGGCAAGATCGCCGGCAGAAGGTTCGGTGGGGGGATCAATTTCGATGAGCTGGGCGTGGGCGAAGGATCCGATGACCGAAAAGGTCAGAGCGGAAAAAGTAACGAGTGTTTTGTACGCAATCCCTTGCTTCATAATTCCTCCAGGGGAGCATCCAGTTGCTCCCGTAAATTTTATACAGAGCCTTCTTTGCAGAGAGCGTGCCACCCCATCGCTGCACACGCAGCAGCGAGTTCAACGGTGCGAGTTCATTCGTAAAGAAGAAAAAACGGACACGAATGCATCCTAAGGCGAAGTGCAAAAAGAGCGTCGAACTTCTTGTCAACGTGTCAAACATGTCGACACACGTCCGCAAAAAGACGCTCGGGGCTCGGGATTTAGACCCTAAGCCCACGAAAAAAGGTTAAAGCAAAAAGCGAAACTGCGCCGGAGCTAATCCGAGCCCTTTTGGCCCTTGGTGGTGACGGCCACCGCCCCCCCCAAAAGGACGATGGCAATAAGGGCCCCCAATTTAACCAAGGTAAAGAGGTCCATGTCGCGGCAACTGCCTCCCCCCCGGGATTCTTCCTCGCGGGCGGCCGCTTTTTTCTTCTGGGCTAGAGCCTCACCCGAAGCCGTATCCTCTTCGTCACTTGGCCCGGCCGTAGGATCTTTCGGATCTTCCTTCTTGTCCTTTTTTGCCTCGTCCGTCTTCTTGGTGTCCAAGTCATCCAGGGGCGCGTTGGCCTTGCCGCCAGCCTTCGTCGCCTTGTTCTTTTTCTCTTCCGCGCTTAGAGCGTTGTTGGAGCTGCCCGCTCCCCGCGAGTCGGCCGTTTTGCCCAGGCCGCTACCGGCATCCTTGCCATTGGGTCCACCGTTGGGGCCGCCGCCATTACCCGGACCTCCGTTGCCCGGGCCACCGCTGCCCGGCCCGTTCGGCCCGCCGCCCTTTGAGGTATCCGGCTTAAAGTTGTTGTTCGCTCCGCTGAGTTTGGAGTCGATGCCTTCATATTTTTTGGGATCGCCAAAGAACCAGGCCACGGGAATGCCTAGCTTTTCCTGCGCCACCACGGCGCTCGTTTGGTCCGCAATGTTCTTCTGAATTTTATCCATGTACGGGCGAATCACGCCCATCATGACGCCCACGATGCTCCCGGCGATAATCACCGTCATGAGGATGTACTCGATCATGACCTGACCGCTGCGCCGCGAGGTCACCACTGGATTTTAGCTCCCCGACTTTGCGAGCATGCCATGGAGGCCGCCGAAGGGTCCGTTAGACATCACTAGCGCTA
>JAFEAR010000161.1 GCA_018266335.1 Bdellovibrionales bacterium
CGGAGAATGAGTTCAGCTGATCCACCATCACGTTGATGGTGTTCTTAAGTTCAAAGATTTCGCCTTTCGCGTCGACCGTGATCTTTTGTGACAAGTCGCCCTTCGCTACGGCTGTGGTTACCTTCGCGATGTTACGCACCTGGTTGGTGAGGTTCGATGCCAGGCCATTTACGTTATCCGTAAGATCCTTCCAGGTACCGGAAACGCCTTTTACATCGGCCTGACCACCCAGTTTACCTTCGGTACCTACCTCTTTCGCGACCCGCGTTACTTCCGAGGCGAATGAGTTCAGCTGATCCACCATTTTATTGATGACGTCTTTGATCTGCAGAATCTCGCCGCGGACATCGACCGTAATTTTTTGGGTCAAGTCACCGTTGGCAATTGCAGTAGATACTTTCGAAACGTCGCGCAGCTGAACCGTAAGGTTCGACGCCAGACCGTTCACGTTGTCGGTCAAGTCTTTCCAGGTACCGGAAACGCCTTTTACATCGGCCTGACCGCCCAGTTTACCTTCGGTACCTACCTCTTTCGCGACCCGCGTTACCTCAGCCGCGAAGGAGTTCAGCTGGTCCACCATCGTGTTGATGGTGTTTTTGAGCTCCAAGATTTCGCCTTTCGCGTCGACCGTGATCTTTTGTGACAAGTCGCCTTTCGCTACGGCCGTGGTTACCTTCGCGATGTTACGCACCTGGTTGGTGAGGTTCGATGCCAGGCCGTTTACGTTATCTGTAAGATCCTTCCAGGTACCTGACACACCTTTTACATCGGCCTGACCACCCAGCTTGCCTTCGGTACCTACCTCTTTCGCTACCCGCGTTACTTCAGCGGCGAAGGACCGAAGCTGGTCCACCATCACGTTAATGGTGTTTTTGAGCTCCAAGATTTCGCCCCGAGCGTCGACTGTGATCTTTTGCGACAAGTCGCCGTTCGCAACGGCCGTGGTTACCTTCGCGATGTTACGCACCTGAGCAGTAAGGTTGTTCGCCAAACCGTTCACGTTATCGGTAAGATCTTTCCAGGTACCCGACACACCTTTTACGTGCGCTTCACCACCAAGGCGGCCTTCGGTTCCCACTTCTTTCGCTACCCGCGTTACTTCGGCCGCGAAGGAAGAGAGCTGGTCCACCATGATGTTAATGGTGTTTTTAAGTTCGAAGATTTCGCCTTTCGCATCCACCGTGATCTTTTGCGACAAGTCGCCCTTCGCTACGGCCGTGGTTACCTTCGCGATGTTACGCACTTGGTTGGTGAGGTTCGACGCCAGGCCGTTTACGTTGTCGGTGAGGTCTTTCCAGGTACCCGACACGCCTTTTACGTCGGCCTGACCGCCCAGCTTACCTTCGGTACCTACTTCTTTCGCTACCCGCGTTACTTCCGAGGCAAATGAGTTCAGCTGGTCCACCATCGCGTTCACGGTGTTACCAATGCGGAAGAACTCTCCCTTTACGGAACGCCCTTCGATCTCGAGGAACATTTTTTGGGACAAGTCGCCCTTCGCTACCGAGGTGATCACACGGGCCATCTCGGTGGTAGGCTGAACAAGATCTGCGATGAGGGAGTTAACGGAATCTACGCTAGTCGCCCAAGCGCCCTTGACCGAGCCGATAGACACCCGCTCGGTCATTTTACCTTCCTGACCCACGATGTTGCGTACCCGGAGGAACTCGCTCGCCATGTTTTCGTTCAATTCAATGATGTCGTTAAGGACCTCACCGATTTCGGCGACCGTGCCTTCTTGCCCCACGGGCATACGCACCGAGAAGTCACCCTTACGAACGGACTTAACGGTAAACAGAAGTTGCTTTAGTTGGTCTCGGATTTGGGCGGGCGTTAACCCCAAATTTGCCGCGGTGGAAAAATTTGTTTGCTGAGAAGGGGCTATCGTCATGGTTGCCGCAAAATTATTCGCAACTTCTGAGTCAGATTCCGCCGTCTTCAGCGGCGTACTCAGAATACCTGCAATCTTGGGGTCTTTTTTAATCGACGACCCGACGCGCTTTTCCATATTTTTCACAATAAAAACTCCCTATCCAAAGATTTCAGGCATCAACTCTAGATTTGTTAGGAAAAACTGCGAGCCCAAACTTAATAAAGTTTCCCAACAATACTCCATGCCCTGCAAAGTTTTCCCAACAGCAGGAAGCCAGGCTTGCATGCGCAAACAGGAAAGGTCTATATATCTGCCCCGCTGAAAAACGAGCGCGCCATTGATGACTAAAATATTCGTGCGGGCAATTAGGGCGTGGTCTCTAGTGGCAAAGTTATAACGAAACGAGTGTTAGAACTGGAAGTATCCAGATGAAGCGTGCCCCGATTGCTCTCGATAAGTCCCTTGGAAACGCTCAGCCCTAAACCAGTTCCTTTACCAATCTCTTTGGTGGTGTAAAAGGGACGAAATATGTCCTCTTGCATAGCCTTAGGAATACCCGAACCACTGTCGGTTACAGAAATTACGATATTGTTGCCTGCCGTAGTGACATCTAAACGCACCCACTTGTCACTCTGGTGTTCAATTGCATCGCTCGCATTTCCTAGCAAATTAAGCAGCACTTGCGATAACTGGGTGGGTCGGCAATCGAAGCAAACCTCGGATTGTGGAGCATTTACTTTTAGTTCGATATTGTTTTGAATGAAACGTTCTCGACACAAATCGAGAGTTTCTTCCAGGAGTCTATGAATGCCTACTTTTTCCAACGGATCTCGCGAGGATTCTCGGGGGAACATTTTCAATCCCGACACAATTTTAGAAATCCGCAAAGCTGTGCGTTCAATTTTTTGGGCACTCCTCAGAATAAATTCTCGATCATCAGTTCCGGATTCAAGCGTATCGCGAATTTCATTCGCCAGCATATAGATAATCGAAATCGGATTATTTACTTCGTGCGCAACTCCACCCGCCATCTCTCCAAGAGTGGCCATCTTTGCAGCATACATCGAACGCGCTTGCTGTTCTTCCAAGGCCTTCCGCGCAGCCACTTGCGCGGTGATGTCGCGGCTCACTCCAACCGTAAGCGCCACCTTTCCTTCGTCATCGAAGAGCGGAGTTTTAACCGTGTTAAAAAGACGAGTTTCTCCGGTATGACAGACAACCGGCTCTTCCGGGACGTGAAGTGGTTCTCCACTAGCAACTACCTGAGCATCATCGCGAACATACTTTTGTGTGTAGTCCGGCTCATTAAAGGGCGCATCAATAATTCCCCGAAGCTGCTCGGTCGTCATTCCGTAGACTTTACAAAAGGCATTATTGGCTCAGACCAACTTCGATCCAGGAGCCTTAACGAAAATCATATCCTCGATAGCATTCAAGACTTGCTCAAATTCATGAGAGGACAACGACCGATCGGCTTTGGCTTTTTTATTGATCATAAGTCAGCATTTCTAGTGTAGCATGACACAAATCAATTTTGACTTTGTTTGGTCAATGCGAACAGACCTTAACGAGCAGCGCAACTTCCCAAGGGACCTAAGACAGCCGAGTTGGTACTTTGAGAAAATATTTTCTCATTTAGTTTTTTCGTTGCGAAGTTCTATATTTTTGCTTCGCCCGGCTTCTACTTCTGTGAAGAAAGCAAGAAAAGATTGTAAAAAAACTGCTCTAAGTAGCTCGAATCTTTACCTTGCGGGCATTCAAGCTTTCTTGGTAGGTAGCTCTGGTGGACTTAAATACCCTGACTAATTTTTTGGAAAAGATGGTCCAAGACCCCACCGTGTTGTCTGCGTTCCCAGCAGCAGAGCAGATTCGATTTAAGCAGGCCGCAGGACGACTTATCTATCCCGATAAAATGGAAATCGAACGCCGAAATAAGGCCAAGGCCAGAGCACGTCACGACGCAAAACGACAGCAGGATCGCACCGTGCGAGCGGCTACTGAGATTCGGACCACACGAATGCAGTCTGTTTATGTAGCCCCCCCTACCCGACAACTCGGAACATCGGCCGAGGCAAAGACCCTGGCCGACGACATTGTGGGCCGCCTGGAAAATCCTCGCGGTTGTTACGTGTGCAAAACCGAGTTTTCGGACCTCCACTTCTTTTATGATTCCATGTGTCTCAAGTGCGCTCGGTTTAACTACGCCAAGCGAAGTCAAACAGCACGACTAGATGGCCGAGTAGCCGTGATCACCGGATCGCGTCTAAAAATTGGCTACCAAGCCACCCTCATGATGCTGCGTGCAGGTGCGCGCGTGATCGCGACAACTCGCTTTCCTCAGGATTCAGCCTTACGCTACTCCCAGGAACCAGATTTTCATGAATGGAAAGACCGCCTGAATATTTATGGCCTCGACTTGCGTCACTCGCCAAGCGTCGAAATTTTTACCCGTTACCTAGACCAAACCTTGGACAGACTGGACATCCTCATTAACAATGCCGCTCAGACTGTGCGTCGTCCACCGGAATTTTACGCACACATGATGAACACCGAAGCTCTGGCCCACGCGGAGCTGCCCACCGAGGCACGATTGCTTTTAACTGGCCACGAAGAATGCAAGGGTGCCTTCGTCGGAGCCTCCGGCACGGCTTGGCTTTCGGAATGGCATGTTGGCAAGACTAATCCAGCACTGGGGCTTGTGGCCTCGGCAGCACTTTCGCAAACGCCCTACTCCTGCGACGAAGGCCTCGCTACCGCAGAACTTTTTCCGGAAGGAAAACTAGATGCTGACCTTCAACAGGTGGATTTGCGCACCGTAAACAGCTGGCGCATGACGCTAGCTCAGGTGCCCACGGCCGAGATGCTCGAAGTGCAATTAGTTAACTCCGTGGCCCCTTTTATTTTGTGCGCCAAGCTTAAGCCCCTCATGCTGCGCGACCGCACCAACCAAAAGCACATCGTTAACGTGTCAGCCATGGAAGGTAAGTTTAATCGTTTCACAAAAACGGATAAGCATCCCCACACCAATATGGCCAAAGCTGCCCTCAACATGATGACGCTTACCTCGGCCCGCGACTATGCACAGGACGGGATTTACATGAACGCCGTTGATACGGGTTGGGTAACGGACGAAGATCCTGCAGCACTTTCACAGCGCAAACAAGAAAACCACGACTTTCAGCCTCCCCTTGATATTGTTGATGGCGCAGCTCGCGTATGCGATCCGTTCTTTTCTGGACTCCTTACGGGTCAACACATTTGGGGTAACTTTTTAAAAGATTACTTTCCAACGTCCTGGTGAAACTCCCCGCCGACGCTAGTCGCGCACAACATATTAAGAAAACATAATCAGTCTTAACTACTCTTCGTGGTCGGCAACGAGTACTTTGATGATCGACCTTATGCGAAACTCATTTGCATACTCACCTCAACAACGGAGACGATATGTATAAAAAGAATTTTGGAAAAATTATTTTGTCTGCGGCGCTCATCGCTAGTTTGGGCGCCTGCAGCTCTGGCCCCCAGGTGCAGGAATTCGCTAACAGCGCAAGCCCCACCGAGGAACTGCAACGCCTCTCGACGGATGTGCAAGCTGCTAAGAATCAACAAACCGATGTCCTAGCCCCTAGCGATTTTCAGGACGCGGAAAAATCGCTCAAAAAAGCAATCGATGCTCAATCGGATGGCAAAGCCGCAAAAGATGTGCTCCACCGAGTGGCTACGGCTCGCGCATATCTGAACCGCGCCGCTCAAACAGCGAATATTTCGCACACGAATATGGAAGATGTTGTGCAGGCTCGACAAGCAGCCATCAACGCCGGGGCGCCCAGATACTTCAAAACTGATTTCAATGATGTCGACAAAAACCTGGCCGAAGTCATTAGCAGCGTCGAGGCCAATAAACTTGACAGCCTGACCAAAAATCGAGCCAAACTGCAGGCGGCCTACCTAGAAGTGGAATTGAAGGCCATTAAAGAAACAAATCTCGGACCGGCTCGCGCAACTTTAGGGCTCGCGACCAAGGAAGGGGCCCAAGATCATGCTCCGCAAAGTTTAGCATCGACCGAGAAAAAAATTGCCGATGCCGATGCCTTTATCGTTGCAAACCGCCACGATACAGCGGGCATTCAGGCAATCAGCAAAATAGCCTTGGATTCTGCCAACCATTTGGTGCGCATTAATCGCGAAGCTAAAGAAGGAAAAAATATTACCGCTGAAGAATCTGCGCTCCGTGTGGAAAGAGAACAAGCAAAAACCGCCGAGGAAGCGAATCGTCTAAAGACCGCCAACAGTCAACTTGATGCTGCAGCTCAAGCTGCTGCTGCCACCGCCACCGCGAACGCAAGACTAGAAGCTGAAGCCGCAGCGCTCAAATCGGAGCAGGCATTCAATCAGAAGCTAGAGGCCGCCCGTGCCGAATTCACAGAAAGCGAAGCGGAAGTTTATCGCCAAGGGAATCGTCTTGTAATTCGTCTACACTCACTAGAGTTCCCGCGAAACAAGGCGGTGCTTCGCTCCACCAATATGCCCATCATGGCGAAAGTAGAAAAGGTGGTTAAAGAATTTAACAACCCGACCGTGATTGTCGAAGGACACACCGATTCGGACGGCGGCAAAGCTTTAAACCAAAAACTATCGACCCAACGGTCGGAATTGATTTCATCCTATCTCGTATCCAGTAAAGCCGTGGACACCAGCCACATCTCATCCAAAGGGTATGGATATGATCGTCCGATCGCTTCCAACAAAACTCCCGAAGGCAAAGCCCAGAACCGTCGAGTGGACGTGATCATTACCCCCACAACGGAACCTGCCATTCAAGCTCGCTAGCTCTCGATCTATCCGGCCGGGCCTCAAGCCCGGCCACCTTCGAAAGTCACAGGGCGCAAAATACTTAATCCCCGCAGCCTGACCTCGCCACCCGTAGTATAAAAACACGTGGAGGCTCCATGCAATCTCTACCCAACACCGACGCCCTGCCCAGCGAACTTCGCGACCTGGTTAAAAACTCCGTCGCCGATCTTGGACGGGTGATTGAACGAGAATGTGGCGAAGGACTCTTTCTTCTTATCGAAACGCTTCGGCAAGATATGGTTAGTCTCCGCGGGGGTTCGACTTCCAACAGCCTCGCCGTGCTGCGTTCAGCCTACCAAAAGCTAACTCCACTTAAATCCAACGAGCGCGAAACTGTTGCACGCGCTTTCACTCTCATGTTGGAACTTATGAATGCATGCGAAAACGCCTATCGAAGCTACCGGCTCGCGGCTCGCTCCCGCGAGCGCCTACATACCGAAGTTCCATACACTCGTCATCCAGATGCCATTGTCTATGTACTCACGGCCCATCCTACGGAAGCTCGATCACCGCAGAACATAAGCATTTTTCACGAAATACAACGCATCTTGGTGCGCCTGCTCGCTGGAACGGAATCGAGGCAGCACCTGGAATCTGAGCTTTTTCATCAGCTCGAAATTGCCTGGCGAGTGGCCGTAGTGCGCGACCGTTCTCCCGAGGTTAGCGACGAAGCCGATCACATCTATTCCACCCTCTTCGGGGAAGGAATTATTGATAGTCTGCTCGATTCCGGTCGCGACTTGGCCCCCATCTACATTCGTAGCTGGGTCGGCGGCGACAAAGACGGCCATCCCGGCGTAGACGAGCGAACGCTCAAGGCTAGTTTATCTCTCTCTCGACAGCGCTTGCTCGCCTACGTCGCGGAGGCCCTCTCCCGAGTGCAAGCATCTTTAATGCTTCTTCCCAAACCTCCGTTGCAAAGCGAACTGAGATCTACTCAAAAACTGCTTTCGGGTCTGCGCACGTTGAAACTTGGCGATGGGGCTCGCGTCGAAGCGCTTCGAGCGGCCGTTACCCAACTAGAATCCTCCTATATTAAGTCCATCGGTGCCGCACATCCTAACTTGCGGCGCCTGAACCAACTTCTGCGTGTCTTTCCTGGACTCGTCGTTCCCCTCGAATTGCGCGAAGCCTCGGATGTGCTTATGGAAAGCGAAAAAAATCGACGCCGGGTGGCAATCGATCGCATGCTGGACTCCCTAGCGGATCTGGGTCGCGGTGGGGACCCCCGGTGGTATGCGCGTGGTTTTATTATCAGCATGGCCTCTAAGATCGAGCACGTTCGCGCGGCCCACGCCAAAGTCTTACGCGCTTTTGGACGAGGCAGTCTGCCCGTCATTCCGCTCTTCGAGCAAAAAACAGCCCTTGAACACTCCTCCGAGATTGTCTTTGCCATGATGCGAGACCGCCGTATCGGCAAAGACATTCGCACGCTGTGGAATGGTCGACTAGAAGTGATGGTAGGCTATTCGGATTCCGCTAAAGAATCGGGAGTGCTTGCCAGCAGGCTAGCAATTGCGGAAGCCATGAATCACCTAGACACAATTTGCGAACAGGAAGGGGTTCGCCCCCTTTTCTTTCAAGGGTCAGGGGGGAGCGTGGACCGTGGCGGAGGCTCGATCCAAGATCAAACGGCATGGTGGCCGCGCTCAGCCCTCAGTCTCTATAAGGTCACTATTCAGGGGGAAATGGTAGAACGTTCGCTAGCAAGTCCCGAAATCACGCGCGGGCAAATTGAACGTATTGCGCAAAGCGCCGGTGCGGCACTTTCCTCACCTGCCGCCCCCCCGCACAGCGAAGCACTCAAGGAATTTGCAGCCAAAACCGCCGCTGCCTACGCCGCGACCATCGCGAGCGAAACTTTCTTGAGGGTCGTAGAAAGAGGAACTCCCTATCTACACTTGAGTGATTTAAAGATTGGCTCCCGCCCGACGAGTCGGCAGAGCAGTTTGTCTGTCGCAGGCCTGCGCGCAATTCCCTGGGTTTTATGCTGGACTCAAACTCGAGTGCTCTTTCCAACCTGGTGGGGCACTGGTCGCGCCTGGACCACTTCAAGCGCAGAAGCCAAGAGCAAGCTGCAGGCAGCCTTTCGCAATGAGCCCGTGTTTGCTTCCTACGTACGCGCTCTAGGATTTACTCTAGCCAAAGTGGAGTTAAGCGTCTGGCGCATCTATCTGGAGCAAAGCGGTCTAGAGGGAAGTCTTATTGAGCAAGCCTATTCTGAAGTCCAAAACGAATACCAAGCGGCTTGCGATTTTCTGCACGACGTGACCGGTGAGAAAGATTTGGTTTGGTTTCGCCCGTGGCTCGCAGCTAGCATCGGTCTACGTTCAGCCATGATTCACCCTCTAAACTTATTGCAAGTCCTTGCTATGAGAGATCGGGATGCACACCTCCTACGACTAACCGTCACTGGAGTATCGAGCGGCATGCTAACTACGGGCTAAATATTATCTTCGACGCGTCCTTGCCGAACGGCTTCGTGGACTAAGAAGTCATCGATGGCATCTTGAGGAATAAGGTGCGACGGCAGCGCATGAGTAAGACGAATGCGGCGATTGATGCGCGGACCACGACGAAAAAAGTGACGAGCGATCTCGATATCATTTTGCAACGAGCCAACCATAAAATCGGGGACAAAGGGATTTTCCAAAAGAGCTTCTAAAATTTGTACCAACAGCTGGTGACTACGTCCCTCCAGGAAACTTTCCAGAGAACGCACCCACTCCAGCCGAAACCCGGTCGTGTAATTATGGGGAGGAGAGCGACGAGCTAAGCGAGAAGGCATTTGAAATCGCAGCTCCCGATTCTGAGCCGTCCACACGAGCCGTAACAATGCCGCATAGCCTTCCTTCATGCGTCGGCTACTACGAAAACTGCCAAAAAGTTTGAAAGATTTCTCTTTAGGGTTGCGAGTGAGCTTGAAGCGAACTTGCAGCGGGGGATCTTCGTGCGGACATTCCAGCACCTGAACCCCCACAAAGTAATATCGTTCGGGACTGGTATTAACCACGTTGAATTCAGGACTGAGTTCGCGCAAAAACTTGTTTTCGCGAAGCAACGCATCCTTCTCCGAGGCCAGCTCTTCCCACTCTAAGGTTGCCATTCTACGCAACAAACGAATTACCTTGCGATTGCCGCGTTCGGGTTTAGCGCGGCGATAGCTCAGTAAGCGCGCACGTAAATTTTTTGCCTTGCCGACGTAAAGAATGTCGCCATCGGAACTTTTAAAAAAATAAACACCGGGGCCCCGTGGAATCTGTGCAAAAAAGTCGCTGCCTAACTTTTTAATAAGAGGATTTTTGAACGCCGGCGCTGACCACTGAGATCTAGGCACAACTTTAGCTCCAACGCGCCTCTTAGCCACGATACACGTCCGCCCACCAAACTCAGTTATTTCTTAATGAAATATCCGTACATTTTGTAGGCCGCTCCACTGGACGCGTAGAACAGTGTCATGCTGACATTAATGTCCGGTTGACCGTTCTTCGCCGTTCCAAAATCAAAATTAATTTCGTTCTGCGAAATACATTCAAAAGCACTGTGATGATAACCCCACACCAGTCGCTCGAGAACCGGTACGGAACCATCCTTAGCTTGCTTACCGGAAATACGCAGCAGGGGACCAATCACCGACCCACAACCAACGTCATAAATATCGCCGCCCTCAAAACCAGGAGTTGCCACCTCGGCGTAACCGTCTTCCTTGAGTGTCATGACGATCGTCCCTCGACGGCCATCCATGTCGCCGGTATAAGTTCCCTCGTAGACGCGTGCCGTGGGAATATAATCAGCGGGAACACGACCGTTCTCGACATCTACTTCACAGGCCTGAAGGCCTAACGAAAGCGACAGCACCGCCAAAAGACGAAGAGAGTTTTTCATATTTACTTCACCCTTATATAGACTTTGGCGTATTCACCAAAGGTAGGAACAAGCTCACCGGCCGAAGGTTCCCGGTAAAGAGTTTGGTCATTCTTTGCGACCATGCACTGAATGAGCTCTACCGTATCGGACACCTGCGGCTGCCCCGGACGATTCACATATATCATGGTGGTTAAATTTCCGGATGTCTTGCGTCCATCGATAGTTACTATGGCTCCGGACACAATAGGCGCAGCCGCCACAAGGTGCACCAAATCAGCCGCCGAGTGGTAATGCGCCCCACTCAGGGGATCACGCGCGAACTTCAGCGTGCAGAAAGGCTTACGGTAGTCTAAGGGGGGATTCACCTCGCCCCCCTGAAAAGTGATGCCCTCGTTTTCCGAAACCACCGCCCGCTCAAACACTACCTGATTGGGCACAATCACCACGGAGCGCGCAATGCGCGGCAAAGTGTAGCGACGATAAGCCACACCCAATCGGTCCAAGGGCATATAACCCTTAAGATCAACCGAAGTCTGTGCGCGAAGCGGGGCTGACAAAGCACCCAAGCAAATAAGAATTAAACACTGCACCCGTCCCATAACTCAGATATCGCATGATTCCAGCGATGGAGCAAAATACAGCGCTAACTTATTTCAATTTGACTGAAATTTTAATGTACTTACCAAAAACGGTCTTTAATTCGTTCATCGTTAATTCGCGGTAAAAAGTCTGACCATTCGAATCAATCATGCATTGAACGAGCTCTACTACGTACGAGGCTTGCGGCTGATTAGGCCGATTAATAAAAATTGTGGTGGAAATGCTGCCCCCAACCTTTCGCGCGTCCGTTCGCTCCACCTTAGTCGACTCGAATACGCTCGTTGCCGTCTTTGCCACTAACTCTTCGTTAGATAAATAGTGCGTACGATTCGTTAAATCGCGTGCAAACTTGATGGTGCAAAAAGGCACGCGATAATCTAGCTTGGGATTTGCCACCCCGCCCTGAAAAGTAATGCCCTCATTCCTCGACATAGCCAAGCTCGCAAAAGCGGCGGTGTTCGGAGTGAAACGCAAGGCTTCGACAACTTCTGAAATTGGTCGACGGTTATAAGCTTCTGGCAAACTTTCTAGTGCAGGATAATACTCAATCGAAGCATCCCTTGGCGGCGAGAGATCTTCCATTTGAACGATTTGACCATGCAAAACCTGCCCCGCCAACGCAGCCCAGCCTAGAGAAACGCCCACTAAACTGACCGAAAGACGGGATAAAACCGGCATGCTTCCATGTTACAGCAGGAAGGCGCTTTCCGGGCAAAAAAGTTGCCTACTTGGCATAGATGTTTGTGATATCTCGCGACGGCAATGTGTAAAGTTTGGCGTCAATCGAATTAGGATCGCGCTGTGCCGCTCGGTAGCTCTCACGTAGCGATTTTACGGTGCCTCCATCCATAACGTAAGGCTCACCGCCCCCCTTGGATGACGGTACTTCTACCTCCAACCACGAACGCCCCGATCCACGCACCAACCGCACTCCAGGCACTCCCGACTCCCACAAGGCCGCCGCCAATAGCGTGGCATCTCCCTCTGGGGGTAAATTCTCGGAAAGCCGTTTGACCTGCTCTAGTCGCGGCAAGGCCGAAAAATTTTTCTGCGAAGTGATGCGAGCCGCTTGGTTCAAATAAGTCAGAGAACTCCCTTTCAGCGGCAACGAAGAGTCGCGCAGCGTCCGAGGAATTTTACTCATGCCCGTCATGCGAAAGACATTTTCCGTCTTAATCAACGCCTGATTCCCTCGGCGCCCCGAAATAACCGTCCACCCGTCTTGCGAACGGCGAAAGTACCCACCGCGAATAATTCCATCGGGCCCCCGAAAACGCACCCGTTCCCCCACCGCAAACTCCAACGGCTCGCTGATCGATGCAGTTACATTGCGCGGCTTCAGCTGCCGAATCGCCGACTCAACAGCTCCTTGAGGGCCAGCTCCCGTACGCACCGCTTTTTCAATACCTTGGGAAGCCATGAATAAGTTGGCCGCCGCCTGACCACCTTTGACTTGCGCGGCGTTTCGCTCGCGCACGCTGTCAGGATCTTTGCGCAAAGAAGCTCTCCCCGCGATACGCATTTGGCGCCCCACCTCTCCCACCGACTGAGATGCCACAGCAGCGGAGGCACTGGTCGCAAGCAACATTCCCGCTGCTTCAGGTAGAAAAGCCACAGCGAGTCCCAAACCACCTGCCATAGCCGCCGAGGCCACCATGTCATCGAGAACATGAGTTTTTTGGTAAGCATTCGCTAACTCACACGCAAAATCAGTGCGAAGGGTCAACGAAGTGGATTGCGCCATAATATTCACGCCTGCCATTTTGCTAATTCCAACAAAACCGGCCGCTCCAGACGCAAAAGCGCCAGTCATAAGCCAGGCCTTGCGCACACCTTCTGCAGCTTTACCTGCCTTTACAAAGGCCGAGGTTCCAGTGGCCACAGCGCCTAGCTCTACACCGGTTGCGGCCAACGCCGTCGTTGCGAGTGTCGTAACGGCAAATTCCGTAAGAATTTTAGGGAGCTCACTGCGCGCAATCTTTTGATCGCTCTGTTGCAAACTAAGCTTTGAGGTCAACTCTACTCGATTCAGAAGCGTTTCCTGAATAAGCTTGTTGATATCTGCATAAGCTGCGTCGAAACGAGTGACACGAATGCGCGCCTTCAGCTGCTCAGAAGCATCCTTAAATGCTCTTTGTTCATCCGTAGGATTAGCTACACTATTTAGTTTAACTAGGGCCTGCCCCCAGTTCTCGTAGGCCCTGGCGAATGGAGGATTACGCGATAAAGCCGCCTTCAACGCTTCGTCTTTACGCTGCTCAAGCAATGCATACACAGCCATCTTTGCGCCAGAAGACATGCGACTTTCACGCAAGAAAGCCGAAATTTGATTTTGCAAAGTAGCTGGATCCGAAATGCCCGAAATGTTTTGCAGATGCCTACGAAACGCTACAATTTGGTTGCGATCTTCCGGTCCCAATTTTTCAATGCAATTGAGAGAAGGTTTCGGAGAGGAGCTTGGCTCCGACACGCCTACTCCTCCAGAATGCACCTCAGCTTCGCCATAGGCTGCACTGCCTAGAGCAAACCCAAGCCCACACACCCAAAACAAGTGCCATCGATTCATACCTTCGCTCTCCCTTGCCCAAGTATAACCGACTCTTTTATTGCTGCACACGGCCCGCCAGCTGATCTCGCTTAACAGGCCCAAAGCGGCTCGAATCAAGCGATCCACCAACCACGGTACCAAACACAAAAAAGGTATCTGGAGGCATCAGACCGCGAAAAGATTCCTCATAAAGAGCCAACATTTTGTAGCCCTTCCCTCCAAAGAAATAGGGCGTTCCCATCGGAGTTTTTAATACTTCATCGTTTACGCGCATGTGATAGCCGTCTCGAAAAGGAACCAAGCGAAATTTATCTCCTGGCAACACACGAGCCATTTTTATGATGGGGCGCGCGCGGTAATCAAACTTAACAATAACAACGTCGTTTCGCAGGACTGGGTGACAAGCGTACCAACCATTTTGAATGTTAACTACGCTGCCTGGAGTGAAAATCTCCAGCATAGACTCGCCCGCCACAATGCGAGATTCTGCTTGCACCTGACACTCAGCATAGGCCGCGGCAGGAGGCCAAACTACAGAAAGCAGAAGAAGCAGAAAAAGCCTTGGAACATGAAGCATCAGTACCAGATTGTAACCCGGCCCGTTCCACCTGCGCCAGGCGCACCAGCGCCATAGCAGCCCGATCCGCCACCACCGCCGCCAGGCGAGCCCCCTGCCGTGCCATTGATGTTGACAGGATACATGACTCCGGGACTTCCTCCCGCACCTCCACACGGACTAGATCCGCCATGAAACCCGAAATAGTTCGCGTAGCTAACGGTCGTACCCGGATTCCCCGGCTGACCATAGAAATTCACACTGCCACTGGGAGTTCCTCCTGCCCCACCAACCAATTCCTTGCTGCCCCCAACTCCGCCGCCAGCAATAACAGCGCCATCGAAAGAGGAACTTCCACCTGAAGTACCAACTGTTCCAGCTCCTGCAGCGCTAGGAGCTGCTCCACCACTTCCAACGATCACCGAGTAGCTGTTACCTGGAGTCACCGTGTAGTAGGCCCACGCCATTGAGCCTCCACCGCCGCCGCCCGCACCGTAGGTACACCCCGACGCCGTACCTCCCCCACTACCTCCACCGCCGCAAACTTCAACTTTAATTCGCGTTACACCGGCCGGTGCAGTCCACGTGGTCGTAACGCCCGTAAGGTAAGATCGTACGTATTGAAAATCGTTCACTCCGCCTCCAGCTGCATCAACATAAGCTTTTGTCGCTGCATCGAGACTATTGGTAGGAGCCGCGGCAAGAGCAAGGTTTCCGGTCATGGTCCCACCCGCCAAAGCTAGCTTTGCATTCAACTGTGTCTGCACCGCGCCAGTCGCACCACTGAGGTAACCGAGTTCGGTGTCCGTTACGCTGGAGGCAGCCAAGTTTTTGGAACTGTCGGTTGCAATCACACGGTTAGCGGTAAGGCTGGTGGCATTTAAGGTCGCAGCCGTTACGGTACCCGTGGAAGTGATGGCCGCGCCGACTTGCAAAGCACCGGACATCGAATCGCCGGTTTTAGCCACCTTGCCGGAGATGCCAGCGGTGGTGGTGTTGATGCTGTTGATCTGCGTTTGCAGAGCAGCCGTTACACCGCTGAGATAACCAAGTTCGGTATCGGTGGTAGAGAAGGCCGAAGACACGACGTTCTTAGAGCCATCGAAGAGGGCGATACGCGAGGCGGTTGCACCGGTAACGTTCACACCCGAGCCCGTCACAACACCCGTGGAAGTGATGGCTGCACCGACTTGGAGGGCGCCCGACATAGAATCACCGGTTTTGGAGACTTTGCCGCTGATTCCGGAGGAGTTGATGTTGTTGATCTGCGTTTGCAGAGCAGCCGTTACACCACTGAGATAGCCAAGTTCGGTGTCGGTGGTAGAGAAGGCCGAGGACACTACGTTCTTAGAGCCATCGAAGAGGGCGATACGTGAGGCGGTTGCACCGGTAACGTTCACACCCGAGCCCGTCACAACACCCGTGGAAGTGATGGCTGCACCGACTTGGAGGGCGCCCGACATAGAATCACCGGTTTTAGCCACCTTGCCAGAGATGCCAGTGGTGGTGGTGTTGATGCTGTTGATTTGCGTTTGGATGTTTGAGGTAGCACCGCTGAGGTAGCCAAATTCAGTATCAGTTACAGCAAAGGCAGAAGAGGTTACGTTCTTAGACGAGTCCAAGAAGGCAAAGCGCGAGGCCGTAGCCGAGGTTGCACGCAGGTTAAGACCCGAGATTAAACCCGTGCTGGTTACGCTAGCTGCGCCGGCTAAGTTGTCCGAGCCGTCGATCGTAATGCCCGAGTTCGAGAGCTGCGAACCATCGGTTGCAGCCCAGCGAGGAATGGCGGTGAGGGTCGAAGTGCCAGGACCCGGGATACTGCCCGAGGCGCCTGCATCGTTTGCCCAGTAGAAGGTTTTGGTGGTGGCGTTGAACTTCATGACTTGGCCGTTACCGCCGTCGACGTCGGGCATGATCCACGACAAGTCACCGGCAAGAGTGGCAGGAGCCTTCAGTCCAAGATAGTTCGTGCCGCTACCCGTAGATTCGTACAAGCGAAGCTCGCCCTGGTTAGCGAGCGAGATCGTATTCGCCTGCACCGTGCCGCCCACTTGCAGGCTGCCCGACATAGAGTCGCCCGTTTTGCTGACTTTGTTCGTAGCGCTACCCAGGTTGTTAATTTGGGTTTGCAGAGCAGCCGTTACACCGCTCAGGTAGTTCATTTCCACTGCACTAACTGTCACGCCGTGCAAGGAACCTGCACTTAGCGCAAACACCGTGCCCTTGGCGCGAATGCGCGGCTTCACCGTGTTCGTGTCGTAGCTGATTTCAAAGTACACGCCGCCGCTCGATGCGCTTGCTGCCATCTGCTGCACTAAATTAGGCGAACCCGTGGTGGCATCTAAATTAATTGTAAACTTGCCACCTGCTCCCAAAATTACCGAGGAATAAGTGCTCGAGGTCCAAAGCAAGCTGCCGCCCGTGGCCGCGTCGTAGGCCCTCACCACCATCGAATGCGTGCCCGTTACCGGCAAACCCGCCGCATCGTACACCGCTCCATCAACGCGGATACTTTGAGGCGTGGCAAAACTCTCGCGCCCCCGTAAAAGCCCAAACAAACAGAGCACAGCAAAAAACTTCAGAAATACGTTCCACATTATGTTTAAAGGATACAGATCGAGGGGGGTGAAACGGCCAAATCAAGTTCAAGAGATTTGATGCAGTTAGCTCAAGCCACTGATATTGCTTGAGGTTTTACATAATTAATTTTCACCAACAATCTTTCATCCAAGCGATTTTGTTGGAAGAATCGTTTCTGTGAAGAATTCCGAACTAATACCCGACTATCGCGACATCCTCCGCGCCGAGTACGAACGCGTTTATTTAGAAAAGGGTTACGAATATCAACTCAAAGACTTCGCAAAAGTCACTGGCTTAAGCCGTCCCTTTCTCAGCCAACTCCTCAACCATCGAGCACATCTTTCAATTGAAAAGGCCAAAATTGTCGCCGAATCTTTAGGGTGGATAAAAGGAAAGAAGCAGTATTTCTTAGATTTGGTGGAGGCTTCAGTGCCTCGCCTTAAAGGCCGTAATCAAGCTTCGCTTCTTCGGCTCAAACAAAAACATCTCAAGTACCGCAAACTTAACGAATCTGTCCTTGACCAACTGAACTGGCGTCACTTTGCATTGCTCCAACTCATTCAAATTTATCAGCCGCATGGACAACTGGAAGACTTTGAGAAAAGAGTGGAACTCGGTGGCGACGACTTGATCGCTGCTCTCGATTTTCTAGAGCGTGCCGGTCTAGCTGCACAAAACGAAGGCCGATGGTCTTGCGTAGATACAGAGCATGAAATCGTTAGTTTTTCTTCGTCGCATGCATTGCGCATGTACCATGCACAGCTTCTCCAGCAAGCTGCTTTAGCCCTGGGGCAGCCCGACCCCTCCCAACGCCAATTCGACTCTTTTATCATGACCTTTGACCGAGCTGACATTAGGTCTGCTCAGGATGCTATCCGCAAATTTCAGAGTGAGTTTTATGCCAAGTTTCAACGTGGGCGTGGTAATGCCGTGTACTGCCTTGGCACCCAATTTTTTCGTATCGATCGAGAAGTCTAGCCATCTTAAAAGGAGCTGCAGATGAAAGCTTTGAGCCCCATCCTAACCCTCGCTGCGTTTACTATCGCAACAAACTCGCTCGCCGGCGTACGCGTAAGCGGCGGCGGACACCAGGTCGTATGCAACAGCGGCAGCCCCACGGCCTCCTACGAGCTTCTCGATCTCTACGAAGCCCGACATGTATTTTCTTACCGACTCGACCTACCTTCGGATGGGAATTTTTCGAACCCCAATCAGCGAGTTTTGGAAAAAGTTGACATCATGCTCGAACGACTGAAGTCGCTTTCGCCACTACGCTACGAGTGGTACCGAAGCGAAGCGCAAGTTTTTTTTGACCAACTCTCCTTATTCACCTCAGACGAATTGCGATTCATGAACGACAGTTACTACGAAGTTCTAGGAGAAAACTGCTCCTTGGAACAAGTCGCTCTACAGCAGGAACGAGGATTTATTGGCGACCCAACTTTTTTTGTAAATTTGCCAAGGTGGAATCGATTTGACTTAAATTCCCGAGCCGCCCTCATAGTTCACGAAATCATTTACAATGAGTTTCTGTTGTATGGGCACACTGACTCAGTCTCTGCCCGCAGAATGGTAGCTTTTTTAGCATCGAATTATTTTCGCCATCACTATCTCAAGAATTTCTTAGTGGATCTGCATTCCGCAAAAATACCCGACACAGACATAGGCGGCATATGGGTTCGCCTATGGGATTTCGCCACCGATGAAGATCCCTTAAGGAGCAAAAAATTAAAACCAGCAGACGAGAATCTCATTCAAAGTGTATTGGCAGAGGCCTATCCAAATTTCGAGCCAAGCAACTATTCGCTCCCCAACCTATTTGTTCAAATGCGCACCTACAACCCATTTTATGTTGTCAACAACAGCCATATTCGGGTTTTGGCTGAGCGATCGCAACAGCTCCTACCAATTGAGATAACCTTCAATCACGATCAAAAAATTTCCAGTCTTCGCACGCGAGAACCAACAAACGGTCCCGCAACCCTCTGGCTGCAACATGCGGATCAAAGCTGGCAACAGGTTCACGAACTGTCTTGGGACGACGCAGGCATCCTCACTCTAGCCCGATAAACATGACCCCCGTCATGTTTTAGTCTTTAGTCAAAGCTTAGACTCCAGCCCGAAAGGGCTAAGCTATGACAAACAATCCATTGGGAATGAAAGGAATTTCTTTCATTGAATTCTCTTCGGAAAACCCGGCGACACTTCGCCGTCTTTTTCGAGAGCTTGGCTTCTCCATGACCTACAAGCACCCAACCCTTTGCGCGGAGCTTTTTGTACAAAATGACATTCGCATCCTTCTTAACTTTACTCCCGATAGCGCCGGAGTGGCATTTGCCCGAGCCCATGGCGACTCAGTATCAGCTCTCGGTTGGACTTTTGAATCGCCGCACGAAGCCCAACTGGCAGCCTCGAAGAGGGGCGGCGAAGACTCTAGTCTTCAGGGCGACTATTTGGCTCACGGCCAGAAGGTTCCAGCCATCAAGGGTATTGGCGGCAGTCTTATTTACTTCGTTGCAGCTAGGAATACACCCGAACTCGTCCACGAGCTCGGGCTAGTTCCCGCCACCGCTCCACTGCTAGCCCTCCCTAAAGGATTTGAATGCATCGACCACCTCACCAACAACGTTCCCAATGGAACTATGGAGCAATGGCGAAAATTTTATACGGATGTTTTTGATTTTCGGGATGTCCGATCCTTCGACATTCGCGGCCGCAAAACTGGTTTGCATAGCTACGCACTCCGGTCGCCCGACGGAAGTTTTTGCATTCCCATCAACGAAGCAAGCGAAAGCAAGTCGCAAATCAACGAGTACCTCGACAGGCATCGCGGCCCAGGAGTTCAGCACATCGCCTTCCTCACTCGAGATCTGATCGAATCACTGCAACGGCTCGAAGGCAGCTCCATTCGCACACTCGACATTCAGCCCTCCTACTACGACCACGTGTTTACCCGCGTCCCAGGAGTTAGCGAGGACCGAGAACTCATCCAAGATTTTAACATTCTCGTGGACGGTGATTCGTCAGGCTACCTACTGCAAATCTTCACTCGCGACCTAGTGGGACCGATTTTCCTGGAATTCATTCAACGCAACAATCACCTTAGTTTTGGAGAAGGAAATTTTCAGGCGCTTTTTGACTCTATCGAGCGTGACCAAGAAAAACGTGGCGTCCTGTAAAACATGAAACAACAAAATTACCGTCACTTCACCGCGAACGAATCCGCGGTTTGGCGTACGCTCTTTACCAGACAAGCGAAGCTCCGTGATCAACAGATTGTAAGTATTTTCTCGGAAGGAATAAAAAAACTCGGACTTTGCGCCGAACAAATCCCCGACCTAGATGAAGTCAACGAGCGTCTCTACCGAATCACTGGTTTCGAGGGCGTGCCCGTAGAGGGACTCGAAGACAGCGACGCATTCTATCCCGCCCTGAGTGAAGGAAAATTTCCAATCGGAAACTTTATTCGCGGTATCCAGGACATCGATTACACTCCTGCGCCCGATATTTTCCACGATCTTTATGGGCACTTGCCTTTCTTAACTTACCCCCCCTACGCAGCCTTCACCCGGGAGTTCGGAAAGCGCGCTACACGCTTCCTAGGTCAGCCGGCGCGCCTGCGCGAATTTGAACGGCTCTACTGGTTTGGCATTGAGTTTTCGCTCATCAAAACCAAGGGGGGCCGCCAGATCTTTGGCGCAGGAATAGCCTCCTCCTTCACCGAGTGCGCTTTCGCACTTAGCGACGCACCCGAAGTTCGCCCCTTCGACCTTGACGATATCCGGCACCGTGAGTTTCGAGTCGACCAACTCCAAAGCATAATTTATCTTTTGCAAAACGAAAATCAGCTCTTCGACTGCCTCGACAAATTCTAACTCACTGTAGATTGCCAATTTGATTTGGCAGTTTAGGAAACATGTAAATACTTCCGACACAACTAAGATGTCGCACCTCACTCGAGTCTGTCTGTTCGGATTGCTTGGATTTGCCTCGGCTTGCACGCCAGCAAAAAAAACGTCTTCTTCTTCCGTAGTGCGCATTCAATACGCTTCACTAAACCAAAATACTCGGGGCATCGCAGATAGCGTTGGAAAAGAGGGCTTCTCACTGTCCGAAGACTATTGCTATGCCCTGCATGTAACGGGCGATAATTCCGCACTTCGTCGCTTGCCTCCCTCAGCTAAAAAATGCGGCTCAGGCACAACTGGTCTAGGGCTGGTGGACGGACTACACCGTAAAGGTTCCACGGTAGAATTGGAAGTTCCTGCCGGCCCAGCTCGACGCTTTGATCTGCTTGCATTTCCTCGCATTCCGAGTTCTTCGGACTGCAGCGCAACACTCACCATTGAGCCTTCCTCGGTAACCGAGGGCGATCTCGTCGCTTTCTTAAATGGTGTGCGTACTGACTTGCGGCCGCGACTTATTGCTACCGGAACGGCCGACCTCAAAGCGGGCGACAACGTGGTCACGCTCACTGCACTATCTAGCTCAAATGCAGGTGTAAATTTTGCCTGCAGCGAGGGCCCCAAAGTTAGCTTTGCCAGCCAGACTTTTCCCACCATTGTTTCCGGCAACGCCAGCAACTACACTCTAAGCGGCGAGTGCACCGAAGAAGGTGGAACCGTAACGGTAACCGGAGGCAACACCGCCCTCACTTCTCTCATTACTCCTCAAACTGCGACCTGCACCGCCAATCACTGGCAAACGGAAGTCTCTTTTTCCGCAATATCAGACGGCCCCATAACTCTGACGGCGCGCCATCAGGATGCCAGTAGCAACATTGCCACGCCCGCCACACTGTCCCTAACGAAAGATTCTAACGTCTATCTGACCTTCGCGGATACTCCCCAGACATCCGTCGTGGCCGGCGCCCAATTTCCGAGCACACCAAATCTTATTTCGGTGGTCACCCGAGACGCGACGGGAACACCCGTAACGACAGCTTCGGGAAACATCACGCTCTCGGCTTACACAAGTAGCGACTGCAGCGGAACGCCCCTAACGCCCGTTCCCGCCACTACACCCAGCTTTGCTTCGCTGAGTTCAGGCCAAGCCACGTATTCAGCCTTTAGCTACACCGTGGCCGGCAACATTTATTTCAAAGCAACTTTAAGCGGCGGAACAGCCGTAGCTGCTTGTTCATCGGCAGTTACCATCACCGCCGACACTCCAGCGCAACTTGCTTTTCTTCAATTCCCCCCTCCGGCAGAAACCGAAGTTGCAGGAAGTCCATTCACAACGACGATCATGGTTAAAATTTTAGACGCCTACGGAAACCTAAACGATTCGGTGGCTAAAAACGTCACTCTCTCCACCTACACTGACTCGGGATGCTCGACCCCCTCTTTGGGATCCCCTTCGGGCGCAAACGCCAGCAGCATGAACGGTATTTCAACTTTCAGCAGCCTGGCCCATCAAGTTGCCGAGGTCGTGTATATCAAAGCCCAAGCTTCGAGCGTAACTTCTGTCTGCACTCCCACAACCATTACCATTAGCACCGGTGCCCTCAATCACTTTGCAATTCAACTTCCAGGGCAAACATTCTCGCCGGGCACGTTGGTAACCGGCACCCCCTCCGACAACTACGCCAACATTCCGTTCAGTGCCACCGTCTATCCCGTGGACGCATACAACAACTGGATTTCAAATTTAAATACAGGGTCAATACAATTATCGAGCACCGATCCAAATTTTATAACTCCTTCCCCTCAGGCCATTTCCAGCGGCACCGCTGTTTTTAGCAGTCTTAAAAACTCCAAAACTACGAGCTACACGTATATCGCAGCGGCTCTGGTGTCAGGCGGACCTTCGCCCACAATGTCTGGCGGCTATAAAGTTTTGCCTACCTGTAGCTCCCCCTCTCCCGATCCCGCATCGGCTCCGTTTCATACTGGTCAGGGAACAGTTGGTAATCCTTATCTCGTATGCACCACGGCCGAGCTGGGCCAAATTGGCAGCAATCTCAGCAGTCACTTTCTTCTGGGAACGGATCTCGACCTCGCGTCTTTTCCAAACTGGACGCCACTCGGAAATGGTGGATCGCCGTTCACTGGATCATTCAAAGGAAACGGCTATTCCATTCGCAACCTCAACATCAACTCCGCATCGGCCGAGATGGGTTTCTTTGGAGCTATAGATGCAGCAACAATTCAAGACGTCTGGCTCGAAGGCGTAAGCGTAAGCGGCGGCAACTACGTAGGAGCTCTCGCCGGTTCAGCTAGCAATAGCAGCACGATTCAAGACGTAGGCGTGGTA
Source organism: Bdellovibrionales bacterium (assembly GCA_018266335.1). The sequence goes on from JAFEAR010000161.1 coordinate 23,134, forward strand.
TTAAATTCTGGGAATGGAATTGGTGGAACCAACTATGTGGGTGGCCTTCTTGGAACGTGCAACTCGTCCACCGTCAGCCGCGCTTACCTCGTGGGGCAAGGATCTTCACTAATCAACGGAAGTACGATCGGAGCCTACGTGGGCGGACTCCTGGGCGACGCCGGTTTCTCTACGATCTCTGCCAGCGGCGCCGATGTTCATGTCCGCGGCGGTAACGGTGTAGGCGGCGTCATTGGCTATGTTCATGGAGCCAACTCTACGATTCAGCAAATCTACGACCCCGGAACCCAACTTATTGAGGGAAACAACAACGTCGGCGGTGTTATTGGCAGTCTCGACGGCGGCAGCTCGATTCTTGTGGAAGATTTGTATTCCCTGGCGCCCGTAGCACGTATTTCCGGCTCTTCTGGCTCCGGATACCTGGGCGGACTTCTGGGGGACTTTAACACCATCTCCGGCACCACGCCCACTCTCCGCCGCGCCTACTCGGCAAGTGCAGTGTCGGCAAACTCGCAAGCCTCCACTTATCTGGGCGGACTTTTTGGACAAGTTAATTCTGGCGATGGCTGCACTCAGAACTGCTACTGGAGCATCACCAACGCCAGTCCCTCAGCAGGAGGAGGCTCGCCCAACTCTAGCAATCTAGTTAGCTATTCCACCCTCTCCCAGCTGAAGAGCTCAAGCAATTTAACGTCTCTCGATTTTACTGCTGGGACTGGAGCCTGGACAATTGCACCAGCAAACGTTGATTTCGCACGCTTGCAACCTGAGCGAAACGTACTCATGGGAGGCAACACTCTCAACGCGCACGTCACCCTAGAACAAGATCATTTGCGTGTAACAAAACCCGACCCCGGTGGAGGTCCCTACTACTCCGCAATAGTTTACTCGACGACCACCAAGAGTGCCGGCAAATGGTACTGGGAAGTGTATGTGCGCTCCGGACTGGACATCGCCCTTGGCGTCTCTCAAGGATACTCTGGAGGCGACGAAAACAGCGGCCCTGGATACATTTCCTACACGTGGGCGTACCGCGACACAGGCATGATTCACAACACGAGTAACCAAACCTACAGTCTCGCTACCTGGGGCGCAGGAGACACCATCGGCGTAGCGCTTGACCTAGATTCCACTCCCCGGACAGTGCAATTCTACAAGAATGGCGCTCTAGTTTCGGGGGCATTTTTTAACAACCTAACTTCGGGAGCATACACAGCCATCATTGGCACTCACTCCAACATTGGCTACTTCGATCTTTCCGTAAACTTTGGCACCCGCCCGTTTTATAACAACCAACCTCCGCCGAGCGGGTACCTGCCCTTCAACTATTTGGGTAACTAAGCGACTACCGAAGTTTTACTTTCGGAAAGTCCACGGGCACGGCAAAGGCCACGTTCGTGTAGTTCGTAAAAATGTTGAGCGCTACGTGCGCTAGAATTTCGGCAATTTCTTCCGAAGAAAAACCTGCCGTGCGTAAATCGGCAACGTCGCTGTCGCTCATTTGCGCGCGCTCCTTCACCAGCTTCACGGCAAAGTTAAGGGCCGCTTGCACTTTAGGATCGCTCGACTGCCCCGCTTGGGCGGCAGCCATGGTCTCGGCGCTCAAGCCCGCTTTTTTGCCCAACATCGTGTGGGCCGCCAGGCAGTACTCGCAGCGATTCACGTCGGCCACGGCCACGGCAATTTGCTCGCCCAATTGAGCGCCCAGCTTGCCCTGTCCAAGCGCCCCAAAGGCACTCCACATGCTCTTCAGTGCCGCCGAAGAGTTCCCAATGGTGCGGAACATGTTGGGAACGGCGCCAAAGGCACCCTTGATTTGGGCGAGCAGTTCTTGGGTTTCACCGGTGGCTTGGGCGGGGTTAACGAGTTCGATGCGTGACATAATCTATTCCTCAATTCAATGTGGTTTAGATCCTAAACTATTTAGGATGGGTCGATTTGTACGCCCCTCCAAAGGGCTTGTCAAGATAGTTTAGATTCGATACCATTTATTTATGGATCGCCTCTCCGTATGGTTAGAACGCCTTTCCGCTCTGCACCGGAACCTCCTGCGCACCTTCGCCAACCAGGAAGGCCTGCAGCTCGTCCACGTGGAGATTCTGCGCTACCTGAGCGCGTGCAACCGCTATTCGAACACCTCGGGCGCCCTGACGGAGTATTTGGGCCAAACCAAAGGAAGTATCTCGCAGAGCGTAGCCTTTTTAGAAACCAACCAGTGGATCAAACGAACCCGAGACCCTAAGGATAAGCGCAGCTACCACCTCGAGCTAAGCGCCAAGGGCCAGCGCTTGGTGACCCGGCTAGAAGCCGAGTTCAAACTCGAATCAGACCCAACTACGCCCCTCGCCCTTCAAGAGCTCCTGCGCCAACTCCAAACCGAGCATGGGCTGAGAAGCTTTGGCGTTTGCGCGACTTGCAAATACAATCAAAACCCACAGAAAGACGTCTTTCGTTGTGGTCTAACCAACGAGGAATTAACTCTGGCCGACGTCGGTCTCCTTTGCAGGGAACATGAAGAATCAGAATAATTTGCAAGCATGACGGCCATCATCTACGCCTCGGGTCGAAAATGCGAAACTGCCCCCATGGATTACATAGGCGTTGAGTCGACCCTAGCCCGAGCCCACCTCATCATGCGCCATTTAGAAGTTGGTTACCTTCCCGTTGCCATTAGTGGCCAAATTGTGGGTGTCATTCTAGAGCAAAACATTCGGAAAGCGATTGAAACCAAAGATCAAATCGGACTCACCCCCCTGACCGTAGGGAATTTCATGCTTAGGCCAGTGAAGATTCTACAGCATAGCCACGAACTCAATCTGCACGAAAACTTGTCCAAGCTGCTCGACGAAAGCTCGGCTGAGGCCTTTATCATTGTCCAAGACCAGAGCACGGTCAGCGTTATGCTTCGTGAAGAAATCCTCCGGTTTCTTGCAGCGCAACGCCCCGGCGATCGTTTTGTATTGTCTTCCAAGGAAGACTGGAGGATATTCCAATAGGATGACGACGTTAAAGAATGCCGGCAAACACTGTGATAATTGTGAATCACGGCAAACGAACGTCTTCTGTGCCCTTCCTCCAGAAGGGGTCGCACTTTTGGATCAAGCCAAAGTCACCAACACCTACAAGCGTGGCCAGTATATTTTTTACGAAGGCAACGTGCCAAGCGGCCTGTACTGCGTGAACGGCGGAGTTGTGAAGCTCGAAACCTCTAGTGAGTCAGGCAACAATCACATTTTGCGCATGGCCCACACGGGTGACATGCTGGGATACCGCTCGCTTTTTGCCGAGGAGCCCTATCGTGCGTCGGCCCTCGTGCACGAAGATGCTACTATTTGTTTCGTTCCTAAATCCGCGATTACAAAACTCGTCGAAACTTATCCTCAAGTTGCTCTGAACTTTCTAAGTCAGGTGTCCAAAGAACTTCGCCGAGCAGAAGACCGTTTTTGCGGACTGACGGACAAAAACGCCGGCGAGCGCATTGCAGAATCGCTGCTTTTCTTGCACGACAATTTCAACGAGCAAACCTGGACACGCAAAGAAATTGCCGAATGGGCTGGCACCACACCCGAAACCGTCATTCGCACTTTGGCTGATTTCGAAGCCAAAGGCATAGTGGATCTACAGGGCCGCAAAATTCTTATAAAAAACAAGAAGGCTCTGCTCGAACTCGCCAATCTAGCCCTTTAAAATGAACTTCTCCCTGGCGCTTCTACTCAACATCGTTGGACAATGGCATTTCACAGGCATGATTTATCAGGGTCAAGCGCTTCCCCCTCGCGACCCCCACCTCGTTTTACAATACGAATTCAGCGTGGACGGACAAGATCGCCTGTACTGGACCTATAATGCTGGCGAAAAATTTTGCGAACGCCGCGGACAGTACACCTATACCAACGGCGTCATTCACGATCACATTACGTGGGTCAACCCTCAGAACGCCGCCGATTGCGCCGCCGATCCCGACATGCAGCTGGACCACGAAACCTGGACTCCCGCAGAAGTAACCGACACCACACTTCACCTGCATCTCCCCTGGGGAGAGAATGAGCTCACCTACGTTTTTTCACGGGAGCCCATTTAAGTGTCGCAAGATTTGCGGCTGCAGTTCCTAGGCGCCGCCGGCAACGTAACGGGCAGTCGAACGCTCCTCAGATTTGATGGCCAATCCCACCTCATAGATTGCGGACTTTTTCAGGGACACCGCGATCTCCGCGCTCGCAACTGGACTCCCTTTCTCAATCCGGCAAACAAAGTAGAATCGATATTTCTAACTCACGCGCACTTAGATCACTCCGGGTATCTGCCTAAATTTTACCGCGAAGGATTTCGCGGAAGCATTCACTGCACTCCCGGCACCCGTGACCTAGCCGAAATTCTGCTCAAGGATTCGGCCAAGCTGCAAGAAGAAGACGCCGAGTACGCCAATCGCACGGGGCATTCTGCCTACCATCCGGCGTTCCCCCTCTACACCGTGGCCGATGCTGAGGCTGTTCTTAAACAATTCGTGATCCACCCTCGGGACGAATGGATTCGAGTGGGCCCCGACCTGGGCGTGCGATTTGTTCGCTCCGGCCACATCATTGGTTCAAGCTTTGTGCAATTTTCCCTGGGCGGCACCAACCGCCCCCAGTTAGTGACATTTTCCGGAGATGTCGGTCATGGCCGATCAAAAATTCTTCGCGAGCCCGCAGCGCTACCCGAAACGGATGTTCTCGTTTTGGAGTCCACTTATGGCCAACGATTCCACTCCACCGAAGATGTGACTTCTCAACTTAGGGACGTGATCAATCGCACCATGGCCCGCAAGGGTGTGATGGTTATTCCGGCCTTTGCCGTGGGCCGCGCCCAGGAAATCATTTATTTGATTCGCTGGCTCGAAGACCAAAAGCAAATTCCCTCGGTTCCCGTTGTGCTGGATAGTCCCATGTCTGTGTCAGCCACCGATATTTTTTTACGCCATACCGAAGACCACACCCTGCCCGTGATCTTTACGGAAAATTCCGAAAACTTTTTTCCGCGCCAGTTTAGAGCCACTCAATCGCAAGACGATTCGCTCCTGGCCTGCATGCAAGACGGCCCCCTTATTGTGATTTCGGCCTCGGGCATGCTCAGCGGCGGCCGCGTGCTGCATCACCTAAAAAAGCGCCTCCCGGACGCTCGCAACACCGTGCTCTTTGTGGGCTACCAGGCCGAGGGCAGCAAGGGCCGCTACCTGCAGGAACAAGCGCGTACGGCAGGCTCAATGCGCATTCACCACCAGGAAATTAGCGTTGCGGCCGAAATTGCCACCATCGATGGACTCTCCGCCCACGGCGATGCCAATGATCTGATTGAATGGCTGCGCCACTTCCGCACGCCACCTAAAAAAGTGATTTTGAATCACGGCTCGCCGGAGTCGGCCGCCGCGCTGGCAGAAAAAATTCGCAACGCCCTCAAGTGGCCCGACGTCTATCCGCTAGCGCGCGAAGAAACAATTACCTTTCCGATTTAGCTTCGATATCCAAATCGAGTTCTATGAGGGCCGTAGCCAACACGGCAGTAAAAGTGACGAACACGGCCGTCCCCAGAAGCATAAGGGCCATGGCGAAAATTTTTCCCAATGGAGTTTCGGGGGCATACGAAGCTCCACCCACCCCCGTCATGGTGCTCACCACGAAGTAGAGCGCATCCAAAAAACTTTGTACGTGCGGATTGTGACCAAACTCGAGCCAGTAAAAAACACCCGAAGCGCCGGACATCAACGAACTAACCAGAATAATCAGGTAGGTAAAAATGGGCCGGCGTAAACTACGAAGGAGCGCCGTGCTGTAGCGAAGCATCAAACGATGCCGATCGAGAATGTGCCTAAGCATGCGCTCCCTCCTGGGTGGATTAGTGGTCTACGTTAATTTGCTTCTCCTGGTAAGTCCCGTCGCCGTTCACAAAACGCAGCGTATGGGTGCCCCGCACCAATTTACCGATATGCACTTCTTCACTGAAGGGCACCAGCACCATAAGGCACATGCCCTGGCGCACACTCGCGATGCCCCGAATTTCGTGCAGCGTATCGGTCACGTGCGTAATGTCGGCGCGACTCCAGGCGTAGCAGCTGTTCGGAAACATGCCCGAAATAACGGCGCTGGGATCGGAAAAATCCTGTCCCGAAGGCAAAAATGCCGAGCTAATGTTAACGGTGACTTCCTTAGCAGGCGGCTGCGGAGCAGCACTGGCCGCCAGGCCCCAACCACAGGTTAGTACGAGTGCGGTTTTAAGCATCCAATTAGTTTTC
>JAFEAR010000162.1 GCA_018266335.1 Bdellovibrionales bacterium
CAACTAGGCTGGCAGAGAACCGTTTTTACCTTGCCGGCGGAGTTAACGGGAAAATTTGTGACTGAGATTAGTCTTGAATTGAAAACAGCTACCAAAAGAGCTTCTTATTACCTTGGGCAGTTCAGTTTCAGAGAGAGTGCCAATGTTCCTCAACATAGAATGTTCAACTTCGATGGAGATCTAGAAGAGCTGGATTGGTCAAAAGACTACAATCCGTCCTGTCACTATCTGGTTTGGGGAGAATTGCAAGATGGTTGGCATTTGCTTGGTGTAGTCTACAATTCGGTTTATCGCGTTAGATACGGCAGCACGCCTTCTACCAACATTTTCAATACGAAACTTACTGGCTTTAAACAGTACAGAGTTTGCGAAGTGAACGAGATGAACGCCTTCTTTTTGCCTGACCAATCAACTGAACAAGATTGAGAAGTCTGACGTATCCTCAGTGATCCCGGCGAGGTTAAAGAGAGGACTTGCCCTCATTTCCGCAGGGACCCTCAGTCTATGCTGCTGTGTTGAAAATACTGTATTGTATAGTGAGTAAATCTAAAAAGAAAGAGGATGGTGCCGAAGCACCACCCTCTTTCCCCAGCATTTACCAGCTCTGACTTTCGTCAGAACAGGCGCTGCATCTTCTCCGGAGACAGGACGCCCATGGAGACGACCAGCTTGAGACCTTCCTCGACGGAGAGGTCGCAAGGCTTGGTTTCGCTCTCTAGGACGTACTGGGTGAAGCCGCCGGTCGGGTTGGGACCATGCGGCACGAAGACAGCGAGAATCTTGCGATCCGTGCCGTCCTCCACCATTTCCTTGGTGACCAGACCGAGCGTGTAGTGCTCAGCCGGGAATTTCAGCCACACGCAGCGTTGAAAGCTGGTCGTGTTGCCGTCGCCGAACGCCTCGACCATCTTGCGCACGGAGCGGTAGATGGAGTTGACGCCGGGAATGTGGATGAAGACGTGGTCCACGAGACGCAGACCTTGCTTGCCGATAGGAAACGAAGCGACGATGCCCACCGCCAGGAAAATGGTCCCCAGCGAAAGGACACTGGTCAGCCGCATACCCAGCTCCACCCAGGTGGCGTAAGCCCCCGTGAAGAGCGAGGCCGGCAGCACCGCGTGCGCCAGAGCTCGTATCGCGCCGCCCAACCAGCCATCGGCCATGTCGACGACGAAGTTCACGAGCCAGATCGTTACTCCAATCGGAATTACAAAAAACAGTCCGCGCATCAGGTAGCTGCGCAGGTTGGAACCCTTATTCGCGTTGTTCTCTTGGCTCATAGCCTTCTCGCTGCTTTGCGGGGTTGCCGGAAGAGGGCTAGCACCAGACTTTTGGTCCAGTGTTCACCCTCTTCCGGGTCCGCTCAGGTTGACGTTGGAGACGCGTTACTTCGTCTCGAGCACCACCGAGTTGTGGTCGGTGATGGCGCGCACGGGCAGACCGGGCAGGCGGTTGGTGTCCAGGACGTCGGGCTTGCCGACGATCTTGGCGTCCATGCCGCGCTGCACGTAGAAGTCCAGGCGACCGCCCATGGTGTGGGTGCCACGGGTGTCGCTCGGGTCCACAATGGCGAATCCGGCCTGCTTGAGCGGGTCCAGATCCGTGGTCTTGTCGCCGAAGGTGTTCCAGTCGCCGGCAAGGACGATCTCGACCGTTTCCCCGTTGAGCACGTGGGCGATGATCTTGCACTGGTTGCGGCGCACGACGCCGGAAACCTGCGGACCACCGCGCATGCTCTTCAGGTGCACGACGATGTACTTGCGGCGAGCGCCGGTTGCCGTGTCCTCCACTTCCAGCTCGTAAGCCGGACGGAGGTCGGGCACGCCCTGCACGTTGGCCACCGCGTCATGGCTGGTGACCTTGATCACCTTGAGGCGGTTGTGCACGACGAAGCCGACGGCCTGGTTGCGGGTGTTCGGCTTGCAGCAGTAGCTGCTGTAGCCGGGCGCCAGCGTGGCCAGGTGCTGGAGGAAGCCGGGGTCGACTTCCGAGGCGAAGATGATGTGCGAGCGCTCGACGATGAGGCGGTACGAGTCCTCGAAGTACTTCGCCTTCTGCGGGTCGCCGAACTCGAAGTTCTGCTCCCACATGACGATGTCGCCCTTCATGCCAGCGGCGCCGGCGACGATGCGACGGTTGCCGATGACCTGCTGCATGGCCGAGAGAACAGCGGAAGCGCTCGGAAGAGCCCGGTTACCCGGACCGCCCTTGCCCTTGCCCTTGTTCTTGTTGCGGCCGCCGCGGGCGTAGAGGATGTCCGGCAGGTCATCCGCGCTGATCACGTCCGACTTTCCCAGGAAGCCCAGCTTCTTCACCTGCTTGGGGGTGAGCTTGTCGAAGTGCTCCTGGTTGGTCGGGTAGACGGGGCGCGTGGCGATGACGTGAGCGGTGTACTCGTTCTCCGCCTTGATCAGCTTGGCCAGGTCCTGCGGGCGCAGCATCTCCAGTTCCGGACCTTCCTGCAGGTCGAGAACGACATCGATGCTCGGATTGATGATGCCCTTGGCGCCGGTCTTGGCGGTGTTGCCCTTGCGAGCGGTCGTGCCAGTCTTCGTGGTGCCCTTGGTGATTTTCTTAGACATAATGAGACTCCTTATGGTGTCCGAGTGCAGAAATCGGACGATTGAGAGATGGCTAAAGCTCTGCGTTTTTTGCTTTGCCAATGG
>JAFEAR010000163.1 GCA_018266335.1 Bdellovibrionales bacterium
ACCTGCTCCTCGTCGCGGCTCCGGTCCTGGCAGACGGAAAGTTTCCGACAATGCCCGATGAGCAAGTCACTCCGGGCGCTCTCTGCGTCACCCCCTCCGAATACCGCTACCCCGAAAAAATCCCCTACTGCTCCCGCGCAGTTGGTGGCGACACCAAGCACAAGGTCATCGACCTCTACGACAAACAATTCGGCTACACCATCAACGACATGAACCGCGGCGATTTCAAAATCGACCACCTCATTCCTCTCTGCGCCGGTGGCAGCAACGAAGAAACCAACCTCTGGCCCCAGCACAAATCGGTGTACGCTATCACCGATCCCCTGGAGCCCCTCCTCTGCCAGCTAATGTCCGAAGGCTCGCTGAAGCAGGCTGAAGCCGTAGAAATCGTTCTCGACGTGAAACATCACCTCGAGAAAGCTGCCGACGTCATTGCTTCGCTCAAGACGCGCCTGAAGAAACACTAAGCATTCCGTGCTTAACGGATGTGCCCTCTGGCGCATCCCTCGCGCCCCCGTTAAACTCTACTAGTGGAAACCTTTTGGGACGCCACTATCGTCCAACCCAATTTTACCTATCCCGAATTTTCACGCGCTGAACCCAATGACTACTACAATGACTTTCGCGCGCTTGCTTGTCCCGATTTTCCGCAGTCCGTACGCCTGCACAAAAACCTCACCGAAGCCGTGCGCGAGTGGTTGCGCGAGGTGGGCGCAGCCGGCAAACGCGTAGCTATTCCCGAAGTTTATCCGCACGAATTCCTAGCTGCGGCCCGAGAGCTTCACTGCACCGTGGATCTTTATCCGCGCGACCCGGACGACATGCAGAGCTTTGACTTCGAAAGCTGCGCAGCCGTGCTATGGACGCAGCCCAGCCGCGTGGACGGATTCTACTATCCGGACGAAAACTTTTTGGCCGTGACCACGGCCGTGCGCAAACGTTGCACGGCGCCCTTTCTGTGCGAAGAGAGCAATAACCTTTTTTGTTTGAACGAAATCCCTCCGGGCAAATTGCCGGTCGACCTGCTGCATCCGCTTAACAGCGTAGTAAAAACTTTGCAGCCTACGCTCTCGCCCCACGGACCCGCGTTGGCCTGGCGCTACGGCAGCAGCCAACGCAAGCTTGGCCCCGAGAGCGTGGCCCCCGAAACCGTGTTCGAGGGCTACCGCGCTCTTTCTACTTTTTCGTCGCGACAGGGCGCCGCTTTCGCCGAATTCGAACGCAAAATTTTGCTCGTTGAAAAAGGAACGCGCACTCTGGCCGATGCCCTTAAACCCGCCGCCATGGCGGGCAAATGCTCTATTCCCTTGTGGCCCGAAAGCGGCTTTCACCTGATTTTGGACGTCAAAGCTACGCTCCAGGAGCGGGGCATGACCCTTCACTCCTTCTGCGAGTGGCTAGAAAAGACTCATAGCATTAAAGTAGAAGCTGGCGACGCTTTTGGCGTGCCAACGGGCGTTCGCATCTGTTTTGCCGCCACCCCCAAGTGGCTCGAGGGCCTGGGGCAGGCCCTTTGCGCGGCCCTAGCAAATCAGCCCTAGCCAATCCGAAAAAGCCTGTCCTATAATGGGGTTATGTTCGATTACAGCGACGTATCGGAAAAAATCGCCCAGGACATCAAGGCCGGCATTGCGGAAAAACCTCCGCGCAAAATCAAGCTGCCCAAAGTCCTCGCCGTTATCGACCAATCCGGTTGCACCGGCTGCGAAGCTTGCATTCAATTTTGTCCCGTCGACTGCATCGAACTCGTTCCGGGCGCGCAGTACGTCGACATGGGCAAGATGGTCGAAGTCGATCTCGATCGCTGCATCGGTTGCAAAATGTGCGCGAAGTATTGTCCGTGGGATACCATTCACATGGTGCCTTCGGCGGAATCCTACGAGAAGGCCAACGACTGGACTCTGCGTACGGTTGTGAAACTCGGCACGGAGCCGGGCAAGCAGCTCTGGCAGGGCGAATAATCTGGCCAAGTGCGGCCAATGCTCTCGCTGATTCAATTCCATCAAGAACTCACTGGTGACGCCTCGCAAATTCAAACGACGAGCGATGACGTGGTGCTTTTGCTCGATCGCAGCCTCAGTCCCGCCGGCGCGCGCCGTTTGAGGGATCGCCGCTGCCAAGGATTTACCGCGGGCGGTGAAGCCTGGCCCAACCCGGGCGTGTACGCCTTGCCCGAATTCGCACTGCGCTTGCTGAGCGAGTTAGAGCGCCGTCAGCAACGCCTAATTTTTTCAGCCCAAACTCTATCGCCCATCCAAGCGATTGCGGCCCTCATGCAATCGCCCACCGGAAAACTTCGCGGCCCTCTCGAAGCTTGGACCCTTTGGCGCTCGCTCAAACACCTGGCGCCACTGGGTGTGAGCTTTGAAGATTGGCGGCAAATTTTGCCGCAACTCGAGCAGGGCGACGACCCGGACTTTCAAATTTGGACCGATCGTATTTTGGCCTTTTTGCAAATCGAAGCACTGGCCGGAGAACAAAACTGCGCCGCTCACGACTGGGCAGCAGTGAACGCCGCCCTTCAATGCTTGGCGAGCGAAACTTTTAACGAGGCCGATTGGGAGCGAATTCTTGAGCGTCCACCGAGCAACGGCCGCGCGCGCGCTTTTCGTTTGCTCGTTCCCACTACCTGCGATCAACATCCCCTCGAAGCAAAATTTTTGCGCGCGCTAGCACGCCATTTGCCGGTGATAGAAATGAAAGCACTGGGACAAGCTCCGGAAGCTGCCATTCCTCCCGTGAATTTAAATTTGCTCAGCGAAGCCGAGCGCACACAGACCGCCCTTCACTGGGCATCGACCGACACGAGCCCTGCTGCATCCGAAGCGGCCGAGCTCCTACCGGGCGAATTTGCACTCGATGTCACCACGCCACCGCCCGCAACCCACGAAGCGCTCTGCCGGGCCCTTTGCCTTTTTTGCGATTACCTGGACGAATCCCGCCCCGAAAGCCACCGCTACCGCCGTGGCGATTCGGCCACCGAGACCCTGCGCCGCGCGGGGATCGATCCCGACAGTGACTTCACCGTGAACGATTTGTGGCAATGGATTGGGCAACGCAGTCCCTCCTGGCTGCGCACTCTCCCCACGCTCCCCGAAGGCCCGCGCGGCGAATGGGCCCGCGTGCTCATTGAACTTGGCGCGCTGGGCGACGACGAGAGCCAGGAGCTCAGCAATACCAGTGAGCACCCGCGCTTTGATCCGCGCGGAATGCCCGTGCTCTCGTGGGGCGATCTAGGCCTTACCGGACATTCTCGTCTGATGCTGTGGGGCAAGCGCGAATCTATCCGCGCGCTTTGCAATCCGGAATCGCCCGAGAATTTTTCGCGCCGAATTTTTCCGGCGCAGCTGGCCAGTTTGCTGAATGCCGCAGGTTACGCCGTTGCCGACACGGCCGAAGAAGCACGCATTGTGGCCGCATGGCTGCGCGACCTGGGCTCGCGCCTAACACGCCTAGAACCCACGCGCGAAACACCGCGCCACTCGCAAGTTCCGCCAAGAGTGGCCGTTACTCCCGAACTCGAGCGCGAGTATTCGCCCACCGCTCTGGAAAGTTATTTTGCTTGTTCTTTTCGCTACCTAATGGAGCGGCGCCTACGCCTACAGGCCGCACCCGAATGGGACGCTCCGGGCGAAGACCCGCTGAGCATGGGCCTGTGGCTGCACAAAGCATTGGAACTTTTCTTTCAGAACCCCGACTGGAACTCTCCGCACGCGCGGGTGCTAGAACTTTTGCACGCCTCGCTCGACGATATTTTTGCCGGCCGCGCCACCTCGGCGTATCGCGATATTCTTCGCGCCGGTGCGGCTAATTTAGCCCAGCAACTGGGCCGGCACATTGAGGTCTTTGAGCGACCCTTGCTCCCGTTGCGGGGTGATCGCATGCCACAACTCGAAACTCCCACGCAGGGAAGCTGGGGACATTTACGTTTGCGCGGCAAGATTGACCGCGTGGACACTCTACCCGACGGCGCGCGCTTGTTGTGGGATTACAAATCGGGCGATGTGGGCTCGAGCATTCCCAAAACTCAAATTCGCAACGGCCGCTTCCAATGGTTTTTGTACCGCGCATTGCTAGAGCAATCGACCGAACACGCCCCCGTAGTGGGCGGCGGCTACCTGAATCCGCTGCGTCCGGACAAGTCATCGCTCTTCGTGTGGGAGGGACACGCGCAAGCCACTCACTTTGCCGAGCTCTTCGCTCGCGCGGGGCACACGGTGCGCGTGCTGAGCGAAAAAGACCTTACTGAAACCCAGGACGCCCTCGCCGGCGTTATGGATCTGCTCCAGGAGCGTATTCGCCATGGCGAAGCCTCGCCCCAGCCGCTCAAGGCATCTCTCTGCACGCGCTGCTCAGTGATGGCCGTGTGCGGCCGCCCCCAACTGATCGACGAGGAATCGCCATGACCTTGCGCCGCGAGATTGTCGAAGCCGGCGCGGGTTGCGGCAAAACCTACCGCCTTGTGAGTCGCTACATCGAAGGACTGGGCTTCGACGCTGAAACAGGCGCGCCCCTCCCCAAAACACCGCAGCGCCACCCGCGCGACATCATCGCCCTTACCTTCACCGAAGACGCCGGCGCCGAAATGAAAACGCGCGTGCTCGAACGCCTGGGCAAGATTGGGCTGGATCGACTCATCGCGAGCGTGACGGAAGAAAGTCGTATCTCCACGTTTCATAGCCTCTGCCTGCGTTTGCTCCGCCCCCACCTGGTTCGTTTGGGTTACAGCGCAACGGCCAACGTGGTGCCGAGCAGCGTGGCGCAAGAGGCACGTGTGCGCCACACGCTCAAGGTGCTTTCCACGCACGCCGATCGCGAAAAACTTTTGTCGCTGCTGAGCCTCAAAAACCTCACGGCCGAGGCCACGCGTTATTGGTTCCGCGCGAATGGAAAATCGCTAGGCATCGATATCGATTCCGCCCTGACCTTCTACGAACAGTTCCGCCGCGGCACCCTGAGCCAAGTGCAAGGACTACTGGCCCAAGGCGGTGAACTAAAAGACACCGAGCGCACATGGCTAGAATGCTTTGCAGCCTCGCTGCTTGCGCCCGAAACGGCTCCACTGGATGGACTGCACTTTCGGGGCAACAAAAAACTTTTCGATGCCTACCCGGACGTCCGCGAAGCCGCCGAAAACTGGAAGACGCTGGTTCAAGAGGGATTGCCCGCTTCGCTCTCGCTCCAGGCCGTGCAGGAAGAAGACGAAGCTCAACGCGTGCTAGCGAGCTTCTTTGCCGAACTCCGCACCACCGGACCCCACTTGCTAGATTTTTCTGCCATGGAATTTGAACTCCATCGCTTGCTTAAGTGTTCCACGGAGCGTTTGTTTCCTGCTCCCGAATTGCTCTTGGTGGACGAGTTCCAAGACACCAACCGCACACAGTACGAAATTCTGCAGGGAATTTCGGGCGAGCGCACGGAGTGGTACTTCGTGGGCGATCCCAAACAAAGCATTTACCGCTTTCGCGGTGCCGACGCCTCGCTCTTCCGCAAACTCACCCAAGAACTCACGCGCGAAGAACTCGCCCACAATTATCGCAGCTTGCCCGCCGCGCTAGATTTTATGAACAAGCTGCAAGCCGGACTCTTCGCCGCGAGTCGGCCCCTCGATCCCGCGCCGCAATCCCTGCACAGTGCGCGCGCCAAAAAAATGCGCGACGAACTGCTCCGCGATTTACCTCGCCCCGCTTTGCCCGCCGTGGAACTCAGCGAGAGCCGAAGCGAAAGCCTTTTGCGCGAGCAACTGGTGCGCGACTTTCACCGGCGCAGCGCCGAGCTTGGCCCCCAAGCCACGCACGCCGTGCTCTTTAAACGCTGGCGCAGCCTGTACCGCTTTGCGGGGGAGTTGCTACGTCAGGGCGTGCCCTTTCGTATTTCGGGCACCGAAACTTATTTGGATCATCACCTGACCGATATTTTCGCCCTCACGCTTGAGTGGATCGACAATCCCAACTTGGCCCTTGGTGCCATGGCGTATGCGCGCTGGAAAAATCCCGAGCAATGGCAACCTCAACTACCCAACTCGCCCGAGCTAGAGCGCCTACGGCAGGAGCTGGGGCCCGATGCCCGCGCGGCCGGATGGAGTGTGCTGCTTCACCGCTTCGTCGCCCAGCTGCGCCCCTCGCGCTGGTTCCGCGGTGCCGAATGGACCTCGGCCATGGAGCGTCTCATTCTGGATCTCGAAGCCATGGGTTTGCCGCAGACCATGACCCTCACGGAGTTCTCGCAATTCCTGCGGCGGCACAGTGCCGCCCTCGAGCGCGAAGTTCCGGGCCACATCCAATCCACGCCGCATGGAGCACTGCTGGATTTGTACACGGTGCACGCCTCTAAGGGTTTACAATTCGACGCCATTTACTTGCCGGAACTCAGCGAGCGCGGACGCGGTGGCGGCGACACCAGTTTGGAATCCGACGAAGGAGTGGCCTTTCGACTCAAGCTGCGCGGAACCCAAGCCAACCAAGTGAGCGAGCGCCCCTCGCTCATTTACTTGCGCCAAAAACGCCAGGAGCAATTAGAACTCGAAGCCGAAAGTCGGCGCCTCTTTTACGTGGCCGTTACCCGGGCACAGTCCACGCTGAATTTGTACTTCAAACGGCCCAGCGAAAAGACCGCCACCAAGCGCGATCCCCTCTCGGCCATTTTGCAGTGGCCCACGCTGACGCCCTCGCCCTGGAACAAAATCTTGGTCGAGCTATACGACGGCGGTCACTGGCAATCTCTCGAAAGCGGCGGCCACCTCAGCTGGAACACCTTGGAATCGGAAGAGACCACAACCGACAGCGACGCCCCCGCGCCCACCGAGACCTGGTCCTGGCCCGCCGCCCATCCGCCCCTGCCGCAACGCACGCCCTTCTTCCGCGAGGGCGTGAGCCGCTACATTGCGCGTCAGTTCAAAGCTCCTTTCCTCGGAGGAGCCGCGCGCAAAGCCGCGACCGATCCTGCCCAATTGAGCACGGCCGACCTTGGTACCGAAATTCACCGCGTGCTGGAACGCTGGTCGGGCGACACGGCAACACTGGAGGCCCTGCTGCCGAATATTCCCGAGCGCCCGGCCATTGAGAGCGCCGTCCGCGCTATTCGCGCCCTGCCCGCCCTGACGGAGCTCTGGGCGGCCATCGCCCGCGGCGACCCTGGCGTGCGGCGCGAGCTTGGTCTGTACGTGCATTCGTCGCGCTACCGCTTATCGGGCTACGCCGACTTGGCGTGGTTCCGGGGCGAGGAACTCGTGCTCCTCGACTGGAAAACGGGCTCGCGCCTAAGCGCGCTCAAGCGCAGCGAGCGCACAGACAAAATACGCCTGCAACTTCAGCTCTACGCCGAAGCCTTTGCCAGTAGATTTAAAACGATTCGGGCCGTAGCCGTGGGATTAGAAGTAGCGCGCGACTCCGAACGGACGCCGCGCGCCGAAATTATCTTAGACGAAGTAATCAGGGCGAAAGCGGATACATAACGGTCTTGTCCTGCAGGTCGGACACAATCACGCGCGCCTTTTTGATGCCAATTTGATTCACCACGAGCTCGAACAAAGTTTTCGCGTGAATTTCGGACAATCTCACGCAGCCCGCGGAGTCGGGCGTGCCAAGCTTGGCCAGGTGATCGGCACCGTACGTTGCGTGCACGGCAATGCCCGAAGGCACCTTGGGACCGAAGTACATGGCAAAGTTCATGGGGGCATTGTTGAACTGGTGCGAGACCTCGTTGCGAACGGCGCGCTGAATGGAGTACGTGCCCCGCGGCGTTTCCGGCATGTAGGGCTGCCCCACGCTGGGGTACTTCATCTTGTCGCTGGCAGTGGAGGTGAGCCAGGTGTAAATGCGCTGGCCATTCCGGAACACATCGATGTGCTCCTTCTTCACGGGGCCCGGCGCACGCTTGTGATTTGAGGAGTAAACGCGAATTTCAATTTCTACCGGCACGGCTTCATTGGCATCAAAGGCCCCTTCGTCCGTCTCGGCTTCGACCTTCACATTGTTCTGGTCCATGTACTGCGCAATCTCGTCCGGCGACAGATAGTCGAAGAGATCCGCTTTTTCTTCGGTGTCCACCGAAGCCGGATGCCGGGGCGCCGAGGTCGAGGCACAGCCGGAGGCAAGAGCAATGAGGGAGGCATGAAGAAAAATCTTTTTAATCATGTCTCCATGGTGCACGAGGACCCGGAACGAAATCTAGGCTGGATCTTTGACGGCGAAAAAAGTTGGGCGCGGCCCGTGAACAATCAGCCCGAAAAGAGCGTGCCGCGGTCATTGCCCCAGCGCAAACGGGCCACGCCAAGCAAAGCTTCTTTGACGATGGAACCACTCATCTTAGAAACACCAAAGCGACGCTCCTGAAAAATGATGGGCGTTTCCACTACGCGGCGGCCCAGCACGAGGGCCCGGTATTTCATTTCGATTTGAAAGGCGTAACCCTTAGAGCGGATTGTTTCTAAGCGCAGGGCCTGCACGGTGTCGCGGCTCCAGGCATTGAAGCCGCCCGTCCAATCTTTGAGGTCGTGGCGCAGCCAAATAGTGGAGTATAGCGACCCCGCACGCGACAGCAAAAGACGATTGCGGCTCCAGTTAGAAACCCCGCCCCCCTCCACATAACGACTGCCGCAAATCGCGTCGGCCGCACCCGAAGAGATTACTTTAAAGAACTCGCGTAAATGCTTAGGATCATGCGAGAAGTCCGCATCCATCTCGAAGAACCAATCGTAGTCCTTAGCTAGCCCCCATTGGAAGCCCTGAATGTACGCAGTAGCCAGCCCCAGCTTGCCCTTGCGGTGCATAACATGAATGCGGTCATCGCTCTTAGCGAGCCCATCCACCACTTCGCCCGTGCCATCGGGACTGCCGTCGTCCACAAACAAAATGTGCGTACCGGCGGGCGTCATCTGCAGAATGGCGCGCGAAAGCGCTTCAACGTTCTCGCGTTCGTTGTAAGTCGGAATGCAAATGAGCGTCTTCACGCGACTTTCAATCAGCCCAGAGCGTCGCGAAGCGGTGTGTACGGCAGCTTGAGGTCCTTAGCGACCTGCTCATACGTGCAAACACCGTCCCAGGTGGTCACGCCCAAAGCCAGGGCCGGATCCTTGCGAATTGCTTCGATCGGGTCAGCCGCCAGTTTGGCCGCATAGCTGATCGTATGGTTCGTGAGTGCAAAGGCTGAGGTCCGAGCCACGGCGCCCGGCATGTTCGTTACACAGTAGTGCGTTACGCCCTCTTCCACGTAGGTCGGGTGCTCGTGACTCGTCGGTTTAGACGTTTCAGAACAACCACCCTGGTCGATAGCGATGTCCACAAACACCGAACCGGGTTGCATTTTTTTGATGAGTTCGCGGGTGATAAGCTTGGGTGCCTTAGCGCCGGGAATAAGCACTGTGCCAATGACAAGGTCCGAGCGCGTTACGCACTCTTCAATGTTGAACGAATCGCTCATACGCGTAGCGAGCTTGGTGCCGAAAATATCGTCCAAGTACTCGAGGCGCTTTTGGTCTTTTTCAATCACGGTCACTTCCGCGCCCAAGCCCACGGCGATTTTTGCCGCGTTCGAGCCGGCCACGCCGCCACCAATGATAGTAACCACGCCCCGCGCTACGCCCGGCACACCGCCCAGCAGAATACCCCGGCCACCGTTACGTTTTTCCAGAAGGTTCGCACCAATTTGCGGGCCCATGCGGCCAGCCACTTCGGACATCGGCTTCAAGAGGGGCAGCGACCGATCCGGCAGCTGAATGGTTTCGTAAGCAATCGCGCGCGTTTTGCTCTTGAGGAGCGCTTCGCCGAGCTTCGGCTCGTTTGCGAGGTGCAAGTAGGTGAAGAGGTACAAGCCAGGACGGAGGAATTTGAATTCGCTCTCGAGCGGCTCCTTAACCTTGATGACCATGTCGGCGGACCAAGCTTCGGCAGCGGTCTTGACGATTTCGGCCCCGAACGAACGGTATTGATCGTCGGTGATGCCCGACCCCAATCCGGCGCCGGTTTCGATCCGCACCTTGTGTCCTGCAGCTACCAAAGTTTTCACGCCCGCCAGGACAATAGCAACGCGATTCTCAAGGTTTTTTACTTCTTTAGGAATTCCAACTAGCATAGAGGAAAAGGAGACTATCACGACATGGATTCCCAGGAAAAGCCCTCGTCCAAGCCTCAAGCACCAAAACTTACGGTGGACGTCATCATCGATATGGGCGCCGGAATGGTCGTACTCGTCGATCGTAAATCCGAACCCCACGGCTGGGCCCTGCCCGGCGGCTTCGTAGAAGAAGGCGAAACGGTCGAAGAGGCCGCGCTCCGCGAAATCAAAGAGGAAACCGGCCTAGATGTGGAGCTCGTTCGCCAGTTTCACGTGTATTCCGACCCCAAACGGGACCCTCGCTTTCACACGGCTTCGGTGGTCTTCGTGGCCCGCGGCTGGGGCAAGCCCCGCGCCGGCAGCGATGCCAAGGGAGCCGATATTTTTTACGATATGAACCTGCCGGCCGAAATTTGCTTCGATCACCGTCAGATTCTCAAAGATTATTACGCCGAGCGCTACTAGGCCCATGAAGGGGTTGGCGGGCTTAGCACGCAGAATGAGCCTCCTAGTGGGGGCCGTGGCGGGGCTAAGCGCCCATGCGCGCCGCGTGCAACCCGAGGACCTTGGCTTTGTTACCGAATCGTACTCGGAAAAAATCCGCGGCGAGAGCAACGGTCTTTCGGTAACGGAGCGGCACATTGTTCTGCGCATTCTGAGCCCCATCGGCGCCGAACGCGCCGGACTCCAGCATTTTTCCTACAACGCCTCGTCGCAAAAGATGGATTTGGTAGAGGCCTACACTCTCAACGGCAAGCAGCGCATTCCCGTGCTGCCGGCCAATGTGGAAACCCGCTCTATTTCAGCCTCGGGCGTGGGCTTCGACGATCAACGCCGACTTCTTATTCCTTTTCCCCAACTCGTACCAGGCTCCAAAATCGTTATCACCCTACGCACCGAAACCCACACAGCCTCCCTCAAGGACGCTCTCTTCGGGCGCATCTACCTACCCAACCAAACGCCCGTGGAATCTTACCAAGCCGAACTCGACGTACCCGAAGGCGTGCAAGTGGCCCGAGTGGACCCCAAAAAAATTCTCACTTTTAAATCGTCACGCAAAGGCGCGCGCCATCTTTACCAATTCTCCGCCAAGGACATTCCAGCCAGCGGGGCGCTGGGCGAACGCAGCTCGGCCCGAGCCGACCAAGAAAGTGCTTGGATTGAGTACTCTTCGCTGCGGAATTGGGACGAGCTCGCCGAACGTCTATCCCTAGACTACGAAAAAATCTTAGGCGAAGCCCTGCCCCGCAAGTTCGCAATGCTCGTTCGCTCCCACCAAAAGGAGGCGCCCTTGGCCGCCATGACGGGCCTATGGAAAGACGTCATCAAAGAACTGCGTTACTTCGGCGACTGGCGCACCGTAAAGGGCGCCTACGTGCCGCGCGCACTCAGCGACATTGCGGCCTCCGGCTATGGGGACTGCAAAGACTTCGCCGCCTTTTTGGCCAAGAGCTTTCGCGACCTCGGCCTGGACGCACGCGTAGCGATTATCGAACGTGGCACTGATCCCATGCCTACCGGCCTTTTGCCCATGCTGGACGCCTTTAACCATGCCATCACCGTGGTTACGATTGGCGAACAAAGCTACTTTGTGGACGGCACCAACCCCGTGCCCCACCCCACACTTGTGCCCTACGATATTCAAAATCGCCCCTACTTAGAACTCAACGGCAAGCACGGCATGTCGCTGCAACGTTCGCCCACAAACCCACCCGGCAACTCGGTCATGCAAGTTTCAACGGAGTTTGAGCTATCGCGCGCTACCGAACTCAAGCGCACAAGCTCACTCACGCTGAAAGGCATTACCTCGTGGGATTTGCAAAACATGCTCTTCGGTAGCACCGAAGGACAACTCAAAGATTTGCTGCTGGGATTTTTGCGCATTCCCGAAGGCGCCGTGCGCGACTTTAAATTCGTTCGCGTGCAGCACCAAGGATTTCCGGAATATCGCAGCGATATTGATTTTGAACTCACCGAAGATTTTGGCGCTCGCCGCGCGGGCCCGCTGCTTTCTATTCCGCTGGACCCACTCGTAGACCTCCAAGAAATCATGGGCATCGGCACGCAGGACCGAGTGTCGGCACTGCACATCGACGACCCCACCACCAAACAACTCCGCATCCAAATTCCGCACACCGCCGACTGGACCACGCTGGGCGCTCCACGCGCCTGCAGTTTTACCTCGCCCTGGTTCGACTTTGAGCGTCGCGTGACGGACAACGACCACGACTGGACCCTCAATGACACGTTTATTATTCGCACCACCAAGATTGATGCTCCCGATCTCAAATCACCCCAGTTTCGCAGCCTGCAAGCGCAGCTGCGCGATTGCGTGTACAAAGTAGACGGCGTGTTCGGCCCGCGTGCCGCCATCCCCACCGAGAAAAACGCGGAGAAAGAGACCGAATGAGCTCCCTACCCCGGATTCTGATGGTCGACGATGAACGCGACAACATCGACGCCCTCAAGCGCCTTCTGCGCAAGGATTTTGAAATGCACGCCGCCACGAGCGGAGCCGAAGCCCTGGACATCATGCACCGAGTGCACGACTTCGACGTGATTCTCTCGGACCAGCGCATGCCCGGCATGAACGGCTCGGAATTTTTAGAAAAGGCGCAGCAGCTCGACTCCCTTGCCACACGAGTGCTGCTAACGGGATTTGCCGATTTAGAAGCTGTCATCGAAGCCGTAAACCGCGGCCACATTTGGCGATATCTTTCTAAACCGTGGGAGCCCGAAGAACTCAAGCAGGCCCTCAAACAAGCGGCCGAGCGCACCCGCATGAGTCGCTCGCTCGAAACTTCGCGCCGCGATTTAGAACGCGCGCTCATGGAACTCCGCGCCCGCGACAGCTCGCGCGAGCGACTGCTCCAAATTTTGCTCCACGAATTCCGCACGGCCCCCCAAATTCTGGAAGGCCTGCGCGCTCTGGACCCCAACGACGCCGACACGCCCGTGCGCCAGCGCTTCTTCGACAGCCTCTACCAGCGTTTCAACCTGGTAGAAAAAGACATCACCACGCTGCTCGCCGAAGAAAAGCGCATCACCCAATTGCCCAAAGAAGCCCTGCTGCTGAGCGAAGTACTGCGCAACTCGCCGCTAGGGCCCGAAGTCAGCGCCGGATTTGAAGGCACCGAGCCTTCGGTCATTGCACACCGCGATTCCCTGCTAGAAGCCTTCGTGCACCTGCGCCAAGTGATGCAAGCGAACACGGCGCAAGCGCCTGTAGGCATCGCCCTTGAACTCTCCAAGGGACAGCGCCCCGACATGTTCGTTACCTTTACGCTGAATACCCAGAGTACCGAGCCGATCCTGCCCGCCTCGCTGGCCCAGCAAAAAATCGAACCGCGCCTGGCGTGGTCGCTCCTCTTGGAGCCCTTTATGGGCGTAGACGATTTTTCTCGTCACTCCACCGGACTGCGCATCGAGACCGCGCGCATCGTGCGTTTGCTTACCGCCCTCGGCGCCCGCGCCGAGTTTCAAGTTTCTCGCGATGCTCGCCGCGTGGAACTGATCCTCGCATTTAAAACCGCCTAAGCCCTGGCCCAACTCCTGCAGGGGCGGGGTATGGCGTTAGTCACTTCCAACCTCGTCCTCGCGGGTGTTCTCTTGGTGTCCCCCAGTCATCCGGCCCTGATTCAGCGTCCGGGCCTTACGGTTTGGCTCTCGCAGCCAAAAATTATCGAAGCCCAGGCCGTGGGCCGCAATATTTCGCTTCGGGTGCGAAGTCCCGGACTTATCCACGCCAGTGGACTCGATTCCACGCGGCCGGATTTAACTCGCGTCCAGTCCGTGAGCGATGCCACCTACCAGGCGGCACAAAGATGTCCGCGCGCCAGTATCGATTGGACCGCAAATCCCCCGCAAGCCAACAGCTCCTCGCCAGCGGAACTCCAAAAACTCGCCAGCTGTGGCTTCGAAGCGCTCGCCCTTCCCGAATCCCTGCAGCAGAATGACCAACGCTTTATCGAGGCCGAAACCAAACTTCTTCGTGCCGGCTTCCGCATTTTGGCTAGCTCCACCGTCGGCGCCCGACGCAGTTTACGTGTAGGCGGATCGGCCCAACATTTAGAATCGCGCCTGCGCCAAGCGCTGGGCGAAATGCGTCCCTTTTACGACGTGCAGTTTGTGGAGGGCCCAGCTCCGGGGCGCACGCTGGTCTTCGAGGTGAGCCTCTTTGAATTCTCCCGCGCCAAGGCCGCATCGCTTGGTGTGCGCTGGCCCGGCAGCGTCGCGCTTAAGTCCGCCGAAGGCGGAGGCCCAGCGGTTACGGGCGCGGGCGGCACGCCTCTCGAGATTGGCGCAGACTTTGGCGAAAGCCTGGGCCTAGCGCGCGTGCTAGCTCGCCCCCAAATTCGCACCAAGCCCGGCGAAAAGGCGAGTTTCCAGAGCGGCGGCGAAATTCCCATTCGCAGCTCCACGCCCTACGCCACCTCCACGCAGTGGAAAAACTACGGCCTCATCCTTACGCTCGAACCCGACGCGAACGTTGAAACCGGCGCAGGAGAAATCACGCTCAACTTTAAACTCGAGCTCTCCGAGCCCGATCCCGCCACCGCTATCGACGGCGTGCCAGGCATGAAGCTACGACGCTTAGAAAGTCGCTTTGATCTGCGCGTCAGCGAAACCACCATTCTCACCACGCTCATTCAAACCCGCAGCGGCACCGTGCAGTCGGGATTGCCCGGATTCAAAGACGTCTCCTTTTTGTCGTCGCTCTTTGGACACCGCGATCGCAGCGAATCCGATTCCGAACTTTGGTTCGCTATTCGCCCCAGCTGGGAGGACATTCGTGTCCGCTGAAGTTTGTTTGCCGGATCTCATCGCCCGCGAGAGCGTCGAAGACATCGTGCTGAGCCCCCGCGGCCTCGCCTATTTCGAGCGTGGATCATGGAACGGCCCCATTCCCACCGCCGAGACCGAAGCCGCTGCACTCACAACTCTCGGTCGCCATATTGCCGAACAAGCTAATTGCACGTTGGGCCTGGTGCAGCCCAGCGTGGATGCCTTTCTGCACGTGGGTCCGCGCAGTTTTCGCGCGCACGTGGTGATCGCGCCGCTCGTGTTGCGCGGGCCTGAAATCACGCTCCGCCGCTTGCCCGAGCTCGACCGTTTTCGGCTCGAAGATTTTTCGGCCACGCCCGAGCAGTGCACCCAACTGCGCACGGCTATTCAACGGGGGAATTCTATTCTCGTCGCCGGCGCCACCGGGTCCGGTAAAACGAGTCTGCTCACCTCTCTCTTTCCACTCATTCCCGCCACCGAGCGCGTGCTGGTGCTCGAGGACAGTCCGGAGCTCCCCCTCCCGAATCAACTCTCCTCCAAACTCATTGCCCGCACCGACCGCTTTGGTTTTCGCAATGGCGCCACCTGGGATCTCGCCCACCTGGTCTTTGAAAGCCTCCGCATGCGCCCCGATCGCATCATTCTGGGCGAGTGCCGCGGTCCCGAAGCGCAGGCCATCGAACGCGCGCTCACCACGGGGCACGCGGGCGTCATGACCACTCTGCACGCCGGTTCGTGCCGGCAGGCCCTGGAACGCTTCGCCCAACTTGCCGGAGCAGCGAATGCAATCGATGCGGCTCGGATACACAAACTATGGGACCTCGTCGTGTACGTGCGCTGCGACTCGCAAGGAAAACGCGCGATTCAAGAAATTTATATTCGCCCCGAGGAAGCCTGTGGACCAACTCATTGATGCCCTGGAGCTCGTTTTGCTACGCGTACGCTGCGGCGAAACACTCTCACAAGCTCTGCACGCGCTCCCGGAACTACGCGCACCCAGGGAACTTTGTCGGCTCTGGGTAAGGCTACGCGACCGCATGCTAGACGGCGGGATTCCTACCGAAGGCACACTGGAATCTCTTTTGCAGCATCTCATTCTGAAGCAACGTATTGGGAACTTGCTCGCGCAAAAAACTCTCAACGCTCGCCTGCAAGCGCAGGTCATTGCGGGTCTCGGTGTGCTCGTGGGCATTGTGGCTTATTGCCTGTTTCCGGAAGAGTTGCAGCCTCCGCCATTGTTGCTATTAGGCTCAGCGGCTTTGCTTGCAGCAGGCACGCTTTGGATTTTTCGTCTTATTCATCGCACCGAAAGCACTTTATGGTTTGCCGATTGGCTCGTGCTGCTCTCGCGCCTTAAGAGTGCGCTCGCCTGGGGGCAAGCCCTGGGGCCCGCGCTAGAAGGTGCACTTGTCGATCATCCCCCGGCGAGCTTTCCCCCGCGCGTGCAAGCGGCACTCGCACAAACGCTCCAAGCTTGCCGCCAATTCGAAGCGGCCCCGAGCGAGATTTTTGCCGCGCACCCCGCGGACTCCGCCGAGGTTATACGTGCCCTCGGTCAACTACAGCGCCTACACGATTTACATTTTCGCGGTCAGCCTTTGAGCGAAACACTCCGCACCCTCGTCGAACGCGCGCTCGACGGCCTGGAACGGAAGCTCACCCGCGAAGCTGAAAAACTATCGTTCAAATTACTCCTCCCTCTCTTCACCTGCCACCTTCCGGCTCTGGGCGCACTGTTAGTGGGACCTCTGATTCTGAGCTTAATGAACAGCTAACAGATTCGTTCACACCAAAGTTTCAATTCCAGACAAAGAAGCATTCAAAAAGTTGCCCCTAAGAATAGACTGCCATTAACATGGGCTTCTGGACCACATGAGGAGGTTTTCACCATGCTAAACTCAAAAATCGCCCTTGCCTTTTCGATCTTGGCATCCGCATCAGCTTTCGCCTTAGCTCCCCTAAAGGAAGGCTCGAAAGCTATGGACATGGCCAACGTTGCGAATCGAATTTTTCAGGTTCACACTCTTCGCACTGACGGAGCCGTCTATAAAGTCGTAGAAATGGACTCCATTCTGAACGGCGATCTGAATTCAACGGTCATTGTCCTAGTGGGCGAACAAGAAGTGGGCGGCGCAGCGGCCTTTGAGGCAGCCTACCAAGTAGGCCCTGAACCCATCAATCGTCTAGTCGACGCTCGGGTCGTCGGCGATCATATTGAGCTGAAGGGATACACCGGTTTAGATGAGTCTAAACCAAAGAAATTTTCTTTGAAGTTCAACGCCGCGACGAAAGATCTCGCTATTCACTAAAATCTAAAGTCCACGCCGCCACGAATCCAGGCTATCGGACTGCTTGCAATGTGCGCACGCGCGCCCAACATGGCGTGCCACGATTCGTTGAAAGAGTAAAATCCCACCACCCCCAGCAGCAGACCGATCGAAGTTGAGGCCGCAGAATCAGCCAACTCGCTTTCGATATCGGTGTCAGTAAAACCCGAAGTAGTGAGTGTAGATTTCTTGTAGTCCAAGCCAAATTCAGCGCCACCCGAAATACGTCCGTCGGGCGAAGAGCCTAAATACCGTCCGATGACCATGAATTGGTAAACCTTGGTGCTGGCCGACTTGGAATCCAGCGTCACACTCTGTCCCGTCCAGAGTCCCAGGGAGCCACCAAGCTCAAGCCGGTCGCGAGGTCGTCCGTCGGTTCCACCGGTCATGAGGTTTCTGAAGTAACCGGCATCAAGCCCGTATCCCAGCCCCTTGGATCCCCAGCCTAAAGCACCTTCCACCACGTTCACACCCACAGAACGAATGCGATCTTCCTGAACACGCCGAATGGATTTGGTAGGGTACCAGCCATCTTCACCCGTAATCACTAACCTCACCTGCGTCCAAGCACCTTCACGCTTAAAAACTTTGAACTCATCACCAGCCTCAACCACCCCGAAGCGCGCCGACATGCTGGAAGGTTTTTCGAAGAGCCGTCCGGCTTGCGCCGCGAAGAATTTATCCGACTGCGAGTCGTATTCGCGCAACTCGCCCTCGAGTTTCGCTTCGCTACCCTCGCCCATGTCAGTGAAAGTTTCCTCGCCTACAGGTTCGCCACTCGAAGGAGCCTTAGGCCCACGCGCCAACGACTTCTGGTTTTCCTTGCTCGCCGGGGAGTCGGCCCGCACCCACTGACGAGGAATCCAACCCGTGCCTTCAGCGCTCTTTACTTGAATCCAAATTTTATTGGGACTGGAGCGCAGTGCCTGGAAACGCGCGTCTTCCGCATAGGTGCTCACCACTTGCGATTTCATAGAGGGATTCGCGTAGAGTGATCCTCCGCGCAACGTGCGCACGGACACAGCGTGGGCCGAAGCCGCCCCCACCAACAGCAGCACCCCCAACAGACTCCGAGCCCAGCGAGAGAGGCCCGTCACAACGCTCGGATCGGGCCGAAAAATTTGCTGCGGCCGCGCCAGGCGCAAACGTTTGCGCGTGGCGTAGGCCGAGCCATCGCCCGCGAGCAAACTGTGCTGCAAAAGTTCAGGAAAAGTCCGCAACGCTTCTTGGGCCATGCTTTTCACCTTCCGGTCGTAGAGGGCGGGCGTAGGCCCGTGGTGCATATGGGGACGCGCAAAACGCCGCAGATCCCCCCGCAGCGTAGGGTGCAAATGGTAAAGCTCGTGCACCACCGTCTCTAAACGTTCGAGGGGCTTCAAAATAAAGAAGCGCGGAATCATGAAGGTCATCAGGTAGGTTGCTTCCGGATAATGGGCCAAAACCTGCGGACTTTCGTAGGAGTAGCTACCCACCATACCCCACCGCCGCCCACGGCGGGTGGCACCTCCCCCCACATAGCGAAGGGGAATCACGTGGGCCCAGACCCCATGGCGACCCGAGCTTTTAGATGTCGTCAGGGAGAGGGCGATTTTGCACACATCGAAATGCCGAAATTCTCCAACCCCTTCACAGACCACGTGTATAAGCCTTCGAAACTCTTCATTTAAAAGGGGTTCCCGCACGGGATTTAGGGAGTCAGAATTCATAGCAAAACTTCATCCAAATTTAACACACAACCGAGGAGAGGAGGGATAAGCTCATACTTACGACGCAACGCATTATTTGCGAAGGGCATCGTATTAAGAAAAAAATGGATAAAGAAGAAATACTTACGAGCAAACCGGTGGACAGCGAGCGATTGCCCGGCCACCCGAACGTTCTCATCCTCGAGGACGAAGAGCTCATGAGCGCCCTCATCAAAAAGTACCTCGGCATGGCGTCGCAGGACGTAGGTGCCGATCTCCGTATTTGGTCGCAGCCCTCGGGCTGGGACCTGCTCACTCGCGACCTATCCGACATCCGCGTGGCCGTGGTGGACATCCTGCTCCCCCAGATCACCGGTGTGGACCTCATTCGCGACTTTAAACGACGTTACCCCGCCATGGGCATCGTGCCCGTTTCGGGTATGGCGACCGAGCCGATGAAGCGGAATCTCAAGGAGATTTTGCCCTTAGAGCAGCTTTTGCTGCCCAAGCCTTTGCGCAAGCAGGACTTCATCGAAGCCTTCGTTCGCGCTTGGACATTTGAACAGCCGCCGCAGCAGGCTCCCACTCCGACTCAGGAGGCGGACGTGGAGAGAACTTGGTCTGCGGTTCAGGGGAATCAACCGAATAACATCTCGATCGTGAGGCGACGGCTGTCGCGGAAGAAGTCCGCTTAGGTCCCCGTTTTGGGGCAGCGACAGGAACACGGTCGAAAGAGGGTCTCAGGAGGTACGTGTCATGAATACCAGCCATCCGATTCATTGTTTAGAATTCCGTCGGGAAGTTGAGACGGGTCCGCCCAAATAAGGGGCGCCTGCCCGTCTCGGGCCCGACCCATTTTTTTATTATTTCAGTGTATTTATCTTTGACTCGCCCCGTCCTGACACCTAGCTTCGCCCCCTCGGACTTTCCGTACAAGAGACGGATTGCCAAGGAGGAATAAAAAAACTTTTGCATGTCAGGTACTAGAACAAACGAAACTACAACCAGCTCTCAGGATAAAATGCCCCCGAAGGTCTTCACCAAGATCTTCCACGATGACGACGACAGCGACGGATCGGCCTACCAAGAGAACGGCCTAACCTTCGCACAGCTCTTCGAAAACTCAGTCGCACAAAACAACATTGCAGAAGGATCCGTGGTTCTCGGCCATGTCGTATCCATCGGCAGCGATTCAGTTCTCGTCGACGTCGGGTACAAGTCCGAAGGCGAAGTCTCCCTCAACGAATTCAAAACGGCCACCGGAGAAGTGGACGTTCAAGTGGGTGACGAGATTCACGTGTTCCTAGAACGCGTCGAAAACGAAAAAGGCCTCCTGGCCCTCTCCAAAACCAAAGCCGACGTGCTCCGCGCGTGGGACGAAATCGCCGAAGCGTGTGAACGCAGCGAAATCGTCGAAGGCACGGTTGTGGGCGTGGTCAAGGGCGGTCTGGCCGTTGATATCGGCGTGAAGGCATTCTTGCCCGGCAGCCAAATCGACGTTCGTCCCGTGAAGAACCTCGATCAGTTCGTCAACAAGACGCTGAAGTTCAAAGTTATCAAGTTCAACAAGAAACGGGGCAACATCGTTCTGTCCCGTCGGGCCGTGCTCGAACTCGAGCGCGACAGCATGAAGAGCTCCACGCTCAAGCAACTCAAAGTCGGTGCGATCGTTAACGGTATCGTTAAGAACATCACCGATTACGGCGCTTTCGTGGATCTCGGCGGCGTCGATGGCTTGCTGCACATCACTGACATGAGCTGGGGCCGCATCAAGCACCCCTCCGAAGTCGTTGCCGTGGGCAAAGAAATCAACGTTCGCGTCCTCAAGTACGATTCCGAAAAAGAACGCGTCTCCCTGGGTCTCAAGCAAACGCAGCCTGATCCCTGGCAAGATGTCGCTTCGAAGTACGGCGTTGGCCAACGCATCAAGGGCAAAGTCGTCAGCGTTACTGACTACGGCGCTTTCATTGAAGTCGAAGCCGGCATCGAAGGCCTCGTGCACGTTTCCGAAATGAGCTGGACCCAACGCGTGAAAGATCCGCGCAAACTGCTCAACGTGGACCAAGAAATTGAAGCCGTCATCCTCGACATCGACAACGATGCTCGCCGCATGAGCCTGGGCATCAAGCAAATCTCGGCTAACCCCTGGGATACCCTGGAACTGAAGTATCCCCGCGGTACCAAAGTTAAAGGCGTCATCAAAAACATCACCGACTTCGGCATCTTCGTGGAAATCGAAGAAGGCATCGACGGTCTGGTTCACGTTTCCGACCTCAGCTGGGACGCGAAAGTTTCGCACCCCACGCAGATGTTCGAAAAGGGCCAGGAAGTTGAAGCCGTCGTTATGTCGATCGACAAAGAGAACGAGCGCGTCTCCCTCTCGATCAAGCACCTCGGTGCTGATCCCTGGGCTGAGTCCGCCGCTAAGTTCCGTCCCGGCACGCAAGTGGACGTCACGGTTACCAAACTGACGAACTTTGGCGCTTTCGTTGAAATCGCTAAAGGCTTCGAAGGCATGATTCACGTCTCGGAACTCTCCGAAGAGCGCATCATGCACCCCGAAGCCGTCGTTAAAGTAGGCGACGTGATCAAGGCCGAAATCACCAACATCGATCTACGCGACCGCAAGGTTAGCCTGTCGGTGAAGGCGATGAAACGCCGCGAAGAACGCGAAAACATCGAGAACTACAAGAACTCGCAAGGTTCCTCGCGCACTTCGTTCGCTGACACCCTCGACCCCGAGATGGCAGCGAAACTGAGCCAAATCGTCAAGAAAGACTGATTTAGCCCAGACTCCGTAATCGAGTCAGAAACCCCCGCTTTCCGAAAGGAGAGCGGGGGTTTTGTTTTTGGGGCCGCGCCGATCTAAGATCGCCATCTATGGCACTTACCCGTAAAAAGAAATTGCTCTTCGGCGCTATTTTTCTCCTGGCGTGCGGAGCCGTTTTTGTTTCGATTCTTCGTTCTACCCAGAAGGCCCTTAGTCATTTGCTCGAGGATGACGGCGACTACTCCGCCGAAAGTAATTTCGACAAGGACGGTAACCTAGCCGTGGTCGACATCTCCGGCGTGATCATGGACTCCCGGTCCACCCTCAAAACTCTCCGCGATGTTCGCGACAGCAAGGGCATCAAGGCCGTCGTAGTGCGCATCAATTCTCCGGGAGGTGCCGTAGGACCTTCGCAAGAAATTTTTGCGGCCGTTCGCGAGCTAAAAAAAACCAAAGCCGTGGTCTGCTCGCTGGGCGACATCGCCGCCAGTGGTGGTTACTACATTGCCGCTGGCTGCCCCACCATCGTGGCCAATCCCGGAACGCTCACGGGCTCCATCGGCGTAATCATGCACTTCATCAATCTGAAAGATTTGTACAACTGGGCCAAGGTGGAACCCTACATTCTTAAGGCGGGACACTTTAAAGATATTGGCTCCGAAATGCGCCCCATGACGGACGAAGAACGGAAACTCATGCAAGCGCTCCTGGACAACGTGCACGCGCAGTTCAAACATGCCG
This sequence comes from Bdellovibrionales bacterium, assembly GCA_018266335.1. The sequence goes on from JAFEAR010000163.1 coordinate 22,362, forward strand.
TCGAAGAAGGCCGCGGATTTAAACCCGGCTACATGGACACCTATGGCGATGGCCGCATCTTCACCGGCGAAACCGCTAAGGAGCTGGGCCTGGTGGATGTCCTGGGCGGCGAAGACGACGCCATTCAATTGGCTGCGGCCAAAGCGGGCATTAAGGACAAACCCAAAATCGTGCGCGAGAAAACCGCGCGCGGGCTGCGCCGCCTTTTAGATTCGGACAGTCAATTCCAGGGACAAAATCCAGAAACTCAGTTTGTGCACCTAGCCGCCAAGCTTCTGCCCCAGTTGCAGCTGATGCCCGGCGTACCTTACTTGTTGCCGGCCCACATGTTCTCGCAATCGGGAGGTGCACGTTGAGTCACTCCATGAAACGCCTGTGGGCGCCCTGGCGCCTTGCCTACATCAAAGGAACGGCACGCGCGCCCGGATGCCCCTTCTGCTTGTTGCCCAAAGAAAAAACCATGAGCGAAAAGAACCTCGTGCTTTGGCGCGATGATGATTTATTCGTGGTGCTCAACAAATTTCCCTATAACCCATCGCACCTGATGGTGATTCCCCGCGCCCATATAAGCACCCCCGAAGACCTAGAACCCGAAATTTGGACCAAGGTAGCCATGGCGCAGCGAGCTTGCCTCGACATTCTGCGCCGTGAAATTAACCCCCAGGGGTTCAACCTGGGCATGAACCTAGGCAAAGACGGAGGTGCCGGCATTCCTGAACATATTCACTGGCATGTCATCCCGCGTTGGGAGGGCGACACCAACTTTTTCCCCCTCATTGCCGAGACCAAGTCTATCGCTTCCCACAATGAGACGGTTTACCGACAGCTGAAACCAGCCTTTGTTGGCTTTGAAAAGAAGCTCCGACCCGCTAAAATCAAGGGGAAATGAAAACTTTTAAAGTCGCGCTCTGGGCCTGCTTCACTTTAGCTTTTCTGGTCGCGGCGGTTTCGCTCATCGGGCAGAACCAAGAGCCCCTCTCGGTAGAAATTTTTAACTACATCACGCCCACCTATCCTAAGTGGATTATTTTGCTCGCGTGCATTTTTCTGGGAGCCGCACTGGCTTCGATTTTCTTCGTGTTCGAGCTCATTGTTTTGGAAACACGCAACATTCGCTTGCGCCGATTGAACCAAAAGCTAGAGCGCGCCATGGCCGCAGCTGTGCCGGCCGCAACGAACGGCGCGGGCCCGCACATCGCCGCCCCCGCCATGCCCCGCGTGACGAAGTCGCCTTCGCTCGCCGAGGACAGCGACATCTGAGCGCGTCCTTGTCGCTCGCCCGGCTACTCCTCGTCACTGGCGTTTTTTCTTGCCCAGCTGCCCACGCCGATTACTCGCCCGCTCCGCCCAAGACCTGGGAGTTATGGCTGCAGCAGGCCACAGCGCCCCGGGCCGAGCATGTTCCGCCCCGGCCCGATGGCCAGCCCCTCACCGCCGAACTTCCACTCTGGGTGGATTGTCATTTGAGTTGGCGCATGGACCAACCAAAGCTAAGCAAAACGTCGCAAGTTCCTTCGGGGGTGGTCCTCCGTTCGACGCCGGAAAAATGCAAAGGACAAATTGAAGAATGGGCGCACTAACCACCACGTTGCTCGAGGCCCTCGCCTACATGCCCGAGCACCGCAAGAAAAACACGCGCACACGCTCGGTCACCCTGGACACGCTCTTCGAAGAAAGTCGCAGCTTCACCACGCTCTCGAGCAGCGCGCTGGACTTTATTCTCATGGGCTACCGCTACCACCATGCCTTCCAAGATTTTCTGCGCGAATTTAATCCGAAAGGTCTGAGTCCCAAAACTCTGGAAGACCTGGGAGAACTTATCTTTGCCGCCCTACTCACGCGCGACAAAACGCCCGCCCACGCCCTGGTGAGCGAAGGCGTGGAGGCCGCCAAGCGCGGCTTTGGCCCGCACACGGGGGGCGTGATGAATGCCCTGCTCCGCAAATGCACCCGCGAATTAGACGCGCTCAAACAAAAACTTGCAGCGAATCCATCGGCCATTTTGGGCCCCGAACTCAATCAACGTTGGGCTCCGCAAGACGACCTGAGAATGCGTATCGGTCGCCAGGTGCTTGCGCGGCCCGAGCCCGGCATTTGGAGTTTCAATCGCAAATTAGAGTTTGGAGCCCGCGGCGTGGACGATTTTGCAAACGTGCACGACACGTTGCAAGCGATGGATCCGGGCTCGTGGCTGCTGCTGGATTGGGTGCAACGCGAACTCACGACGCGCAAAGTTTCTGCGCCCCGTCTTCTCGACGCCTGCGCGGCTCCCGGTGGCAAATGCGTGGGGCTCGCCCTGCGTTTGCCGCACGCAAAAATTTGGGCCACCGACTCGGACTATAAGCGCATCGAAAAACTCCGCGCTAATTTGCAGCGCTGGAATTTGGATCTCACCGTGCATTCACAGGTGGCCGCCTGGGGCACGCCCGAAGCCACGGCCGACGTAGCGGGGCCCTTTGATGTCGTGCTCGCGGACCTCCCCTGCTCCGGATCGGGCACGCTCCACACGCGGCCAGATTTGCTGCAGGAAAATCTGCCGCAGCGAATTGCGCAACTCATGCCCATTCAAACTAAAATTCTTCAGGCCCTGCTGCCCAAGATTCAGCCCGGAGGACTCTTTTTTGTTTCGGTCTGCAGCGTAGACCCCGAAGAGATCGCTCACGTGTCAAAAGTTTTGGGTGTAGCCCCCGCTTTTTCGAGCTTCGCCGCTTCGGCCGAGAGCGTCGAGGGCATCACGGGCTGGCTTAAATCCTGTTAGACTTATGGGCATGGAAGCCCTCGACACCCTTAAAACTCGCCTGCTGCAACTCGAACAAAGCCTCAAGCGCATTGCCGAGACCATGGACAGCGACCTCAACATCGGCCGCGAGTTGCAAAAAGTTCTCATGCCCAATCGCACGCCGGAAATTCCCGGACTCAAAACCCACGCCCGCTACATTTCGGCGCAGCAAATTGCGTCGGAATCCTTCGACCTCATTCCCACCAAAGACGGCAAAGAACTCTGGACCATTGTGGCGTGGACCGAAAGTTTTGGCCTGAGCTCGGTGCTCCTACAGGCCCTGGTGCACATCCAATCGCGCGCCATCGTGCAGGCACGGCCCCTGGTGACTCCGGCCGAAATTTTCGACGAAATCTCCACCAGCATGACGGGCGCCCGCAAGGCCGGCGCTTACCGCCTGATGGTTTCGCGCCTGAACGTGGCCTCGCTCGAAATGAGCGGTGTGAGCATGGGCATGCCGCCCTGGATGCGGCGCACTCGCAATGCTGCCGGTTACTCCCCACTGGAGTTCGTGCAAAGCGAAGCTTTTGCCAGCGACCCCTCGCTGCTCGACCCATGTTCGTCGGCCGCCCCCCGCCTGGCCACCGAGGCTTACCACTTTGCATTTACGCTGGCGCCGGGCAACCGATTGCACTTTTTAACCTCGGCCTGGGCAGGACACCTTCCCCTCGCGGCACGCTTAAAAAATTTGGAAAGCGACAAGCTGGACGCTAACGCGGATTTGCTGGGTGAGATGAATCACCTGCTCATCCATGCAGGCCATCAACTTAAGAAGTCGGGACGCGAAGCCGACATCAGCGCATTGGCCTTTGAAGTAGACGCGAAAAAACTTCACCTGGCCTAGAATCTAAAGAGTTACCGGACGCAGGCCAAGCGCATCGACGGGAGTCTGCGCCAGCAAGGCATCGACTAGCGGCCGATCCAGAGATTTGTGACAGACAGGATCAGTACGCGAGGCATCGCCCGTGAGGGCAAAAGCCTGGCAACGACAGCCGCCAAAATCGAGCTCGCGACGATCGCAAGTCCGGCACTCTTCGGTCATCCAAGATTGACCACGAAAAGCCGTAAACAATTCACTCGCCGTCCAAATCGCCGACAAAGACTTCTGCTGCACAAATTCTGGCGGAAACTGTGGCAACTGGCTAGCCGCATGGCAAGGCAATGCACGGCCCGTGGGATCGACCAACATTGATTTCTGCGCCCAGCCACCCATGCAGGCTTTGGGGAATTGTGCATGGTAATCGGACAGCACAAAATCAATCACCATGCGGGAACCCAATCTTTGCCGAGCCGAATCCACGACAATTTTTGATTGTTCTACCTGCGCCGAACTGGGCATAAGCTGCGCACGATTCCGCAGCGCCCAGCCGTAGTACTGAGTATGAGCTAACTCCAGACGTTGCGGGCCGAGCGATTCGGCCAGCGCGATAATCGATTCCAGGCGATCGAGATTCAGGCGATGAAGCACCACATTGATCGTAAAGGCCACGGGCTGCTCACGCACGAGCCGCGCTACTTCGAGTTTATAGGCCCACGCCTGCGCCCCAGATATGCGATCGGCTCCCGGCGCATCAGCATCCTGAAGGCTCAACTGGACGTGTTCCAACCCCGACGCAACGAGGCTCGTCATACGCGCTCTAGTGAGGCCCACACCCGACGTAATGAGATTGGTGTAGAGTCCTCGCTGGGCCGCGTGAGCCACGAGCGACTCCAAATCGTTGCGAACCAAGGGTTCTCCGCCCGTAAAATGCAGCTGGACCACGCCTAATTCCTGCGCTTCACGAATCACTCGCAGCCAGTCCGCAGTTCTGAGCTCCGCTTGACTCCGCGCCAGCTCGAGGGGGTTAGAACAATAGGCACAGCGCAGCGGGCAGCGATGCGTTAGTTCCACAATGAGCGAGAGCGGCGAAGCGCTCACGGCAACAACTCCAAGACTCCCCTGTCCCGCAATCCCTGCAAAAATTCTTCGGTTTCTCGGCTGATTTGCTCGGGGGCAACGTTCGGAAATCTCGTAGTCAACTCGCTCAAGATCTCACTCACCGTCCGCTGCCCATCGCAGAAGCTTAGAATGGCCAAGCCGCTCCCAGCCACTTTAACCATGCCTTCGGGCACAAGCACTCGGGACGATTCCGGCTGCCAACGGCAACCTGGTCTAAATTTCGGCTTCAACATTTGCATTCAAATCGACCCAGGACAAAAAGCACCCGGCGGACAATGCCCAGGCTCCACGTATGCGTAATAAAGGGCGTCGAGCTGGGCCCACAGAATGGCGCACTTTTCCTCGAGCGCCGCAATGGCCTTGAGCTTAAGCTCATCGGTCGTCGCCTGCTTGGTAACCCAACCCAGCGCGAACTCCACGTCTTCGGGAGCCTGAGTCAAACGCGCAGTGAAATACTCCAGGCCTGAGCTGAGCCAGGGATAGTGGCGCTTCAACGCATCAATGCGCAGGCTAATCAAATCGCGTGAGAACATTTCCGTAAGCGAAGAAGCCACGGCCTCAAAGAAAGTTCGCTGCGTGACTAAATCCAAATAGGCCTCCACGGCGTAACGCACGCCCGGCAGCACTTCGGATTCGCTCATCACAATCCCGCGGTTCAATCCCGTGGCTTCGGCCAGGCGGATCCATTTCTCAATTCCTCCGGGGCTTTGGCCGTCGCCATCGTGATCGACAATCCGCTTGCGCCACGCCACCCGAAATCCAGGATCCGTAGCTCGCGCAAGGATCAGCGCATCTTTAATGGGAATGCGTGCCTGGTACGCGTAGCGATTCAACGCCCATGCCTGAAGCTGAGCGCGCGTGAGCGTACCTTCGTGCATGCGCAAATGAAAGGGATGCCGGTGATGGTAGCGCGCCTCGCCGACGGCCCGGAGTCGTGAATGAAATTCCTGCGTGTTCATAAGTTAATTTCTTGTCCATCGTAGCCGATTTCCCAACCCGCTTCGACGGCCTCCCGATGCTCCGGACTCTCTTCGTCCAGCAGAGGATTCGTGTTGTTGATGTGCACGAAGATTTTACGCATGCGGGAATAGTCACGCAACTGAGCCAAACTTCCGTTCGGACCACTCTGGGGTAAATGCCCCATCGCCAGCGCGCTTCGTGCCCCCGGCCGCACTCGCTGCAGTTCCGAATCGGTCCAAAAGGTGCCATCAAAGAGCAAGGTCGTGCTCGGTTGATCCAACGCACGCAACCGAGCATGGAGGGCCGGCGAAATTTCGCCGCAGCCCGGAATGTACACTAAGTGTGATCGCCCGCTGGACAAATCGAGTCCCAACTGGGCCTCGCGTAGCGGGAGTGAATCCGACAGTTCGGCGCCAGCCCACAGCGGATATTTGCCGACGCTCTCGAGCACCCTCACGCTAAGTCCTTGATCAGGCAAAACTAAATCTGCATTGGGCTCCAGGGTGCACCACTCCAACTGCTGAGCGCTCTGCCGAAGCATGGCGAATATCCGGTTTTCACGTTCCACCAACCGCTGCACGGCGGAGGTGGCATATACGCGCAGGGGCGAACCCTCGCGCAGCAAGAACAGACCCAAGATGTGGTCGAGATCGGCGTTGGTTAAAAAGATGTTGGCAATCGGTGAATCGCGCAATTGGGCCGGTTGAAAATCTGCGTAGGCCAATAGCTGCGCACGTAAATCGGGCGATGCGTTCAGCAAACTCCAAGATTTTCCATCGGCACTGAGGGCCACCTGCGACTGGGTGCGCGGCCGCGCCTTGAGCGTGCCCGAACGCACTCCCTGACATCCGCGACAGGCGCAGTTCCATTGGGGAAACCCTCCGCCGGCCGCCGAGCCTAGAATTCGAATTTTCACTGGGAATCGGAAGAGTCTCCGGTACGAGTATCATCGGTACCGGTGTAGGCCGTAACTTCGCTACCCAGCGAAACGTACTCAAAACTGGGTGCCGTCCATTCCACACCGTTTATTTTACCAAATAAACTCGCATTGCAAACAGAACACTCAACAAATTGCCGACGCCTAGTTAACAATCATCATGGCCCCTACTGTTTTGTTAAGCGTCACGCACCCCGACAAAACAGAGACACAATCAATCGATCGTGACGCCTTTGAGGAGGTCGAGGTTTTCTAGGGCCAGGCCGGCGCCCAGGGCAACGGCCGAGAGCGGATCTTCGCTTAAGAAAACCGGCAAACCGGTTTCTTCGCGGAGCAAGATATCAAGATTGCGCAGCAGCGAACCGCCGCCCGTCATAACGATGCCCTTGTCCACGATGTCCGCCGCGAGTTCGGGCGGGGTGCGTTCGAGTGTGATCTTAACGGCTTCCACGATGCTGTTGACCGTCTCGGTCAAAGCTTCGCGAATTTCATCGGAGCTCACTTCGATGGTTTTCGGAACGCCCGCGAGCAAATCGCGACCCTTCACTTCCATCGTTTTTTCTTTGCCCGAGGGGTAAGCGTTGCCGATGGTGATTTTGATGATCTCCGAAGTGCGCTCGCCAATCGCCAAGTTATATTTCCGGCGAATGTAGTTCAAAATGGATTCGTTCATCTTGTCGCCGCCCACACGGACCGACTTCGAGAACACGATGCCGCCCAACGAGATGACAGCGACGTCCGTGGTACCACCACCGATGTCGATGATCATGTTGCCGCTGGATTCCGTGATGGGCAAACCGGCGCCAATCGCCGCCGCCATGGGTTCTTCGATCAGATAAACTTCGCGGGCCGAAGCGGACAGTGCAGCCTCTTTAACGGCGCGCTTTTCTACTTCCGTAATGCCGTAAGGAATACAAATCATGATGCGGGGGCGGAAGAGAGTTTTCTTCTGCTGCGCCTTCGTGATCAGTTGGCGAATCATTACCTGCGTGACTTCGAAGTCCGCGATAACGCCGTCTTTGAGCGGACGGATGGCCTGAATGTTTCCGGGGGTTTTGCCAAGCATGTCTTTCGCTGCGTGACCGACTTCGATGACCTTCTTTTGGCCACGCGAATCGCGCAGAATAGCTACAACGCTGGGCTCGTTTACAACGATGCCCTGCCCCTTAACATAAACGAGTGTATTTGCTGTCCCGAGGTCGATCGCAATGTCGTTACTCAGGAAGCCTTTTAACGAGTTCCAAGCTCCCATTGGCTGGAACGATAGGCCATACTGCGGTGTTCCGGCAATCACGGCGAAGGATTTACGAATTTGATGACGCGCCGAGTTACAACCCCCATTCGACAACGCTCTGATAAGCTGGAAGGGATATGCGTTTTTGCCACTGGGCCCTGACTATCACCCTTACTCTAGCCCCCCTCGCGATTAGTTTTGCAAACGAGGCACATCACGAGGAAAAGCACGGCGAAAAAAAAACCGAAAAGTCCACATCGAGCCTCTTCGAGAAGAGACCCGAGGACAAGAACGGGGAGAAGACGGAAGAAAAATCCGACGCCCAGAAACTCAGCGACAAAGTCAGCTGCGAAAAATTACCTCAGAAAACGGATACCGATCTATGGAATTTGGCAGAATGCTTCTACCGAATCGGTGTAACCGACTCGACCATCCAAATTCTTCGGAGCATTTCTCAAAAAAATCCGAAGGACATTGAAGCCTTCTTTACGACCAGCTGGCTGATGTGGCAGGAAGGCCGGGCCCGGGGAGGCGCCGAGGAGAAAAAACGCAGCCAAGAAGCCCTAGCCGAGCTCCTTAAGTCACGACTTCCCAACCCCACACACTGGGAAGTCGACACCGAAATTGGCGACTTTTACTACCTCCGCATGAACGCTCCCGAAAAGGCCTATCCTGAATATATTAAGGCCCGGCAGCATTACGATGGGGACTATTCACGCAACGTACCTCGGGCAGAGAATGGACGCAAAGCGGCCATTGAAGATCGCGTAGCCAGAGCTGCCGAGATTATGGACCGCAAAGGAGAGTCCGTGGAAGCTTCCTGTCGGGCGCTATTCTTCGATCCCGACGACAGCTCAGCCTTGGACCGTATCAAGCGGCTTAGCGGCTCGTGCACCTCCAAAGAAATTAAAGATCCTCGCAAAACCGAATAATTGCTTCCATCGAGTTTTTTAATTTTGATATTGATTCTCAAAATGAAGCTGTCTATCTGCGTAAGCCATGATCCTCATGGGACTTGCACTATCGCTGTTCACGGGTCTCGCGCACGCTAGCCCCACTCATTCGCTCTCATTTGCTCAGCCCATGTCCGGACTCAGCCCAGAGCAACACGAAATCTTTCGCGCGGGAGAAGCGCTCTTTCAACAGGGCTTTCGTCGCGCCCCCTCCTTTAACGACGCCGAAGGTCTGGGCCCCTACTTCAACTCTAACTCTTGTGCGCTCTGCCACGCCCTAGGCGGAGGGGGCCTCGCTCCTCGGCGCGAGGGCAACGCACTCTTTTCCGTACTGATACGTCTGAGTGTGCCGGGCACCGATGAAGTCGGCGGCCCTCTGCCAGACCCGCGCTATGGACACCAGCTCAACCCTGCTTCCATACGGGGCCTCCATGGCGAAGGCCTTGCCTACCGAAAACTCGAAATCATTCGCGGCGAATACGCCGACGGCACCCGCTTTGAATTGGCTCGTCCGCTTTATCGAATCGAACGCCTTGCTTCTGGTCCCCTCGCCCCCGACCTCCTTATTTCCCCGCGGATCGCCCCAAGAATTATCGGCATGGGTCTACTCGAAGCGATCCCCGAGCAAGACATCTTAGCCCGCCAGAAAATCTCAGGCCGCGCCAACTGGGTGTGGGACGCCAAACACCATCGCCAAGCACTCGGACGCTTCGGATGGAAAGCAAATCAGCCGAGTGTGGAACAGCAAGACGCCGGAGCCTTCAACGGTGACATGGGCCTCACCACTTCGCTTTTTCCCCGGGAAGACTGCGGGCCCCTGCAAAGCGAATGCCTGGAACACCAGTCATCGCTCACAGCTCGTCCTGAGATTTCGGATCTACAACTTGCCGAACTCATCACTTATACCAAGCATCTCAATGTGCCCGCACCCACTACCCTAAATAGCCACGAAGCACGCCGAGGCGCCCAGCTCTTCAGCACGCTCGCTTGCACGCAATGCCACGCCACCACCTTCGTCACGGGCGAGGTTCCCGGCGACGCAACCCTCTCTCGCCGCCGTATTCATCCGTACTCGGATTTACTGCTTCACGACATGGGCCCCGAGCTGGCCGACGGCCGACCAGATTTTTTAGCCACAGGTACGGAGTGGCGCACGCCCCCGCTCTGGGGTTTAGGATCGGTCGAAGCTGTGAGCGGTCGCACCTCGCTCTTGCACGACGGACGTGCGCGCTCGATTGAAGAGGCCATTTTATGGCATGGCGGCGAAGCGACTGCATCGCGAGAAGCTTTTCGCCAGTTGAGCGCCCGCGAACGCTCGCAGCTCCTGCAATTTCTAAAATCGCTTTAAGGCTGCGCCGCCTCGGCACGGTGCCGAGACATTTTTCCCAGTACAAATGAAACGAACCAGGGAAACAAGCGATTCAGCCAAACAATAACTTTCCCATGCGCCGTTATTACAATTTCTCGCCGCGAACCGGCCAGTCCATCGATGATTTGACGAGCCGCTTCGGCCGCCGAAACTCGTAGCCAATCCGGAACAGAATCTTCAGCGTTAGGGATAAACTCTCCCTGGTTATTCACACGGTGAATTTCACTACGCACGAATCCCGGCGCAACAAGTTTTACTTTCACTCCCACCCCTCGGCACTCATAGTCCAGGGCTTCGGCGAGTGCCCGCACAGCGTGCTTGCTCATGCCATAGGCCGAAGCCGAAGGCGTCGTCAGGTAACTCATCACACTTCCAACCAAAACCAAACAACCCCGGGAGGCCGTTAGTGTCGCCAAACTTGCATGCACCGTGCGCAGAACGCCGAAAACATTGGTTTCAAATTGGCGCCGGTAATCTTCAAGCTTTAACTTGGACACAGGCCCCAACACTCCGAAACCCGCATTACCAACCACAATGTCAATGCGACCAAACTCGGCGAGTGCCGTTCGAACCGCTCGTTCCAAATCGCCATCGCGGGTAACGTCCGACACGATAGCTATCGACTTGTGTTGAGCTGAAAGCTCCACGGCCAGCTGATCAATCCGTTCTTTACGCCGGGCTAGCAAAACGAGGTGTGCCCCCCGGGTTGAGAATTCTCGCGCCACCGCCTCGCCAATTCCCGAAGAAGCCC
>JAFEAR010000164.1 GCA_018266335.1 Bdellovibrionales bacterium
ATGCGAGATGAGCGGGCGAACAGTGGTCGAGGGCGAATATGCTCCGAGTAAGTTATCGCGCACCCTTCTATTTGCCCGCGCCGTAACCATGAACTCCGCAAGCTGACTGTCGTTTTTGACAACCAAATCCTTGTATCGCGGCGTATCCAGGAAATTTTGCAGCAGCTGCACTTGCTCGTCTTTGGTGAAGTTCGCGAGCAGGCCCGTGAGGGGTTTGTTTTTGTCCGTCCACTCATAAAGAAGTACCTGCTTGCGCAGCTGAAACGGCTCGTGCGAATCCGCAAGCCACTTCGCAAGTGTCGCCTCGAACTGTTTATCTGGTTCTAGGCCCGCGCCTATGATCGCTTTCATTGACGGAATGTAGCGCATCCGATCTTTAACATCGGCGCTGTCCTTTAGTTTTGCGGAGGCTTCCACCAGTTTCTTAAGATCAAGGTCGCCCGTTTTCCAAGGAGTCACAATTTCAGCTGGTTTAATCGACACCCCATTTGCCACCTGGAGCGGAAGCACCTCGTGCGAGGGGAGCTTGTTCACCGCACGCGAATATCGATTCTCGAAGGTGTACTTGTGCGGATGCGGAGTGAAGTTTGTAAGGGTCTCGCCTGTGTTGGTCTTGATGTTGGCCTTCACAAAGCTCCGAGTGATATCCTCGTTCGAGAGCCCGTTATGATCGCCAATATCGGCAGGTAGAGCGAGCTTGTAGCCTTTTTCTGCCAGCGACTGGCGCACCCCTTCCATCATGACCGGAATATCCGCGTTCGGTACGTTTTGTACCTTGTCGATAAATCCCATTTTCACTTTTTGGCCGTTCAGCTCGGCCTCGCCCAGCACCACTGTGATGTGGCCCATCGAGGCTCCGGTATCATCGGTGATCGTAAAGTAATGGTAGTTGGGATCAAGCGCGCGGGTAAGGTACGTGCGGCTTGAGCAGTCCGAGCCCCCAAGGCACGAGCGATACGGCGATTCGGTAATGGAAAGGTGACGAATCGTGCGCTCGGAGCGTCCCTTCGAGCTAGTGACAGCGCCGGCCACAACGCTTTTCTCAAATTCCTTAAGCGTGTCAGTTATGCCATGCACGCTCGGTACTCCGGTGGGAATAGCAACGCCGAGATCCTTTAGAACCTGCTCGAAGTGACCCTCATAGCCAAGCTTCATCGCAAAACTGTCTCGCGCTGATAAAAGCTGCTGGTAGGCCTCAAGCCGCACTAGCCCATCCGTGCTCTTAAGGCGCTTGGCGATGGACGCATCATGGTAGCCAATGGTGTGAATAAGATCCACAATCGCCTGCGAAATGGGGCGAACATCTTTGTTATCTGCCACAAGCGCTGCGCGCTCTTTCATAAGCGCATGGTAGAGAACTTCGGCCCGGTCTTCGATGGGTGTCTTTTCGTTTATGATCTGCGCCCGTACCTCGGGGCTGACTTGGGAGTTTAAAAACTCCGACCAGCGTGCTTTTTGCTCTGCTGCGAGTAATTTCTGCTCATCTTTGCTGAGCGTTTTTGGAATTTGCTCTTCATTGTACTGAAGCAGCTTTTTCCAAAAGCCCCCATTGGCATCGATCTGAAAGAGGTTAGAGCGCACCTGCCCAGCCGAACTCACCTGCCCGTCCGTGAACTTTTTAAGCTCCGCCGTGACCGGGTAACTCTTTTCTTCCACCGCGAGTTTAAAAGTTCGGAACGGTATTTTTTCTAGCTCGGGATGAACCTCGAGCGCCCTAGCAACTTCCGCCGTGGTTCCCGAGTTTAAGCTCGTGTTCGGATTTCCGAAGCGCATTTTGCGGTACAGCTCAAAGGCGTCTTTTTGCGCGGGGTTATTTAGATCGGGCTTAAGGCCGTGCGAAAACGCAAACAGCAAATCATCGAGCGTTTGAATGGGCCCGTGCGAAACATAGCTTTTCTGGGGCGAGGGCCCCAGCTGCCGTGAGTACTTAGCCGGCGATAGCAACCGATCCACGGCCTCGGCACAAATCGGCGCGTCCGCATAGCTGGTAGGCAAAAAGGCCCACAGGCCTCCCAGCGCGACTAGCCGTTTGACTACCCAGCTCATTCAACGATTTATCGGCGCTTTACCCCGCAAATCTAATAGCCGGCGGTGTCAGATATATGACCACTGCTGTCCGGTTCGATTCTTAAAAAAACGAATTGAAGTCGGCCCCGGGGGCGGATGGCGCCGAATGCGATTGCGCTTCGCTTCTCCCGATTTTTTCTGCTAACCACTGGCCCCGGAATGGAAAGGGAACTCATGAAAAAGCTGCTCGCTGTTGCCTCGCTCTTTGCTCTCGCTGCCACTGCCCAGGACGCCCCCGTCAAACGCTACATCGTGCGTTTTCACTCTCCCTCCCTCGCTCAGGGCCTCAAGGAGCAGCTCCAGCTCTCCCGCAAGGGTTTGCTGAGCCCCGAAAAACTGGGCCGCGATCTGTTCCGCACCGAAGCTCACGTTTCGGCCGCCCTCACCAACCTGCAAATGGCCATTGTCGAGTCCGCCGCCTCGGTGGATCAACTCCGCCAGAATCCCCAAATCGCCTCGGTGGAAGAAGACGTAATCCTGCGCGTTCCCTCCGTGCCCAAGGCCCACTCCGTGAACAACCTGGCCGGAGCCGCCCCCATCGCGCCCCCCACGCTCAGCGATCGCGGGGAAAGCACCTGGGGCCTCCAAGCTATTCATGCCGAAAGCGCTCAGAACCTGGTTCCCAGTTCCGCCCGCGGCGCCCGGGTCCTGATTCTGGACACCGGCATTGACCGCACGCACTCGGACCTGCAAGGGCTCATCGAAAATGGTCGCGACTTTTCTAAAGTTGCTGCCCACACGCCAAACTTGGCCCCCATTATGTCCATCCCCCTCAGCCTCTTTGCAGCCGATGCTGCCGACGCCATTGAAAATTACGACGACGTATACGGGCACGGCACGCACGTAGCCGGCACCATCGCGGCGCAAGCCAATGGTAGCGGAGTGCTCGGCGTAGCCCCCATGGTCAAGCTCCTCGTGGGCCGCGTTTGCAATGCCGACGGCACCTGCGCCGAATCTTCTGTCATCAAGGGTCTCGACTGGGCCATCGACCAACACGCCGACGTGGTCAATATGTCGCTCGGCATGGACAACCCTCTGGACGTCGAGCGCGAGGCCGTAAAACGCGTCACGGATGCTAACATCGTAGTCGTAGCGGCTTCCGGTAATGGCTGCCCGCCCTCGCAATGTCCCGCCGGCATTTCCTATCCGGCGGCTTACCCCTCAGCGATTGCCGTGGGCGCCGTGGATGCAAACTTCAATCGCGGCTGGTTCTCGCAGTACGGCCCCGAGCTGGCCATCATGGCTCCGGGCGTAGGCGTGCGTTCGTCTTTGCCGCGTAAATTCGGCATCGCCCTCCAAGTGCTCGTGAAAGACGCCTCGGGCTCCAGAGAAATTCCCAGCCTCATCGGCATGGGCTCCCAAACCAAGGGAAATGCCACCGTTAGCGAACTTGCCTATGTAGCCCCCAATCAAGCGCTGAACAGCGGCGCCCTCGCCGATAAGATCGCGCTGCTCGAGCGCACTCCTGGCCAATTGGATTACACGACCGACTTGGAACGCGCCCGCAAAGCCGGAGCCAAAGCCTCGATCATCATGAACGACCAAGACGGCCTGCTCTCGCTCTACACCGCCGAAGGTGGCATCGATCCCGAGTCGAACGAGCCCCACGTGGACGCAGGCGTGATTAGCCATGCCGATGGCGCCGACCTTAAGGCCCGCCTGGCTCAGGGCGAAAAAGTGCAGCTCTCGGTGCAAGTCGTGGAGTCCACCGAAACCCCCTGGCAAGGCACCTCCATGGCCACCCCGCACGTAACGGGCGTGGTAGCCCTCATGAAGACCGTCAACCCGAGCCTAAGCGTGGACCAAATCCGCGACATCCTCAAGAAAACCGCCACTCCGCTGAACGCCCACATGGCTAACGAAATGGGCGCCGGGCTGGTGAACGCCGAGGCTGCCGTTCAAGCGGCTTTGGCTGCCATTCACTAACCGAGAGTCCCTTTGGTTTTTTTGACCGGCCCCCTATCCAACTGGTAGGACCTTGGATTGAATGCTGGGAAGGTTCCGTAGGAGGGCATCGCTTGTTTTTTAATCGCACGCACTGGATTCGTTCCATGAGCGCCGTTGCCCTGGTGGCGGCGACGACACTTTGTTTTTCTGCGTCGGCTGGAGAGTCTTCTTTTGAATCTTGGCTAAGCTTCCAACGCGACCAATCGCGGGCTGGCATGATGGCCAATATTTCTCCGCGTGGCACCGCTCTGGGCGTGGTGGTGGCTTCGCCGTCGCGCGACAATCCCGACTACTACTACCACTGGATTCGCGACGCCGCCCTTGTCATGGGCTCCGTTATGAGCCTGGCCGAAAATTCCGCCGCCACTAAAGAACAAATGTCCCTCGAAGACCTTATGTGGGATTACGTTCGCCTGTCTCGTCGCAACCAAACCACCCCTAACCGCAGCGGTGGTCTGGGTGAACCCAAATTCGACGTCGATGGCAGTGCCTTCGATGGTGACTGGGGTCGCCCGCAGAACGATGGTCCCGCCCTGCGCGCCATCACATTAATTCGCTTTGCTCGCCACCTGGAACGCCAGGGGCGTCTTACGCCGCAATTGCGTGCGCAGCTCTACCAGGCCGAATTACCGGCCCGCTCGGTCATCAAGGCGGACCTCGAATACGTAGCGCACAACTGGCGCGATAAATCCTTCGACCTGTGGGAAGAAGTTTACGGCCAGCATTTTTACACCCGCATGGTGCAACGCCGCGCCCTGCTTGACGGCGCGGACTTCGCAGAATTCTACTCCGACTCCGAAGCCGCGGCCTTCTATCGCGATCAGGCCAAAGCGCTCGAGCAAGAAATCTCCAAGCACTGGGATTCCCAAGCGGGATACGTGCGCATCACGCGCGATTCCGACAGCCAAGATCATCGTAAACCGAGCGATCTGGATGTGGGCGTGGTGCTGGGCGCCTTGCACGGTGGTCGCAACGATGGATTCTTCGATCTCGGCTCGGACAAAATCCTCGCTACGGCCGAAAAAATCCGTGCCTCCTTTGAGCGCATTTACGGCATCAACCAGAACTCTTCGGCGGCGACAGCTATTGGCCGCTACCCCGAAGACACCTACGACGGTTACAGCACCAAGGGCACGGGTAATGCCTGGGTCCTAGCCACGAATGCGTACGCTGAATTGCACTACTCGCTCGCTGCGCTAATCAAACAGCGGGGTTCCTTCACCGTTACGGCGCGCAACTTGCCCTTCCTGAAAGCGCTCAACTCGCCCTTCGCTAAGATCCTTAGCGTGGGACAAAAGTTCACCAAGGGTCAGTCGGAATTTACGGCGCTCCTCGGATCGCTCCACGATCAAGGCGACGCTTACCTGGCGCGCGTGCGGAAGCACGCCAATCCGGATGGTTCACTGTCCGAACAAATGAACCGCGACACAGGCTACATGCAGGGCGCCCCGAACCTAACGTGGAGTCACGCTAGCTTCCTGACCGCCATTCTGGCTCGCTAGTTCTGTAACTGTAACTTACTTACCCAGGGCGGCGGGAGGACGGGAACGTCCCAAGAATCCCGCCATCGCGGCCAACGTCACCACGTAGGGTAGCGCCACAATGAGCTGCACGGGCATCCAGCCCTCACTCACCCAACTCGATCCCTGCAGCTGAATTTGCGCCGCTTCGGCCAGGCCAAAGAGCAAACAGGCCGCGGCGGCAGACCACGGACGCCACTTACCCAGCACCAGGGCCGCCAGCGCAATGAAGCCCCGGCCAGAGCTCATGTTGCGAGCAAAGGCCGAAGAGAGAAACACCGACAAGCAAGCGCCACCGAGCCCCGCTAAAAAGCCCGAAGCTAAAAGCGCACGCCACTGCCAACGGCGCGGATTCACCCCCGCCGCCACCAGAGCCTCGGGGTTCTCGCCAGCAAACTGCACCAGTAAGCCCGAGGACGTGTACTTAAGCCACGCCCACACAGCCATCACCACCAACCAAGCCATCCACAGGGGAGCGCTCACGAAGCGAGCACTCAGCGGCAACGCGGGCGAGGAGCCCGTAGCACCAAAGAAAATTTTACACAGGAAAGGCGTAAGGCCCGCGGCCAAAATATTAATCGCCGTGCCCGCCACGATTTGCTGCGCGCGGTAGCGCAGCACGAAAAGCGCTAGCAGGGTCGCCAGCAGTGCTCCCGCAAGGCCACCCGCCAGGGCGCCGAACCAAGCCGAACCCGTCCAGGCCGCCATGGCCGCCGCAAAAAAGGCGCCCGTCAGCATAAGGCCCTCCAGGCCAATGTTGATCACACCCGAGCGCTCCGAGATGAGTCCGCCCAAAGTAGCGAAGAGCAGCGGCGTAGCCATGCGCAGCGTGGACCAGAGCAAATTCCACAGAGTCTCCCTCATGTGCGCCTCCGTCGCCGAACCCACAGATGCTCGGCCGCCGCAAACAGAATCACGCAGGCCTGCAGCACGAGCGAGATTTCGCGCGTTACCTTGTCCGTTTCAATATCCAAATCCAGCGAGCCCTTTTGGAGCGCGCCAAAGAGCAAAGCGGCCGCCAGAATGCCCCAGGCGCTTCCGCGCGCAAGCACGGCCACCGCAATGCCCGTGAATCCGTAGCCCGGCGAAAACTCGTATTTAAATTTACCGGAACTTCCGAGGACCTCGGGCGCCGCCACCAGGCCCGCCATGGCTCCCGCCAGGAGCATGGCGTGCAGACGCGCGCGGCCCACATCGATGCCCGCCGTGCGCGCAGCCGATTCCGAGGCGCCCACCGCACGAATTTCAAAACCCTTCACGCTCCGCCGGCGAAAGCCGTAGTAGGCCAACAAAGCCAGCAGCGCCAAAAACACGGAACTCGTCAGCGGAGCACCCTCGAAAAAAGCAAAGTGTGACAAACGGTAGCCCTCGCCCACGCTGAGGGTTTCGGGGTTTTGCGACTGCGGATCGCGCAGCGGATTTAGAGTGAGCCAAGCCACCAAGGCCGCGGCCACGAAGTTCAGCAGAATGGTGGTGATCACTTCGTGGCTTCCCCGCCGAACGCGCAACCAACCGGCCATGCCGGCCCACGCCGCGCCCGCCATCGCAGCGGCCAAGAGCGCAAACGCCGGCGCCACGGGCCACGGAACGTGCGGAAACAAAATCCCCACGCTCGCTGCCGCCATCGCCCCCACGGCGAGCTGACCTTCGGCGCCAATATTAAAGAGGCCCGCTTCGAGCGCCAGGGCCACCGAAATTCCCGTAAATACGAGCGGCGTCGAATAGAAAAGCGTGAGCCCCAAATCGTAGCGCGAACCCACGGCACTCTTGATGAGCACCTCCAGCACGTGCCACGGATTTTCGCCCGCAACGAGCGTCACCAGCAAACCGCAGAAGAGTCCCAGCAGGGCCGAAGCGACGGGGCGCCACGCCTTTTTCATACGCGCGACTCCACCGGCACCACATCGCCGCCCATGGCCAAACCCAGCGCGCGATCGTCGCATTCGCCGCGTTTAAATTCGCGCGTCACGGCGCCCTTGGACATCACCAGAATGCGGTCCGACAGCGTGAGAATTTCGTCTAAGTCCGAGGACACCAACAGAATGCCCGCACCCCGCGCGCGCGCAGCCAAAAACTTTTCGTGGAGAAAATGCATCGCACCCAGATCCACGCCACGCGTGGGCTCGGCCGCCACAATCAATTCTGGCTCGCGCACTAATTCGCGGGCCACGATGAGTTTTTGTTGATTGCCACCCGAGAGCGAACGCGCCGGTAAAGCGGGGGCCGCGCCGCGCACCTCGAAATCTCGCGCCATTGCCGCAAACTGCTCCCGCAATGGCTTGCGCAGAATCCACCCTCCCCGGCCAAAGCGCGAAGAGCGCTGTAGACCCAGTAAAAAATTATCGAGTTGGGGCGCATCCAAAAGCAAACCATCCCGGTGCCGATCCTCGGGAATAAAGCCGAGTTTCGCTGGACGCTGCCACGGCAGGGCTCGCGGCCCGGGACTACGCCCAAGGAGCGTCCAGTGCCCGCGCTTGGCGGCCGGTAGTCGTAACCATTCCTGCGGCGACAGGAGCATTTGCAGCAGTTCACTCTGCCCATTGCCGTGCACTCCCGCGACACCGACAATCTCGCCACTGAAAACCTCGAAGCTCAAATCGCGCAGCACGGATACTTCGCGGCGCTGTAAATTCACACCAGAAAATTTAAGCAAAGAACGGCGCGCACGCGAATCCGTGGCGGGCTTGTCGTGCGGCGGAAAGCGCCGGCCAATCATGAGCTCCGCGAGGTCCTCGGCATTGGTGTCCTGAATTTGGCGATGCCCCACGATACGTCCCGCACGGAACACCGTAACTTCGTCGGCCAGCTCCATCACCTCGTGCAGCTTGTGGGTGATGATGAGAATGCTGCGCCCCTCCGCCGCCAAGCGCCGCAGCTGCGTAAAGAACACGCGGCACTCCAGCGGCGTCAGCACCGCGGTGGGCTCGTCCAAAATTAAAATATCGGCGCGTGCGTAGAGCAGTTTTAAAATTTCGATCTGCTGCTGCAGTGCCACGGGGATTTCGCCCACCGGACGCGACCAATCGATGGTTAGGCCGTAAGTGGCCGCCAGTTCCTGTAATTCGCGGAGGGCCGCAGCCCGATCCAACACGGCCGTGCTCGGCAGCGCGGCGGCGCGAGCAAGCAAAATATTATCGAGCGCACCGTGCACCTCGGACAGCAAGAAGTGCTGCTGAACCATGCCGATACCGTGGGCAATCGCCGCCTGCGGCGAATTCCAGGAGCAGGCCTTGCCCCGAATTAAAATTTCGCCGGCGTCGGGCGCCATGAGCCCGTACAGAATTTTCATGGCCGTCGATTTACCGGCGCCGTTTTCGCCGATCACCGCGTGAATGCTACCGCGTTTTAATTGCAAATGAATATCTGCGTTCGCCACGCAGCTCCCGAACGACTTCGCGATCGACCTCAGCTCGACAACGAATTCGGGGGTATCCGGCATGCTTATTTTTTTCCGCCAATTTTGTAGTAGTCGGGTACAGAAATTTTTCCGGACACGATGTCCGCCCGAAGGCTCTTCACTTTGGCAAGCGTTGCGGGGCTCACTAACTTGGCATTGTACTCGTCCATCGCAAAATCTACGAGCCCATCCCGCAGACCATGCCGATCCACGCCCGAGGTGAATTTCCCTTCGGAAGCCGCTTTCGCCGCCTCGAACACGGCCAAATCCACCCGCTTGAGCATGCTGGTCATAATGCGACCCGGCTTCATCCAGTTTTGGTTCGAGTCCACACCAATGGCGTAGTGGCCACTCTCCTCGGCGGCATCGAAGACCCCAGCGTTCGAAGCGCCCGAAGCGGTAAAGATGACGTCGGCGTTTTGCTTGTATTGCGAGAGCGCTAACTCTTTGGCCTTGGGAGGATTGTTCCAGGCCTCGCTCGTGATGCCCACGTAACCCGTTAGCACTTTGATTTTAGGCTGCACCTTCTTGGCCCCAGCATCGTAGCCCATTTGAAAGCGCCGAATGAGGGGCGTGTCCATGCCGCCCACAAAACCCACGACCCCTTTTTTGCTCTCGAGCGCCGCAATGGCGCCAATGATGTACGAACCCTCTTGCTCTTCGAACATAATGGCCTGCACGTTAGGGGCAGTAACTTCGGCATCGACAATGGCGAAGTGCACCTGCGGAAACTGGGCGGCCACCTTGCGCACGGCCTCGGCCTGCGAAAAGCCGATGCTCACAATGAGATCGTACTTGCGCTGCGCGAAAGCCCGCAGCACGGGCTCGAACGAATTGTCGTCCGAAGCCTCGACAACTTTTAGCTTCACTTTGAGTTCTTTTTCGGCCCGCTGCATGCCGATGTAGGCCGAGCCGTTGAAGGATTTATCGTCCTTACCACCCTTGTCGAGCACCAAGGCGATGTTTACCGGCGCAGCCAGCACGAGCTGAGAACCGAACACCGAAACGAGAGAAGAAAATCTTAGGAGCCTAGCGACAAAACCCATGCCCCTTCATAACAGGGCGGGCGAATTCTCCCAAGACCCCGGAGCAGCTAACTCGGGGGCCGCGCCCAGCAAATTACGCCGGAGCTCCTGCAAGTAGGCCTGCACTTGGGCAAAATTCACTCCGAGCGCCGCGTGCATCTTGAGGGTCAAAGCCAAGCGACCGTTCCAAACCACAACGCAGCAACCGATAGGAAAATTGAGCGTTCCCGGGGGACAAGGAATCCAAAGTTCGTCGGCGTTAAAGCGGTTTAAATGAACTCCTTCGGGCGGCCAAACCCCCAGATTCGAAAAGGTGCCCATCCAAAAGTTATTATCGGCCCGGTGCTTGGAGAGCCAACGCATGCCCCGTTCGCCCACAATCTTGCCGATGTTCAGCATCCACCAAGTGGCCCAGTGAATATTTTTACTGAGCTGCTCGCGAATGTTGGCCTGTACCTCAAGAGCTGTCATCTGCTTGTGGCAAGCAATACCTACCGCCGAGGAGTAGTTGGCCGTTTCATCGTGACACTTAACGGGCCCACGCATGTTCACCGGGAAGAGCCACAGGAAAGGCTCGGCGCCTGCCACCAGATCCTTCGACACCACGTTGCTCAGCTGGCTGAGCAAATAGGCGTTGAGCGAAGCTCCCGCGGCCTTGGCGCGGGCCTGCACGATTTCCGTTTCGCGATGACTCAGTGTGGTCCAGGCGATGTCGAGCGGATCGGCCACGGCCGTCGCATCGTAATGCTTCCAATTCACGCTCATGTTCCGTACGGCCTTGCTAAAGTTCCAAATGAGCTTCAGCAGCGCCCATCCGCGCGGCGCCGGCGGAGTGCGCCCGGCGGTCGCTCGTTCTACGCGGCAACCCGATTGGCGCAGCAAACTAGTGAGCGCCCCCACTCCATCCATTTTTTCGTGGGAAAGATCGACCGTCTCAACGACGCAGCCCCGTACGGCATCGATGCGCATGAAACGAACCAGGTCGCTCACTCCACGCTCGCGCGCGATGGCGTACCACAAACCTACCCAGTCTCTGGGCTCACGGCGAAAAAAGAGAGCCATGTTTCCTCCTCAGGGGGTCGCGACTTCGAAGGCCGGGGTCGCAACGCGCGAACGGATCGGCTTCGGCGCTTGTTCCACCGAAAGCTCGCCCTTCGGTGTTACCCGGTAGATCGTAGCAGGAGTTCGGTGCAAAACGTAGCCCTTGAGGTTCAGGACGAAAGCATCGGAAGGAAAGTCCGCAAGCGAAATAATTTCGAAGCGTTTGAAGGGTTTTTTTGCGAAAACCGCATCGAGCAACAAATTAAAAATCTCTCCACGCTCCGCAGAGTAGAGAGCCACGTCGATCTCAAGGTGCGTCAGATTCAACACCCTCAACACGCGACGGTCCGTAACGGTCGCCCCCCGCAGAAGGCCCACCACGCGCGAGAGCAATTTAAGGGCCCGGGGCACGCGCTCAATAATCAAACGGCGACCCTCGTCGTAGCTCCAGGGATTTACGCAGCCCACAATTTGGCCGGCGGCATTCTCAACAATAATGAACGAGGAAAGGCGAAAACCATCCCACTCCAGCAGACGACGCTGAAGCTCGTCGCGCGCTTCGGCGCCGTCGAAGGCCCAGGAGTCGCGCGTAAAGTGATGCCCAAAGGCCTTCGTGGCATTCTGATTGTGCAAGAATTCGCGCAGACGCGGCAGATCTTCTGGCCGAGCATCGCGCACTCGATGATTCGCCGTGAGCTTCGGCTTAGCCCGGCGAGCAGCCACGAGCGGCAGCCTGCCCAGGATGTGCACAGTGTCGCATTTTGCCAGGGCTTCGTACGTGACACCCATTTTACCGCCGGTAAAGGCACGCAAAGCGCTTTCGTTTTGATCCATCACCAGTGTGAAGAGGAATTGCGCTCCTTCAAACTCCTCCACTTCCGAGGAGTAACGTACGATGTCGGAGTACCACGGGCGCCACTGCACGCGAGCCAAACGGGAGATGTGCGAGCTAATCCGCACATCGGACAGGTAAAGCGTGGGCTGGGCTACACCATTCACGTAGCAAATCTTCACACAGAGCGAAGCCACGCCGCCGATGCTGCCATCGTCATTGTCGAAAATAAATACGAAGGAGCGATGTCCCTGGTAAGCGAGGTATCGAAAATAATCGGGGTCGCGATCAAAACGAAAAGCCAGCTCGCCGGCTTCCGTCGGTATCGCCTTCAGAAATGCGAGTATCGCGGCATTGTCTTGCCTGGTCGCAAGACGCACGCGCGAGTACTTCGCGAGTATCTCCCCGAGCTTCATTGCCTTCCCCCTGAATCTCTCATCATAAGCGAAATTCACTCGAAACGAAGACGCGGAGTGGCTTTTTCAGAATATTTAAGAATTTTTCGCGCACGTCTTCTTTAGCGACCGCGCACATCTGACTCGCTCGAAGCAAATTTTTCGGCGCGATAAGTAGCGTAAAACGTGGCAAAAAGTCCCTTGTACTCATTCACCTGCGCGACATAACGGCGCGGATCATGCGCACCGCAGCTACCCACCCGACTCCACGCAAAATTGCTGCGCGCAAAAACCAAACCCTTTTGCTTTCCACAAAGATGAATCACGGCAGCCAATGTATCGAGCCGCTCGGGCCCCAGGCGACGGATCTCCCCTTCGGAGAGGATGTTGCGAATTTCCCGGTCTAAATAGTCAGCCGCAATTTGAGTGGAAGTCTGCGCCGAAAGACGAGTAAAAATAGAGCCACCCGCCACCCGCTTTCCATTCGCCGCAGCATCGTTAAAGGTCTCGTCGAGGAACTGATACAAGCCCACCGCACTCGTCATGGGTCCGTAAACCTCAAAGGGACGGGAATTCAGGCGAAAGCGCCACGGCGGACTCGCCCACGGATTTCCCCCGCTCTCCACTTGGGCAATTGCGGCCAACAACGGAGCGCTCACAATGGGCGTGGAGTAATCAACGAAATAATCTTTGTACGAACGCCACGTCTGCGGAGGTGTTTTGGCTTGAGTAAAAGCCAGCAGACTCAACAGTTCCGTGGGCTTTTTTGCAATCTGCACAATGGTGTTTACAACTACGTAGACCGCCAGCAGCTTGAAAAAAAACTTGGTAAGAACCACGCTCTCGGATGAACGGGGCGGAGCTGCTTTTGACTTCTTTCCCATGGACTTTCGATTATGCGCGCGGGTCTGCACGGACCGGGATGCCAAAAATTCTGCAGGGTCATTTTTCGTTTCGCAAAGGGACAGAATTTTTGATTTCGTCGCCCTTTCGCGGCCTGGCATAAGGGGCTTATGAACGATTCACTCCATCAGCAAGCCTCGGCATTTGTTGAAGATCTCTTAGTTCGCCTGGAGCGCGCCCGCGTGAATGTTGCAGCGTTTCCGCTGGATCATCTTTGCTACCGTGTCGAAACTCTGACGGCCTACCACGAACGTCAACGCGAGTGGTCCGCACATGGACGCCGGCTGGGCGAAGCTCTCATCGATGGCCGCCCCATTGCCACTTACCGCTTCGATCAACCCTTGCGTGTCGGCACGCGAGATATTTACTGTATAGAAATTCCCGCCCCTAAATCGGGCGCGCGTTTTGCGGAAGGCTTTGAGCACGCCGAGTTTGTCATTCCCGACAGCTTTGCCAACTTCATGGCCCAACACCCCCACCTCGAATTTGATTTGCGCGGCATACATAAGTCCGTGAACCCCGAGCTCATTCTCCCGCTCGGAGAGATCTGCGCCAAGTTTCATCACCAGTCACTCGAAAGCATCATCGCCCTGGAGCAGAGCGGCTTTGCAAACAAATAGCCGTCGAGCATGATGGGCGCATGAAGCTACCATTCGCGCCGCTCTTAACCCTGCTCGCCGTTGCTCAATTCGCCCAGGCCAAGGTGTTGCCCGCCGGAACCATTCGCTGTGCCGATCCCAAGATCGCCGACGCCGGCCTAGCCGTGTATTTCGAAACCACCGGCAACGCGACCTCCGCTACGGTAAAGGAAATCACCTTCGCCGGCGAAAAAGAAAAGGCTCAGGGCAAGTGCAAAAACCTGTCGGCCCCCAAGGGGTCCGAAAATTCGGTGGACATGATGGTGCCCGAACTCAACTGCCGAGTGGGCCAGTACCGCATAGAAAAAATCTCCGGCGGCATTGCCGGAGTAACGCAGGCCACGGTGAAAATGCGTCGGGGCGCCAGCGTCGTCCTGCCATGTAAAAAGTAGGTACAGACCTAGCCTAAACCCCGCCTCATTGCCCGAACGCCAAAAGTCACAACGCCGCGCCTAAGATTACAGGAACCGCAGAGCAGCTGAATGTTTTCCGGGCTCGAGTCACCACCCAGAGCAAAGGGTTGGATGTGATCGAAATTCAGCCGGTGCATGGATCCACACCGCACGCACTTGCCCTCTGCCTTGCGCCAAATTGCGTGCTTAGCCGCGCGCGGGATGTAGCGAGTGCGCTGACGCAGCGCTTCGCCGACGTCGGTAGTGGAAGTGCCGGAGTTTGGCGGTG
>JAFEAR010000165.1 GCA_018266335.1 Bdellovibrionales bacterium
GCCCTCCAGCAGGAAGGTCGAGCGCTGCGGGAAATTGACGGGTGTGTCGATGGTGCCGTGGGAGCCGGCTTGCCACTCTTTGATCATCTGCGCGTCCGTGGGGAAACAGAGAGGCGGCAGCTGGTCGAAGGGGAAGACCTGCGCATCCTGGCAGTCGGAGCCGTATTGCAGCTGCCCGCCGCGCAGAGTGGCCAGGAAAAACGTGGTCACCTGGTTGAGAGGAAAGTCTGCCGGGCTGGGATTGCACTGGCAGAGAATGCGCTTGAGCCAGACGTAGAGACCGGCTTCTTCGCGCACTTCGCGGGCGATTGCCTGCTTGGGACGCTCGTCGGTGTCGATGAAGCCACGCGGCAAACACCAGCCACCGATGAAGGGTTCGACACCGCGCTTGACCAGGACGATACCACCCTCGGTGAGTACGAGAGCGGCGACGACCGGGATGGGGTTGTCGTAAAAGAGGAAGCTGCACTTGGTGCAAGCCAGTTTGCCGCGACCTTCCACCTGTTTGGTGCCGAGGGCGCTCGCGCAAACGGGACAAAACTTCCATTTCTTTGTCAGGTTAGACATAAGAGTCCTTGTGAAAAAGACGCCGAGAAAAGGGGCGACCCCAGCTATTGCTAGCGGAGGCCGCCCCTCGTTTACTTGCGCATGTACTTGGCGAAGTACTCGCCCTTGGGGTCCATGCGGTGCTTGCCGTCCTTGGGGAAGTCCCAGACGTTGGACACCTCACGGAGGTGAGGGAGGATGAGCCCTTCGAAGTCGCCGCAGGTGCGCAGAGCCTGGCGCACGTGGGTGCGCAGGGTGCGGTTGGCGTTGACCTTGCCGGGCTTGTCGCTGTGCGAGCAGTTGCCGATCACAGGCGTGTGGCGATAAGAACGAGACATAGTGCAGTGCTCCTTTTGATAGGTTGCACCGCACCGGCATTTACCGACTGCTTCTTGCACTTCGCCTGTGCAAGACCGCTTTATCAGGGCGGGGAAATCAACAGCCGGGGCGCGGTGAGGTGCTAGAAGACAGCACCCTTGCGCGACCGCTGAGCGATGTGGAAAGTCATGAAACCTCCTTCTCGGGTTCAGGGTTTGTTTGTGGATTGTGGACGAGTTGAATTGGAATCTAGGTATTCGCCGCTGGTTTTCAGCGCGCGGCGCCATGACCGCTGTGCGCGCTTACTTACTAGATGCCCAGAAGCTCGGGCATGACCACGGTGGATTCCTGCACCGTGATGCCGGGGAGAGCTTCTTCCTCAGCCTTTCCTTGGGCGCCGAAGAAGAAGATTCTGCCCACCAGCTTCTCTTGCAAGAAAGCCAGTGGGTCAGCCGGTTTGGCTTCGATGCGAGCGCGGGCGATGTGACCGTCCTCGACGTCGCAGATAGCCAGATGGGTGGTCTCTGCCAGTGACGACGTCACGTGCAGAGAATTATTTTCTTCGCGACGCAGCGCGTAGGCGATGCGATAGCGCTTGAGAGCGGTGCCGACAAACTTGAGGTGTATCTCCGAGCCGACAAAGCCGGACTCCTCCAGCAAAGCCTTGAGGCGATGCTCGATGCCGTAGCGCACAAAGGCCACTTTTTCCGCACCGAGGGTGGTGCGGACGGTGAGCAAGCAAACCGCTACCTGACCGACCTGAAAGGTCTTGAGCTCGCCGACCGAGTTGACACCAGGTACGTCGAGGGTGATGGTGCGGATTTGCTCCTCGACCTCTTGCGGCAGAGCATGCTGCAAGAGAGTGCGGAAGGCCTGCATGAAGAGCTCTTTGCCGGTGCCCAGAACCAGGTAGGCGACGACCAGGGCCAGCGGGTATTCCAGCCAGGGCGCGCCGAAGAGCGGCTGGCTGATGATGCCCAGAAGGGCGATGAGCTCGATGCGTCCGTCGCTGGCCGTCTCCTCGCCGTCAGCGACAAGCGAAGCGTGACCAGTGGATTTGCCGACAGCGATCTGGTACCGAGAAACCACCCAGGAGAGCGCCCCGGAGACGGCCATGATGCCGATCAGCCAGGGGTAGGTGGTGGAGTCGGAGAGCAGCATCTTGTGCTCGGGCAGGGGCAGGTAGCTGCGCGCCAGCACGTCCATGGACGGCAGGTAGTGCAGGATGCCCACCACTGATTGCAGAGCAAACTCCAGGCCGAGGACCAGCAAGCTGATGCCGATGATCAGCGAGGAGAAAAACTCGATGTTGCGCTTGCCCAGCGGATACTCGGCGCTCGGCGGACGGCGGGCCATGTAGACCACGATCATGACGGCGACAGCCTGCAGGATGTCCGACAGGTTGTGGAAGCCGTCCGAGGTGAAGACCGGTGAATTGGTGATGTAGACGGCAGTCAGCTTGGTGACCGTCTTGACGATGTACATGGCCAGGACAATGAGCATGGCCACATAGGGGTTGAAGAGTCGCGCCTTGAGCTCAGGAGAGAGCTTGAAGGCGGAGATGGCTTTGAAAGCTGACATCACACACCTCCCACGGCGGACTTGGCTAGTGCGATGATCGGCACCGGCGACTTGGCGATGACGCGGAAGCAGTAATCGCCGACCTCCACCATCCTGCTCTGCGGCATGATGATCAGGCGAGCCTGGTGCATCAGCGCCGTATGCAGGATGCCATCGGCCACATCGTCGGCGGTCTGGATGACCGTCGTGAAGGGCACGCCGGCGTCGGTGGCCGCCTTTTCCAGCAAGTTGCGGATGGCCACGGCCTGCGGGCACATGTGCTGAGCGGCTTCTTCCGACTTGACGCTGGGGTTTTTCCAGGTCGTGTGGTAGAAGAGCACGGAGGCTTTTTCTTCACCACCTTCGGCGTTGGCGGCCAGGACCAGCTGAGCAGCCAGGTTGTAACCGCGCATGGCCGAGATGCCATTGCCGAAAGGCACGAGGATGGGACCCTTGCCGCGAGTGTTCAAGCCGCGCTCGTCCATGGGTACGACCCAGGAGATGTCGCTGCGCTTGGGGTTCGGGAAGTTGTCCACAGCCAGGGCGCCGGGGGCGAAGTCTTCGACGATTTCCACCGAGGTGGTCTCGATGCCGGTCAGTTTGGCGACGTCGGAACGAATGCGATTGGCTTGCTCCGATGAGAGTTGCGCACGGCTGCCTTTGGGGGCGGTGGCGCGCACTTGCAGGGTGGAGGACTTGAGCAGGAGCATCAGAGCGCGAGCAAACGAAAGGTTTGGCACACGGTCGATGTTGCGAAAGTAGTCCACGCTCACATTCCAGATAGGTGAAGTCTGAGGAGTGGTCATATTCGACTCCATTCGAGAAGAACTTGTTGATGCGTTCAAGAACAGACTCTGCGCGCCCGTACTCCTGATGGCTAGTCAGAAAAGGTGGCAGGGAAGTTGAGGCGATAGCTTGGTTGACGCGGGTATTTGTTTGCTTGGTGGGTTTAGAGAAACAATGAGGCCTTGAAACTAAGATTTCAGAGCCACTAAATCCTAATGAGATAAATCCAAGCATCATGAGCTTTTCCAAGGTTTCATTAGGTTTGCGGTTTTTTGAAGTTTTGTGGGGAAAGTAACCGATTTCTAAAACGATGGGAAAAGGCTGGTTAGCGCCAACTGGCTGAGCTATACGAGGTTGAAAAGTGGCACGTTTCTCATTTGTTTTTGCCTGATT
This sequence comes from Bdellovibrionales bacterium, assembly GCA_018266335.1. The sequence continues at coordinate 3,604 of JAFEAR010000165.1, forward strand.
TAAACGCCTATGGTGATTTCTATCTATTCACCTTGAAAGTCTCCTGGAAGAATCCTCGACAAGCATCTGCAAATCAATTCCTTCAATCTCTTCGCGCCCGACAAGGACGTTTAGCAGACTCGGTTTTGCACTGGCGAAACTTTGAACGCATTGGTCTTCAGATGATCACGTGTTTGGAACGGTGCTGAGCTGATTTAGCTGAGCGCAGTACAAGCATTTTTGTCGCGGTCTTCCATTTCTCTAACCTCTAAAGAAATTGAGGATGCTTATGCAAATCCGCTCTACTCTGCCAGGCATTGGCAGCGTTGGCGGCAGCTCACAAACTGCCACCAAACTCATGTGGTTTTTTGCTCTCGTCTACATCGCCGAGGGCTGCGCGCAACTCTCGGGTATTCTGCATCAGCCGCTCTTCTACTTCCTGATGGACGGACTGCACTGGCAGACATCCCAGGTCACGGCCTACCTGGCCGTGCTTGGTCTCCCCTGGGTGATCAAGCCCATCTATGGTCTGGTCTCCGACTGCGTGCCGCTCTTTGGCTATCGCCGCAAGAGCTACCTGTTCCTCTTCAACTTCGCCGCCACAGTGGCCATGCTCTCGCTGACGACGATCACCGCCCCCGGTCAGATCATCGTCGCCCTCTTCGTCATCGTCGTGGCTATGGCGGCTTCCAGCGCACTCTGCGGGGCTCTGCTCGTCGAACACGGCAAGACATCGGGGCTGGCCAGCAAGTTCTGCAGTGTGCAGACGATCTTCGTCAACATTGCCAACATTGCTGCGGCTTTCATCGGCGGCTGGCTCTGCCACAAGTACGCACCGGCCGACGCCCTGCACATCGGCGCGGCCATCGCTGTCTTCGCGCCGCTACTTGTCGTCGTCAGTGCTTACAAGCTCATCGACGAAAAGAAAGAAAAGGCCGACTTCAAGCAGCTGCGTGCCGGTTTCAACAGTAGCCGGACTGCCCTGCGCAACCTCGATCTCTGGGACGTCGCCGGCTTGCTCTTCCTCTGGGGCTGCAAGCCCGGATTCGGAGCGCCGTGCGATGCTCACA
>JAFEAR010000166.1 GCA_018266335.1 Bdellovibrionales bacterium
AGATCGTCCTGGATGAACCCGGAGTTCGGGAGAACGGGACGGTCTTCTCTGATCACGAGGTGCGCGCGGCCCTAGTGGAGAAGGGGTTTGAGAACACCGAGCTGGAATGGATGCGCTGTACCGTGGCCGATGTCCAGACCGTCCTCACCGAGCTTCGCAGTGGGCAGACCTTCACGGGAACGCATCACGAGAGCTTCCCGATGCGACAGGAGCAGGCGGAGGCCGTGGAGAAGACTGCTGCCTACTTCCAGTCCATCTGGGAGGGAGACAAGGAGGCTGTGCCCCGCTTCCTTTGGAACGCCAAGATGCGGTTCGGCAAGACCTTCACCGCCTACCAGCTGGCCAAGAAGCTAGGCGCGAAGCGGGTGCTGGTGATCACCTTCAAGCCCGCCGTCGAGGACGCCTGGAAGACCGACCTCGAATCCCATGTGGATTTTGAAGGGTGGCAGTACGGCTCCAGGCATTCCGATGCGGACCCCACCCAGGCGGACCCCACCAAACCGTTCGTCTACTTCGGGTCCTTCCAGGACCTCTTGGGGCGGGACGATGCGGGGAACATCAAGGCGAAGAATGAATGGCTCCATGCCCTCAACTGGGACCTCGTGATCTTCGATGAGTACCACTTCGGCGCGTGGCGCGACACGGCCAAGGAATTGTTCGAGGGTGAGGACGCGAAGGACGCCAAGAAGGAGGCGAAGCTCGAATTCGCCGATGGCCTGGAGGAGATGAACGAGGACCTCAGCGTCCTCTCCGAGAAGGAAGCGGAGTTCCTTCCGATCACGACCAGTGCCTACCTCTATATGTCCGGAACCCCCTTCCGGGCCCTGGCCACGGGCGAATTCATCGAGGAACAGATCTTCAACTGGACCTACACCGATGAGCAGCGGGCCAAAGAGGCATTCGCTACGGAGCATGCCGGGAAACGCAATCCCTACGGCGCGCTGCCGCAGCTGCGGCTGCTCACCTACCAGATGCCTGAAGAGCTTCTCGCCATTGCGAGCGGGGGCGAGTTCGACGAATTCGACCTCAATGAATTCTTCGCGGCTACCGGCACCGGGAAATCCGCGCAGTTCAAGCACCCGGACGAGGTCCAGAAGTGGCTGAACATCATCCGGGGTTCCTACGCCCCGAAGTCGGTCGAGAGCCTCAAGACCGGCACCCGGCCACCGTTCCCCTATTCGGACACCCGCCTGCTGCCGTACCTTCAGCATTCGTTCTGGTTCCTACCGAGCGTGGCGTCCTGCCATGCGATGGCGAACCTGTTGGGCGCGAAGCACAACAATTTCTGGCACGAATACAAGGTCATCCTCGCGGCGGGCGCAGGCGCAGGCATTGGACTGGAGGCCTTGCCACCAGTCCGCAAAGCCATTGGGGAAGGCTTCGAAACCAAGACCATCACGCTTTCCTGTGGGAAGTTGACGACCGGCGTGACGGTGTCGCAGTGGTCCTCGATCCTCATGCTCCGCAACTTGAAGTCGCCGGAGACCTACTTTCAGGCAGCGTTCCGCGTGCAGTCGCCTTGGTCCATCAAGAACCCGGACGGGGATGACCCGAACCGGGAAGACATCCTGAAGCCCGTGTGCTTCGTGTTCGATTTCGCGCCCACGCGGGCGCTGAGCCAGCTTTCTGAGTACGGCATCAAGCTCTCACCCAACGAACTGAACCCTGAGAACGCGGTGAAGGATCTGGTGTCCTTCCTGCCCGTGCTGGCGTACGACGGGGCCAACATGACGCAGATTGATGCGGGCGGAATCCTGGACATCGCGATGGCGGGCACATCGGCCACGCTCCTGGCCCGTAAGTGGCAGTCTGCGCTGCTTGTGAATGTGGACAACGAGACCCTGCGCCGCGTCCTCGATAACCCGGAGGCGATGGCCGCGGTGGAGCGCATCGAGGGTTGGCGCGCGCTTGGCTCTGATGTCATCCAGACCATCATCAACAAGAGTGAAGAGGTCAAAGGCCTCAAGAACAAGGCTAAAGATAAGGACCTGACCGCAAAACAACAGGCGAAGCTCACGGAGGCTGAGAAGGAATTCAAATCCAAGCGGAAGCTGGTCCAAGAAAAGCTGATCAAGTTCGCCACGCGCATCCCAGCCTTCATGTATCTGACGGATTTCCGGGAGAACACCCTACAGGATGTCATCACGAAGCTGGAGCCCGAACTGTTCCGCACGGTCACCGGGCTCACCGTCGAGGACTTCCACCTCCTGGTGCGGCTGAAGGTTTTCAACACCGAGCAGATGAACCAGGCCGTATTCGCCTTCCGCCGCTATGAGGATGCCTCTCTCGCTTATACGGGAATCGAGAGCCACGAAGGGCTTACCCATTTTGGGCTGTACGACACCGTGGTGGCGAAGGATTGAGCGTCACCGGGTCTGAATTCTTGGGTGATTCGGCACTTGCGCCTGTCGTCGAAACGGCGACAATGAACTGGGAGGCCGCCATGCAGTCCATGTCGCTGCGGTATTTCCAGCGGGAGGGGAGCAAGGCCCTGGAAGGTCAGGGCGTGGCGGAGCCGGTGCTGCTCACGGGGCGGGACCAGGAGTATCTGCTGCTGCCGGTGG
>JAFEAR010000167.1 GCA_018266335.1 Bdellovibrionales bacterium
CACCCGCCAAGCGGAAGATCGCGAGAACTATCTCCTCGCCACCCAAAAGGCGAAAGACTCCCTTCTAGACCTCGAAAAACGCATCAACCCGTCGCCCTTCGAAGAGATTTACATCACCCAACTGAAACAGCTGGCCTCCGAACGCCTGGACTCTATCGCCACCTCCACTCCTACAGAGAGCAAGAATCTCGCCCGTACCTTCGGCACCATCGTGTATGCCTTCGAACTCAATGAGCTAGCGCAAATCGACGAACTGGCTCGCCAAATGGATCACGTACTTAAGGAAAATCGTTGGATCACTCTAAGCGTGAGCGTCTTTTCTGTTTTACTTACCGTCGTCGCCCTGGTGCTCGCCGAACGTCGGCGGAAGCAACAAATAGCAGTAGAAATCGAAACCCTCTCCACCAACCAGTACCTTATTCGGCAAAAATTGCAGTTAACGCGTTTACTGGAAGCACAAAACGCTATTGCCACGGTTGAACTCAATTCCAGTCGCATCATGGACACCATTGTGCACCAGACTATGCAGCTGACCGGCGCCGACGGAGCCGTCGTCGAGATTCTCGAGGGCGACGACATGGTCTACAAAGCGGCCGATGGCATCGTTGCTAAATTCTTGGGCTTGCGCCTCCCCCTAGGCGAGAGCCTTTCGGGGCTTTCCCTACAAACGGACACTATTCTATTGTGCGAAGACACCGAAATTGATCGGCGAGTGAATCTCGAAGCTTGCCGAAAAATTTCCGCAAGATCTATGATCGTGCTGCCCCTCAAACACCGAGACCAACAGATTGGCCTGCTCAAAGCCTGCTCCAAACAACCCGGGTATTTTACCGAAGCCCATGTGACCACGCTTAAATTCCTAGTGGGGGTGCTCGCCTCCGCCCTGGGGCAAGCCTATGAATTTGAGGACAAGAGTCGCATCATTGCCTCCCTACGCGAAGCCGAGGCGAAACTCACCGAGATGAAAGACCGCGCCGAACGCTCGGCAGAGGAAAAGGCTCATTTGCTTTCGAGCATGAGTCATGAAATACGCACGCCGCTCAACGGCATCTTAGGTATGACTCGCCTTATGGGCACGGTCTCAAGTCCACAAAAACAATTAGAGTATGCCAAGGATATCGAACGCTCCGGCCGACTCCTCCAAATGCTCGTTAACAATTTGCTCGATTTCTCCAAAATCGAAGCGGGCAAAATGGAACTTGAGTCTGTGGTCTTCGATCTTCAGGATTCCATTCATGGCGTTACCCGCGCCCTGAATTACCAAGCCAAACAAAAGAACATCGCTCTCGAGCTTCAGATCGATCCCGCCATCAAACGTTTTGTCCGAGGCGACATGACCCGCTTGGCGCAGGTAATGTTGAACCTAGTAAGCAATGCTCTGAAATTTACTGCTAAGGGCTTCGTAACCATTCGCGTCTTTCCAATTCACAATGCCCAAGCCAATCTTCGTTTCGAAGTTGAGGACACGGGTATTGGAATTAAGCCCGAAGCCGTAAAGACCCTCTTCCAATCTTTCCGCCAGGCCGGCGCGGACGTCACGCGACGCTTTGGCGGTAGCGGCCTGGGTCTGGCCATTTCCAAGCGCCTCGTTGAAATGATGGGCGGAGAGATTGGCGTCACTAGCCAAATGGGACAGGGCTCAATTTTCTGGTTTACCGCCCACCTTCCGGAGCAAGAAGTGGCCGCGCCCTGGGTTACCAGCGAAGAAGAGGAAACGGTACTCGGTTCAGCCAAGCAAGAGAGTTACGAAGATCGCATTTTGGTCGCCGAAGACAATCCAGTAAATCAAATGATCACCATCGACATGCTTGGCCAACTTGGCTTCAACGCCGACGTTGCAAACAACGGTCAGGAAGCGCTACGGGCGCTCGATAATGGCATCCCTTACCGCCTAGTCTTTATGGATTGCGAAATGCCGGAAATGAACGGCTATGAAACCACCATGGCCATTCGTCAACGCACCGACTCCTATAAAAGCATTCCCATCATTGCCATAACTGCCAATGCCTATGCCGGAGATCGCGAGCGCTGCCTTGCCTGCGGCATGAGTGACTACCTATCCAAACCCGTAGAAGTGATGGACCTGCGCAGAGTGCTACGCAAATGGCTCCCCCTCCGCGAGGTCAGAGCCTCTCCATCTCTAGCGCTTCAGGAAATTCCCGCAACCCTCCAAAGCCAGCACGTGGATTTCAACCGGCTACGAAGCATTGCCGGTAGTTTTGGTCCGGAAAACTATTCTCGAATTGCCGAACTCATTCGAGTGTACTTGCGCACCATGCCGAAATACCTGACACCCATGACGGAACTTTTCATGCTTAAGCAATGGTCCGAGCTAATTAAAATAGTGCACGCCATAAAATCAAGCAGCGCCAATCTTGGCGCTCACGTGCTAAGTGAACGCGCTCGAGAGCTCGAGCAGAATTGCCTTCACAACCCACAGGACGTCCGAGCAGAACATCTCGAAGCAATTCGCTCAGAATTCGCCTTTATTGTAACTGACTTCGAAAAGCTACTTACTCACTTGGAGCAATTTCAACTTGAGAGTTCCGGCTCCGGAGCCGCAAATTAAGCCACCGAACGCTCCGCAGCCGCTAGCCGCTGCTTGCGGCTATTGTAGAAATGCATGATCGCTGCCAACAAGGCCGCCGGATCTACGGGCTTGGGAAACAGGGCGTCGGCTCCCTTTAGGTAGGCGCCCTCCGTTGTCAGATCGGAGAATGCTGACATACAAATGACCGCCGGACAGCGATACCCAAATTGCTTTTTAAGTCCATCGAGCAACTCAATGCCCGTACCATTAGCCATCCGTACGTCGGTCAACACCACATCAAAGGCGTGGCTCTGACAAACTTGCAGCGCCTTGTTCCCACTCTCCGCAGTAGCTACGTTAAAACCATGCCGCGCAAATTTACGTTTTAGAGACTCCCGCAAATCCTCTTCATCATCGACTACCAGAATCCAAATTCCGTTGTTTTCTTTGTCCGCCATATCGTCCCCTCAAGATCCGGTGTTTAGTTTAACCGCGTTAGCGGCATCGCTAATTCGTTGTTGAAGCATGCTTACAATTTTATGTCGGCCATCGACGTTCGGCATGGCGCGTGCGCTATCTACAAAGTGTCGGGCTTTATCGAGCAAATTGGTTTCGAGCGACAAGCGGGCCATGCCCACGCAGTATTCGAAACCGACATTGCCGGCCATCCGTACCTTCCGTAGGCGTGATTCCGCCGCCTGCGTGAGGCCCGCGCCCAATTGCAAATCAACGAAAGCCTCCAGATCTTGTCCACTCCCCGGATCGAGCTCGAGTACTTGCTCATGGAACCGAACACGCAATCGCTTCATCGTAGGTTGATTCCAACGATCGGATCCCTGGGCCGAAACTAGTAACCCCCGCAAACGATTGAGTAGCGCCAGAGTCTCCTTAGCGCTGCGTGCCGGGGCATTGCGCAATTGATCCAGGCAAATCTCCACGTGTTCGGCCTGATTAGCGCTGTCCACAATTTTGCTGAACAAATAGTTTTTAACCGCGTCCATGCTCTTCGAACTGAGCGCGGCCATGGAATTAAGGTGGCGCGACCAAAAGGCAATATCGCGGGGTGCCTGGGCTCCCAGGGCATCAAAAATACCAATCACCCGGTCCAAATGCTCCGGAATAGCCTTGTGCGCAAGCAGAGCAAAGGCCTCCACGAGGGCCGACTCCAACCGGTTGGCCTGCAGCTGCAAATCAACGAGAGCCGCAAGCACCGGCTGCGAGCTGGGATGACGCGATTTGAGTTTAGCGAGTACCTCGATGGCTCGATCAAGCTGCGGAGGCTGGCAAGCTGCATAGGAGCGAGCAATGAGGAGTCCAATATTAACGTCATCGGGCATGGCTGCGTGTAATTTTTCTAGACCCACCAAAATTTTTTCGCTCTGCTGATGACGAATCATGTCGCGACTTACTCGCACAAGCTGCAGCCAAGGTGGAGGAGCCGAAATCCACGATTTAGCGGTGCTCATTTTTTCCGCAAAGTCGGCCTTACCGAAGGGACGATAGAGAAACATTTCTACGCCCAAGTCGGTGTAGGAGGCGACACGCTCGGACTCCAGGAAATAGGCTTCATCATTTTGTTGTCGTTCCGAAAGGATGACCATCACCAATGGCGGCTTGCGTGGTCGCAACACCACCATTTCTTCGATGACCCCTTTAATATTTCCCGCATGCTCATCAAGCACCAGGAGATCGTAGTCGTTGGCTCGTCGGAGAGCCGACGAACATTCCTCAACCGATTTGAGAAAATCGGAATCGGCAAAATCCGAAAAGCACAACTTGAGCGTCATGCGTTCTTGTTGGTTTTTAATAAGAACGAGTGCTTTCACACCTCAAGTATAACGATCACCACGAATCTAGCGGTAGAAATTTGCATTATGAAAATACTTTCGCATTTTTATCAACTCGGGTTTTAATCGAAAAGGAATTTGGAAAAAACGGGAAGAAAATGTCACTTCCACGCGACAAGATTTCACGGGGAGATCGAACCTTTTCAGTTACGCTAAATATGACGGGAGAGAAACATGAAAGTAGAGCAGCTGCAGTGGACCGCCGAACATCAATGGCAACCGGCAGGCAACATGTTGCCCGCCAATGGAGCCCAACTAGTTCTCCTGTTTGGCCATCGGACCGCCCTCGAGCAAACTGGGGTTGTCGGCGCTCTCCAAACTCGGTACCCGCAAGCCCATATAGTAGGATGCTCTACGGCCGGCGAGATAGCGGGCACGCGGGTGCACGATAGCAGCGTGGTCGCCAATGCCGTTCAGTTCGAGCACACCCAAGTTCGCATCGCCGCCCTTCCCTGCGAATCGATCGAACAGAGCAATTCCGTGGGCAAGCACCTAGGAAAAATGCTCCCCACCGAAAATCTTCGACATGTCCTTATCTTCTCTACGGGTCTCGACATCAACGGTAGTGAACTCGTCCGCGGCCTGACCCAGGTGCTGCCCCCCGGCGTAACCATAACGGGCGGCCTGGCCGGTGACGGAGACAAATTCCAGCGAACCGTCGTCATCGCCGATGACCAAATCGGCCCGCGGCTCGTGAGCATTGTTGGACTCTACGGGGACCATCTTCGGGTGGCCTACGGATCCAAAGGCGGTTGGGACTCCTTCGGACCCGAGCGCCTTATCACCAAATCCAAGGGCAATATTCTCTATGAATTTGACGGAAAATCCGCGCTCGATCTCTACCGCGGCTACCTGGGTGACCAGGCCAAGGATCTTCCCGGGAGCGCCTTACTCTTTCCGTTATCCGTACGAGAAAACTTCGCGGAAACCGGAGTCGTGCGGAGCGTGCTCGGAATTAACGAAGACAACCGAAGCCTGATTTTTGTCGGCGATGTCCCCGAGGGTTCGTATGCTCGACTCATGCGGGCCAAC
>JAFEAR010000168.1 GCA_018266335.1 Bdellovibrionales bacterium
CGCAAACAGTTTGCGCCGTTCAATTTCTTGCAGGTGCCGCAAAACTTCCATGGTAACCGCACGCTCTTTTTGCACAAGAGCTTTGGTGGCAGAGAGCAATTCTGAATCTTTCAGTGCGCGAATCGTGTTCATGCAAAATGCTATACCATAGGTTTTTAAGAGCACTTTTTTGCGACAATTCAGAGCAAAATCACGCACGCATTTAAAACGCGCAGAAGGCTCGCAGTGGGCAGACTGGTCTGCGCGAAAATGCGTCAATAAAAAAATCACCGAATGCAAAACAGAATGGAAAATAAATTTCAGATTTCCCGAGCACGTTATCGCGAACCCTGACTTTGGAAGAGACACGCGTTTTACCCCGACGTCGTGGTCGGAAAATCTGCGTGCTATTTCTTATCCAGGAAATTGCGGGCGGCGAATTTTCCCGTGCCCCACGAGCGCAATTGGTACACGATTTCGAATCCGAAGAGCAGCTCCGTTAATGGAATGGGTGTGGCCTGCAGCCAACGCCGCACGCGGGCCTTGATGTTTTCAGTGTCGGGGTATTTTAAGAATTTGGTCAGTGCGAGCACTTCCATGAGGTAGTCGGCAAAGCGTTCCGTTTGCACTCCGTCCGCCCACGCAATTTTTTCGCCGGGTGGAGTGACGAAGGGACCGGTCGGCGCGCTCGGGCTGAGCGTGGCTAAGCCGATGTTCACTAAATGCCAGTGGTACAAGAAGCAGCCGGCCGCCATGGCCACGTTCATAGAGGGGGCTTCGTCGACCGTGGGCAGGCGCACGAGTTGTTGGCAGAGGGCGGCCTCTTGCTCACTGAGTCCGTCGGCTTCGGGACCGAGCACAAAGGCCCAGCGGAAATCGGCAGGCGCTTGCCGCGATTTTTCTGCCCACTCCGCGCAGGTTGCGAGAGCTTGCTCGGGGCCCACGTGCGGGCGGGCGTAGCCGCCTTCGAATTCCCGGTCGCGGCCCGAACTCCCAATGGCCAGTTGAATTCCCTCGAGGGCGGCCCGGAGCGTGGCAAACTCTTTGGCGTTTTTGAGGATGTCCTCGCCCTTGCGGGCCATGGCCCAATCCATCACGGCGAATCCGGAGGGATGCGCGTCGACCGGAACGGGGAACTTGCCCACGTATCGCAGTTCAAAGGAACCAAAGTTAGACATCACGCGCGCTAGCGCGCCTAGGTTTCCGGGGGCGAGGGGGCGCGTGAAGATGACAATCGGTGCAGGAATTTTCACCGCACTAGAATATCACGCGGCCGCCGAATCCCCACTTGTCGATGCTCCATTCTTGGGCCAGGGGCCGGTAGAAGGCTTCGAGGTACACGCCGTGCGAAACTTGCGCGCTCACGCCCGCGTGGAGTTTGCCGTCTTCGAATTGTCCGCTTTGACCTACACCGTTGTACGTAACGTCGTAACCTACGCTCACGGTGATCATTTCGTTGCCCGCTCCGATGGCGGCGTCGATGAGCCAAAAGTTTTGGTCGAATTCGCGCGGCTTTTTAACGTCGAATTCCACCAGTACGGAGTTCACGTTGATGCCCAGACCGGCATCGAAGCGATCTACTTTTCCGTTCACGCTGCGGGCCACTCCGGCCAGGCGCAAGCGGCCTAGGGCAAAAATCGCGCCCACGTCGCCGTCGAGATCGTTTACATTTTCTGTTTTGCGCAGTGTGGCCCCCAGGCGTAGAGCTCCCAGGTGAAAGGCGGCGCCACCCTCGTAGACGTTGGCGCTCAGGTTACCGTCGCCCTCTTTGCGGTAGTCCGCGCCGGCGGCCAGAATCCCGCCGTTGTAACCGACGGAACCGAAGGGCAAGTCCACATTCGTACGGTACATTCCCGTAACGGCTAGATTGGGTCCGTCGGCAAGGGCGGCGGGGTTGGCCACCAGTGCTTGGCCCGGTGCGGGATAAGCAATGCCCGTACCCACGCCACGCGAGGTGGCGGTTTGTCCGCGGGCTGCGCAAGCGAAACTGAAAAACGCTACGCCGAGGCCGACAATTTTTACATGTTTCATAGGGGATAGTTTAGAACTCTGCCCCTGCCGGCGCACGTCAGAAATCCGTGATAGTGTGACGGGTATTCCATGAAGCTAAGCGTTCAACTTATGCCGCGCACGGCCTGGTTCGTTGATTACGACGGATCGGTCTGTCCGCACCAGGAAGTTTGGGAAGAGCGCATTTACGATGCACAGACAATTTATGAATCGGTGCGGTGCTTAGCGGCCCGGGCCGGCGCTTTTTTTTGGAATACGGGACGGCGCCCCGAATCGCTCGCCGGAGTACACGCGGGATTTCTGAACTTCGACGGCTACTTTGTGCATGGATCTTTCTATAAGACCCAAATGATTGGTCAACCGGTGCCCCCCGAAGTGGCCGCCCTAGCCAGCGATTTTATTTCGGTGCATCCGGAATTTAAGCTCGAGGTAAAACCCTCTAGCTTGCGGCTGACTCCGGTGAAGGCCTTTGATTTGCCGCGGCTCATGGAAAGTATTCGCCCCTTAATGCAGGCCACTCCCGAGGGATGGAATTGGATTTCGGGTCCGCGCGGTACGGAGCTGATTAACGAAGATTTTACTAAGGCCACGGCTCTACGCCGTGAGCTCGCTACGCGGCCCAACATGATTCCTGTGGCCGTGGGCGACGATGTGCTGGATCGGCCCGCCTTTGCCGAAGCGCTAGCTCGCGGAGGCTACGTGATTGCGGTGGGCGGATCGTGCGGTTGGGTTACGGAATTACCGCACCGGAGTGACCAGCTAATTTTTTGCGAGGAACCCACGCACGTGCTGGAGCTCTTCGATGCACTCTGTAAAACCTAATTTTTCCCTCTGAAAACACAAAAGGCGCCTCCCTTGCGGGAAGCGCCCCTTGAGCGTCTTAACAACTAAACTCTTGCGAGATTAGGCGTTGGACAGGTGCTTGCTGACGAACTTGGTGAGTTCGAACATGTTCACCATTTTCTTGCCGCCGACAACAGCTTTGAGGGTGTCGTCTGCGTGGATGTTGCGACGTTCTTTGGCGTCTTGCAGGCCGTTCTTCTTGATGTAAGCCCAGATTTTTTTGGTCACTTCGGTACGAGCGAGGGGCTTGGAACCGACGATCGCTGCGAGCGATTCGCTCGGCATCATGGGCTTCATGAACGCAGCGTTGGGCTTGCGTTTGGAAGCGGTTTTCTTGACGGCTTTTTTAGCAGTTTTTTTCACTGCTTTTTTTGCGGTCTTCTTGGTAGCTGCTTTTTTAGTTTTCTTAGCCATGGTTTTTTATATCTCCTTAAATCAGTAAAACCTGAGAACGTTTCTACACGATTTTTTAGTGATGCAACAGGGGATTGCATTTTTTTCCATAGGGAAACGGCGTATGATCCCCCTATGAAAGCGGCTTTCTCGGAAAAAATCTACATCACCACTCCCCTCTACTACGTGAATGCGAAGCCGCATTTGGGGCACGCTTACTCAACGATTTTGGCCGACGCGATGGCGCGTTTCTCGAGGCAAAAAGGCCTCGAAACGTGTTTTCTCACTGGGACCGACGAGCACGGCGAGAAGATTGCCACTATGGCGAAGAAGGAAGGCAAGGCGCCCCTGGAGTTCACTTCGGGCGTCGCAAAAATTTTTCAGGACACATGGAGTCAGATTGGTCTGAAGCCCGATGTGTTCTATCGCACCACGTTTCCCTCGCATTACGCCCTGGTGCAGCGGGTGCTGCAGACCCTCAAGGACAAGGGCGAAATCTATTTTGAGAGCTACGAGGGCAAGTATTGCGTGGGCTGCGAACGCTTTCGCACGGATCAGGAATGGAACGAGCAGGGGGTGTGTCCCGATCATTTAACGCCTCCGGAGATTCGTAAGGAATCGAACTACTTCTTTAAAATGGGCGCCTACCGCGATCGTCTGCGTGCTCACTATCAGGCCCATCCTCATTCGCTGCAGCCGGAGTTTTACCTGAAGGAAGTGCTGAGTTTTCTGGATCAGCCCCTCGAGGACCTGTGTATTTCGCGGCCCACGAGTCGCCTTGAGTGGGGCATTCCGCTGCCCTTCGACGACAAGTACGTGACCTACGTTTGGTTCGACGCGCTCCTGAGCTACCTAGGCGGTATTGGCTACGGCACCGACAAATTCCGCGCCGATTTTTGGGCCAACTCCAATCAGCTCATCGGTAAAGACATTCTCAAAACGCACGCGATTTACTGGCCCACTATGCTCATGGCCATGGGGCTAGAGCCCTTTCAGCGCCTGCAGGTGAGTGGATTCATTCTGATGAGTGGAATCAAAATGAGCAAAAGCCTGGGGAACGTGGTCGATCCGCTGGTGGTGCAGGAGCGATTCGGGATCGAAACGCTGCGCTACTATTTGCTGCGCGACGTGTCCTACGGCACGGATTCTACCTTCGCATGGGAGGGCTTCATTAACCGCTGCAACGCGGAACTGGCCAATGGCATTGGGAACCTTACGGCGCGCACGCTCACGCTGACGCAAAAGAACTTGGATGCCAAGATGCCTTCACGCGCAGTCCGCACGGCGAGCGACAACGAGTTTTTGGCCTCGGTGCACAAGTTGCCCGATACCTTTGCTCAGGAATTCGCCAGCTGCCGCTACCACGTGGGATTAGCGGCTTTCGCCGAAACCGTAGCTAGCTGCGATCGCTACATTAACGACAACAAGCCGTGGGCTCTGGCCAAAGATCCCGCACAGAAGGAGCGTTTGGCCGCCGTGCTCGGCACCGCAATGGACGCGCTGTGGACCCTGTCCGTAGTCATGAATTCGGTGCTCCCCGAGGGAAGCTTGAAGTTGCGCCGCGCCTTGGGCGATACCGATGCTCCCGAACTCGCCGCGTGGAGCACCGCCAAGCACCAAGTCCCCGAGGGCCGCGCCCTAGGCGAAGTGCCGCGCCTCTACCCACGCCTCGAGTTACCGGTCGAAGACAAAGCCTGAACAGGAAAACCGACCTACCTTGAAATTGCGTACAGCTGAAGGGCGTCTTCGTAGCTCACTGAGGCTCGTGTAGCAGTGTAGAAATGTTACATTTGGGCCCGTTGGAGCTCTGCTTTTAGACGAGAGTGACTTTTTTTGGGGGGCATTGAAGGACTCGCCTCTCCCATCTGTAACATTTCTACACTGCTACACGGGGTCGAGTGGGTCTTCCCTTCGGCGATCTTGTCGGGGAAGAGGTACCCACAATTTTTCAACAGACAATCCGAGAATTGGAGCCAGCTTGAGCGCGTTGCGACGGCTGATGCCGCGGCGTCCACGTTCGATTTGGTTGAGCTGAACTCGAGATACGCCCGCTTCGCGAGCAAGCTGGGCCTGGGTCCATCCCAAAGCACTTCGGCGACCCTGAATAAGTTGGCGCGGGCAGATGGCTAACTCTCTGACTTTAGCACCCAAGCCTGAGCGACCTTCGGGCGAAAGCTGTCGGGGAATTTCGCCATCAAGGACTTCGATTTGGCACGCGCCGTCGCGGCGCCAGAAAGCCACTTCTATTTTACTGGGGAGCTCGCGGTGAAGCCGCTCAAGCTGTTTGCGGATGTAGTAGGCCCATTGGCGTTTGGTTCGCATGGGCTAGGCCCCAGCGAAATTTATGCCAGGCTTTGTCTAGCTTCGGCTAGGGCCTCGCGCACGCGGTTGGGGGCGGTGCCGCCCGGCACGTTTTTGCTGGCCAGTGTGCGTCCTAGAGAGAGTGCATCGAAAACATCTTTTTCGATGCCGGCAAAATGCGTTTGCAAAAGCTCCAGCGGGAGCTGCTCGATTTCCACTCCGCGGGCTACGGCTTCGAGCACCAGGCGCCCCGCCGTTTCGTGGGCCGCGCGGAAGGGCTGGCCCTTGCGCACCAAATAGTCGGCCATTTCGGTGGCGTTCAAATAGCCGCGTTGCGCGGACTCTTGCATGCGCTCGGTGCGCACACCTAGGTGACACAACATAACGGCCGTGGCCTCCATGCACACGTCTAAGGTGGCGAAGGTGTCGAAGGCCGCTTCTTTGTCCTCTTGCATGTCCTTGTTGTAGGCCAGGGGCAGGCCTTTGAGCATAGTCAGCGTGCCCATGAGGTGTCCAAAAACTCGGCCGCTTTTGCCGCGCACGAGCTCCATGGGGTCGGGGTTTTTCTTTTGGGGCATGAGGCTGGAACCCGTCGACACGGCATCGCCAAGTTCGAAGAAGGCGAATTCCTGGCTCGAATAAAGAATAATGTCTTCGGCCAAGCGCGACAGGTGAGTCATGCCCAGGGCTGCGGCGAGTTCAAACTCCACCAAAAAGTCGCGATCGCTCACGGCATCCAGACTGTTGCGGGTAATGCCACCAAAATTTAGGTCGCGCGCAAGCTGCTCGCGATCCACCGGCGCCGAGCTACCCGCCAAGGCGCCGGAACCGAGCGGCATCACGTTCACGCGTTTGCGTAGATCGCCCAGGCGCTCTACATCGCGGCGAAGCATTTCAAAGTAAGCCAGGCACCAGTGACCAAAAAGCACGGGTTGGGCACGCTGTAAGTGGGTGTAGCCGGGAAGGGGGGCTTCGGGGGTCTTCGCGGCTAAATCCAGCAAGCTGCGCTGCACGCTTCGCACGCGGGCGATGGACTTGTCCACGGCCCGGCGGGTCCACAGCCGGAAGGCCGTAGCGACTTGATCGTTGCGGCTACGTCCGGAATGTAGCCGTTTGGCGGCGTCGCCCGTTAGTTCGCCGAGTTTGAATTCCAAAAAAGAGTGCACATCCTCGAAGCGGTCGGGAGCGCCCCAAAAATTAGGGTCGGAATCAGCCTGCTGAAGTAGCTTATCGAGGGCACTTTGGAGGCTCCGAGTGTCCTCGGCGGACAACACGCCGGCCCGGCCCAGGGCACCGGCCCATGCGCGGCTGGCCGTGGCGTCGTCGCGAAAAAGCTCGCGATCGAAGGCGAAGGAGCGGTTAAAAACAGCAATGGCCGGATCGAGCGCGCCTTTGAAGCGTCCGCCCCACAGAGATTGAGACATGCGCCTTGACTAGCTCGACACCCGCCGCGTAGGCAATTCTGCAAGCGCGTATGCAAGCAAAAAAACGCCGCCAGGCTCTTCTCATATCCGTGATTCAGAAGCACAAGTTGTCCACCCAACAGGAACTCGTGGATCACCTAAAAAAATTCCGCATCCGCGCGACCCAATCCAGCGTTTCGCGGGACATGGAAGAGCTGAACATCGGTAAAGTGCAGGGTTACTACGCCATTCCCTCGGTGGCCGGAACGGCGCTGCCGCATCGCCTGCGGAGCCTGGAACCGGCCGGCGACGCACTGGTGGTTGCCAAGTGCGAGTCGGGACACGCCTCCGTGGTGACCGTGGCCATTGACCGCGTCGCCCTGCCCGAGATCGTGGGCACCATTGCTGGCGACGATACGATTTTTATTGCCGTCCGGGGTAAGAGCGCGCAAAAAGCGGTGCTCGATAAACTCCGGCAAATTTTTCTGATCGATGAAGGAAGCTGACATGATTCGCAAACCTAAGAAACTCGTACTCGCCTACTCCGGCGGTTTGGACACCTCGGTGATGCTGCACTGGATTCGCGAAAAGTACGGCTGCGAAGTGGTGTGCTTCTGCGCCGACGTGGGGCAGGGCGAGGAACTCGACGGTCTCGACGCTAAAGCCAAAGCCACGGGTGCTTCCCAACTCTTCGTTGAAGATCTCCGCGAAGAATTCGTCCGCGATTATGTGTGGCCCGCCGTTCAGGCTAACGCCCTGTACGAAGGCACTTACTTGCTGGGCACCTCGCTCGCTCGCCCGGTCATTGCCAAAAAGCAAATCGAAATCGCCCGTAAGGTAGGCGCCGACGCCGTCGCGCACGGTGCGACCGGCAAGGGCAACGATCAAGTTCGTTTTGAACTCACCTACTATGCGCTTGAGCCGGGCATTCAAGTCATTGCTCCGTGGCGCGACTGGGAGTTCGAAGGTCGCAGCGACCTCATCAATTACGCCGAGAAAAACAAAATTCCCGTCACCGCAACGTTGGCGAAGCCCTACTCAACGGATCGCAACCTCATGCACGTTTCCTACGAAGGTGGCATTCTGGAAGACCCCTGGGCTGCGGCTCCCGAAGAGATTTTCCGTATGACCAAATCGCCCGAGAACGCCCAGGCGACGAGCGAAGAAGTCGAAATCTCGTTCAAGCAAGGTATTCCCGTAGCGGTGAACGGCAAGGCGCTCGGACCCGTGGCACTTTTGGAAACGCTCAATCGTATCGGTGGGAATCATGGCGTGGGCCGCGTGGACTTGGTTGAAAACCGCTTTGTGGGCATGAAGTCCCGCGGTGTGTACGAAACGCCGGGCGTTACGCTGTTGCAGGCTGCGCACCGCGCGATTGAGTCCATCACGATGGACCGCGAAGTGATGCGTTTGCGCGACACGCTCAGTTTGAAGTTTGCTGAATCGGCCTACTATGGTTTCTGGTTCACTCCGGAGAGCGAAATTCTCCGCCGCACCATTGCGGACACGCAGGCCAACACCACCGGCGATGCGCGCCTTAAGTTGTACCGCGGTAGTGTGCAGGTGATGGGCCGTCGCGCACCGAAGTCGCTTTACAATCCGAACCTCGCAACTTTCGAAGCCGAGAGCTCGCAAGGCCTGCGCTACAACCAGCGCGACGCCGAAGGCTTCATCAAACTGCAGGCGTTGCGCCTGCGGGTAGGGGCGAAGTAAAAACTTGCCACACTCTCACCCGCACGATCATCACGCCGAGAAGCACTTCGCCGCGCCCGAAATCGTGCGCGACGCGGTGCTGGGCATGGCCGATGGTTTGACGGTGCCCTTTGCGTTGGCCGCGGGCCTTTCGGGAGCAGCCGCAGCCAGCAACATCATCGTTACGGCCGGTGTGGCCGAAATTTGTGCGGGCGCCATTGCTATGGGACTCGGCGGTTATTTGGCAGCACGCAGTGAGATTGATCATTACGCGAGTGAGTTCAAACGTGAATGGTCTGAAGTCCGCGAAAAGCCACACGTTGAAGAAAGAGAGATCGAAGAGATTTTCGAATCCTACGGACTCTCCAAACTCGAAATTGCCCCCATGGTGCAAGCGCTCAAGCGCCAGCCCGACAAATGGGTAGATTTTATGATGCGCTTTGAACTGGGTTTGGAGCGGCCGAACCCCAGGCGTGCCCTGCGGAGTGCGCTCACCATTGGCGGAGCCTATGTGGTGGGAGGGTTAATTCCCCTTTCTCCTTATATGGTCGTTGCGGAATCCTCTTCGGCGCTCAGTATTTCTATGGCGTTAACCTTTGTGGCGCTCCTGGTGTTTGGCTTCTATAAGGGGAAATTCACTGGGACGAGCCGCCGGAAGAGCGCTTTTCAGACCTTTTTTGTTGGCGCTTTGGCAGGCGCCGCTGCGTTCTACATCGCCAAATTTTCCTTACATATTTGACCATTTGACCGAATTACTGACGCACTCCCCCTAAGCCATACGAAGTATATTTCATAAAGGACTTAAGAATTTTTCGACTTAGTTCGATAGGTCCTCAGAAGAGGGAGGTTTGTCGTTATGACTACCGCTTTAAACAAAGCAACTATCTATGGTTTGGTACTCTCGGCGTTTGTGCCTATGTTTGCGAGGGGAGCGGACCAGTTGCCTCCCGGAAGGGCTGCGGAGCTCTTCTGTAAAATTCGCGAAAAGGCGAGCGTCTTGGACTGTCAGTATTTCGACGGCGCCAAGAAACGCACCCTGACGGACCAGGACATTATCGACTTCGTCGATCATGCCTCTGTTGACGCGTACCTAACGCTCGTGAGCCGTAAAGGCTTGGAGCGTACGCTTCGCATCGATCCGGGCTACGCCAACTTCAAGAAGTTGAGCGAAGTGCAAAAGGTCGGTAGCGCGAGTGAAATCGCCCGTACCAAGTTTGAACTGTTTACCGAAATCGAGCGTCGGGTAGTGAAAATCTCCGACGAACTCGACTCGGCACTGGCCCAACAGTTCCTCATTAAGTTCGACCCCTACATCACGAACGAAAAATATCGTCGTGAATTGCAGGTCATTACGAACGAAGCCATCCACGGTGTGGAATCGGCCGCCGGTAGCTGCGCTACCGAGAACCAACTCGCCACGATCGCTCAGGACAACCGTGTCCTTGGCGCTCAGCTGATGGCCCTCGTGAACGCCTTCCGCAGCCCCGACTCCTGCCTCTCGGATTACCCGATGAACGTGGGCGCTGACGGCTCGGTAGACATCGAAGCCCTTAAGGCATTGCCCCAGGCTTTCTCGGAACGTTGCCACAAAATGGCCGGCTCCGTAGCGATCGCACCTCCTGCCATCCAATCGAAAGAGTTGGAAGTGCGCGCTCCGGCTTCCGTAGATTCCGCTGAAAAAACCAACGAAACTGAATCTGGGATGGCTAAGTCGAGGGCTCAGTAATGAAAACGCTTCTCTTTGTAGCTCCCTTCATGGCGGCAACTTCGGCCTTGGCCCAAGTTCCCACCGTGGAAGAGGACTCTAACCAACCTCTCCGTGTGGCTCCGGTCACGAAGATCATCACCCCCGGCCTCTACGGCAACGGCGATGCTCCGAAGAAGAAGCGCTCCCCCGCATCGGTGGAAGCTTACGAGCGTCCTCGCCACAGCTTCAGTTCCTGGGGCGAAGTGATGGCTACGGATATCACGAGCCAGGCTTTCAGTTCGCGCCGCACGCGCTTTGACTCCGGTCGGGTGCCCGCATCGGTAGACGCTGCTGCTTCGACCTCGACCAACGCCGCAACGGCGGCTTCGGCAACCGCGCCGGTGGCGCAGAGTGCGATTCAGATTAAATCGTACTCGGGTTACCCCAAGCTTATTGGTTCGCTTACCTACAACCCGGGTTACTCGGGTATGAAGCAAACCTTGGCGGGTACGGACACGGTGGAAGGTCGCGAATTCAACAGCTCGGGCATGTCCCTTGTCGATACGAGCGTTGGCTTGCAAGCGGAGTTCACGCCCCGCATCGTTTCGGAGTTCAACTTCGATTACCGCCGAATGGGTGTGGCAGCAGCTGACTTGGGCGATTTCCAATTGCAAAGTTCAAATGCCAGTGTCACGAACGTGTCGGCTAAAGGATTTTACTGTTTTAATTCCAATGCTTTCCAGAACCGCGCCTGCGTGGGTGGTGGCTTAGGTTTAGACAGCTTTCCGATTTTGAATTTTCCTACCAATTCCACACTCGCGATGGATAAACTGAGCAATATGACGATCGGTTTGGCGGCCAAGGGAAGTTACCAGGTCACGCAGACGATTTCTTCCAAAGCGCATCTCGGCTGGGATTACGGTTTGGGTATGGGCGCTTCGGGTCTCTACAAACTGAATAGCAGCAACAAGCTGACGGGTGGCGTGGGTATCGATTACTCGGTAGCTCGTTACGCTGGTCTGTCTATTCGTTCGGAACTCGGTTTTGAACGTCGCGCCGCTTCGTTCGAACACACGACCGACTCTTGGACCGCTACGAACCTCGTTTACCTCGCCAAACTCGGCGTGGCCTACGAATTCGGCGCGAAATAAGGGTTGAGTAAGGAGAGTCTATGGCACGTGTACGGTTGACATGGGGGTTAGCGATTATCAGCGCGACTCTCCTTTTGAATGCCTGTGAACAAGCAGGTGTAACGACCAAATCGGCTGGCGGTGCCACGGTAGTGGATGAACCGTCGGGCTCCACCGAAAGTGGCCGCTTTTCTATCGTTACGTTCCAATCGGCCGAAACGAAAGATTGGCTCAAGGACAGCTCCAACAACATCTATACAAATTCTTCGACTTTGACCTTCACGGGCGTTTGCCAGCGTGGGGTAAGCTCGATTGCACTTAGTTTTAATGGCACCGCGAATTCTACCAAAGCGCTGTGCGACAAAGACGGAAACTACACCTGGACGGCGAGCATTAGCGATGGCACCTACTCGGTAGAGTTCGTGCCGATCAACGGTGTTGGTAGCGTCATGACCGGTAAGCTGACCTTGCCCGTTATTGTGGACACGGCGGCTCCGGCTACGCCCGTGATTACCACGAACGCGGGTGGCGACTTTACCGTTACGAGCGCGGCTATTCAGCTGGACGGTACGGTGAGCACCGATACCTACAACATCGAAACCACCAACAGCGGCGGAACTTTGACTTCCATGACGGGCGGTTTTCGATACACTACGAGCATGACCGCAGGCGACACCACGACTTTTGCATTCCGCGCGGTAGACTTCGCGGGGAACAAGTCGGGTTACGCTTCAATCACAGTGCAATATCTTTCTACGGGAACGCCGGCGGCTTATGCCTTCTCGAGCGTTCATTTGGGCTCTGCGATTACGGGAGCAACGGGTAAAAAACTCGAAGCGGTTTCGGGTCCGGTTAACTTTCTTGCAAGCCCAGCATCGGCTTCAACGAATACTCTTTCAACAGGTATGCTTAACTTCCAATAAGTTGGAAGAGAGGGGTTTATGAAGAACGTCAAGATTGCCACTTACCTCGGACTGATGACTTGGACTGGATTGGCCTTTGGTCAGACCGCTCCGTTCGATCGCGTTGCCTTCCAAGGCGCGCTGAAAACTTCGGCGGGAGCCGCGGTTACGGATGGAACTTACAAAGCCAAGATCTATATTAAGCGCAACGGTTCGGATTGTTGGGTCTCTCCCACTTGGCAGAGCATTACTACCCACGGCGGCGTTTTTTCGATTGAACTTTCTGGTACTGGAAGCACGGGCGCTTGCTCTGGCTCTCTCGGCGCCGATCACTTCTCAACTGGCACCATGACTATGAACGTGGTGGTTGACTATAACAACGACGGTTCGGCGGACGATACCTTTGCCGGTGTGCCCATTGAAGCTGTTCCCATCGCTATGATGGCCGACAAAGCAACAACCTTGTCGGCAACCTTGCCAATCGCTTTGGGTGGTACGGGTGGTACGAGTGCCAGCGCGGCCCGCACGGCTTTGGGTTTGGGTTCTGTTTCCACGATTAACATTAGTAACACTGCGGGTGACGTCCTTCATGGTGACGGCACTTGGAGCACTCCGGCTTCTTCCTTGAGTGTGGTGGAGAACGTTGGTTCTGCTACGGGTATCTATGCTGGTTTGAATGGCACCACGGCGCAGTTTAAATCGCTTGTGGCCGGATCGACTGCATTGTCGCTTAGTAGCAGCGCCACGGGCGTGACGGTTGATGTTGCGCCCAGCAACATTGCTATTAGTTCTCTGTCGGGTACCGCGGGTGTCGCGAAAGGTGGCACGGGAATCAGCTCTTTCACTGCTGGTGACATGATGTACGCGCTGTCGGGCACTTCAGTGACAACGCTGGCCATTGCCGGCACGAGCAGCCAAGTGTTGCGCTCGAACGGCTCGGCGCCGGTTTGGGCTTCGCTCGATGTCTCGGATGTTGCGACGGGCACCTTGCCTGTGGCTCGCGGCGGTACGGGTAACTCTTCCTTCACTGCCGGTGACATGATGTACGCGCTGTCGGGCACTTCAGTGGCGACCATCGCTATCTCTGGAACGACCACGGCCGTTCTGAAGTCGACGGGGTCTGCTCCGGCTTGGAGTCAGCTGACACCTAACGACATTAAAGCTATTTCGGCCATGGGTGGCTTTGCATCGACGGCAACGTCGGCGACTGCTTATACCCTCGCTCAAACTGGCTTCACTCTTGATCGTGGCGCCGTTGTGACCTTCAAGATGCACGCAACCAACACGGGTGCAGCTCCCACTCTCGCGGTCAACGGTACGACGGCCACGGTTATGAAGCACTGGGACGGTACGGCCATTGCGGCTAACGACCTACGTATCAACAACTACTACCGCGCTTACTATGACGGCACCAACTGGCTCGTAGAAGGTGTTGGCGGTAAATATCAAGAGTCGGGCACCACATCGCTTGCAACGACCCCGTCGTGGACTTGCGGCACGGCCCCTACGGGTGCTTCGAGCACAGAACTGCGCTTTATGCGCACGGGTAACATTGCTACGGCTTGGATTCGCCTTGAGTACGCTACGGCGGGCTCGGCTTGTACGTCTGTAACTATGGCCTTCCCGACGGGTGTGCCTCAGCCGGTTACGGCCTTTACGGGTACGGGTGCTACGGAAATTGCCTTCACGGGTGCGGGTGTGTTGAGCACCACCTCAATTGCCGGCACTTCTCCGGCCGCAGCTGGTTACTGTGGAATCGAACAAACCGGTACGCTGGGTACCTACCAGTTCCGAATCAACTCGGCGTCGAACGCCACGAAGATCGGAACCTGTACGGTTACCTACCCGACCAACTGATCGGTTACTTAGTTAAATCAAAAAGCCCCCGACTCTCCGTAAGGAGGGTTGGGGGCTTTGCTTTTGAGGTCGTCAAATTTCTGGAAGCGGCATCGTTTCTGGATGCGATTGTCTCCGGTACTTTTTCTGTAGAGGAGACAGCATGATTTTCAACGCAAAAAAAACAAAATGGATAATCACGGGAACGGTAGCTTTGGGGGCAACGATGGCACTGGTGCGCTGCGGAGGTGGTAGCAGCAGTAGCACTCTAGATACTTCCAGTATCAGTAGCTATTTAGCGAGTGGCTTTGCCGTTAGTTCGCCTACGGCCTCGTCGTCGTCTTCGTTCGCGATGGCGGCCTACAAACCTATGGGCTCGAGCGCCGAAGTTGATCCCGACGCTCCCATCGAAACTAAAGCGGCAGCCGTGACGGCCCTGGCCGAAGGCAGCACCTGCTCCTTTACTCTGCCGAACCTGGGGAGCTTGGGTGCGCGCGCCAACTGCTACGGCCCGAACGTGACCTACTCCTCGCATCCGGATGGTTCGCCCACCTCGGGCACCTTGCCGGGCGGCGACTTAGGGATTTGGAATTACACCGAAGCCGGTAGTGGCGAAGCGTGCGCCGTGGCGCAGCTGAACACCATTAGCTCGGCGGCCTCGGCTTACATCGATGCTTCCTTGCTGCTGCAGGCGGCTTCTATTTGCACCATCAAGAACGCGGGCAAAACCGCTCCGGCCGAAGGTGAAAGTCTTGATTACACCACTGAGTTGGCCGCTAAAATTGCGGCGCCGGCAACCATCACGTCCGCCGTGGTTAAACGCACAGACGCCGACACGGCCGAATTCGTTATTTCGGGCACCACGGATGGCACCAAGGCCTTTTCCGTTACGGTTCAGCATAATGCGAGTTCCACCACGAGCTACACGGGCATGATTTACGGCACCTTTAAAACGGCCAACAAAGACGCCTTCTCGGTGGAGTATTCGCGTTCGGGCGACGACATCAAAGCGCGCATGTTGGCGGGCGGATGGAACACGTCGGCTACGGATGCCGATATTTTTAATTCGAGCCACCAGGTCAACGCGGGCGGAACCTTTCAGGGCAACATGAACCACGCCGTATTAAACTTCAACACCTCCACCAAGGTGGGGTCTATGTCCTACGCATGGCAGGCCGGCAACGGTGATTCGCACACGCGGGTGTTCAACGTGTACGTATCGGGAACCTCTGGCAGTCGTAAGGGTTGCGGCTACTTTGGTTTCGGCGATAAATTTGTGGCCACCATGGCTAGCAACAAAAACGAGATCAAGGGCATGATTTGCAACTGGGCGGGGCCCGGCAATAGCCACAGCATGACTTCTAGCTCCGGAAAGGCACAAAAGCAGTGCTTCACAGAGAGCAGTGGCAAGTTCGTGCTCGATACCTCGGCCGCTTCGAAGAACCAGATTCTTTACTGGCCTACAAATTCTTGCGACAAGGGCGGCGTATCCGTAACTGCGGCGCAAGAAGGCGAAACGGGGTCAACCAACAACCTCGTTACGCTGGCTAGTGATACGGATTATTCGTCTTACTCGGCGCCCTCCGCTCCGTGAGTTTTTTTGCCTTCGAACTAAAGGCGGCGACAACTTCGGTTGTCGCCGCCTTCATCATTATTTAACCAATGTTCCACCTCTAGATGACCGATAATAGAGGTGTGAGAAACTGTACGTTTTTGGAATCACATAAATTGGTTCGGCTTCTTTCGATTGCCCTTGCGGCGAGTCTTGGCGCGTGTACGGCTAAGAAATCTTCGGAGCCGGTGAACATCAGTTTCCAAATTAAGGCGTTTGGCTCGGACGCTAAGAGCACTCCTGCAGGTTTGAATACGGTCAAGCGTGGGCTCATCGATTCTACCGGCGCGAACATCGCGCTGCGCGACGACTATTGCTACGCCATCAGCATGATCGGGCCGGGACTCATGCAACAGTATCCTCAGCCCGACACGGCTTCAACGGTATGCTCGGCCACTCAAGAACGTTTTCCGGGATTAGGAACAACGTTTGGCCTCATGGACAAAGGCAAGGACTACGAATTCGTTATTCAACCTGGCGATGCTCGTCAGTTTGCGCTTATCGCTTTCAAGAAAAGCGACTTAGGCTTGACTGGGGCTTGCGACGTTAAAAAGCTTGAAATCGTTGGTCAGTCTCCATCGGGCAGTAATGGAACAGACGCTAAAATGTATCTCAACGGAGTTTTGGTATCGAATAGATCGGAGCCCATCTTTATTGCTAAATCGCCCACCATCGATGTCAAAGGCGGCCAGGACTTGGTCGTGCCGCTGACCTTGAGTAGCGGCGGCGTGAACGGTGTGGAGTACGGTTGTGGCGAACACGGTGGATCTAACGGTGGCGGAGGCAGTTCGTTCTACATGTTTCCGTACGACGACGCCAACGGTGTTGTCACTCTTGGCGCAAACCCGGCATATATTCGGGTGAATTGTCCTTCGGGCGTAACGGGTGTGAATATTCACATGCCCGCTTCGATGCCTGGGCTCACCGCGCCGGATATGGATCGCAACGCAACCTGCGTGAATGGATCGGCAACCTTTAACAACGTAAATTTGGGGGCTCCTGTTGTGGCGGTTCAGTATCCCAACTTCATTGTCTCGCCTCAAAATGCGAACCTAATTTCGTCACTTAGCAAATCCTACACTTTGGTTTATAAGCCCGGAGCGAGTTATCAGTATTTAATGGATAACTCCATGACTCCGTATACCGCAATTGGTTCTACCTCGGCTAAATTTTTGGGGCAGCTTCGTTCCGGTTCGGATTGGCAGAGTGCAAACCGCAAATTGGCTTACATGGTAGGTGTCACCACGACGGCCGTGAACGTAGCTTTCGGAAATGCAAATAATTTGGTTTGGAGCAATACGGGCTCCACTGACTTCAGTTTGTCTTCCTACACGGGTTCCGACTTGCCTTATGTGATGCCCGATTTGTCGGGCAACATGCGTTTCGCGGCGCTAGGTACCCCCACCGGTTACTATTGGAAATTTTTTGACCTCGTAGGTATGTTTAGTTCTCCGTCCGCCAGTTACACCAACATCGGCGGAGCTGTGGACGACGGTGCTGCGCGAGGCTCGAGCGATACCACCTGGAAATACAATGCTTACGAAGGCGATTTTATTGCCAGCGCCAAACCCTACTCAACGGGCGGATCGGTATATTTAGAAACTCGGACCAACTTTTACGATGGAGGCAATGCCACCAACTTTGGTAGCGTGACCACTCAGTCGGTTGGTCCGCTTCAATTGCCTTTGGCGTCGGTAAGTACTCCCTCGGGTATGCAAATGACCAGTTGGTCGGTTTTCTCTTCTTCGACGCCAGGCGCGCCCATCTATCTTTCGTTTACGGCGCAGGAGAACTCCAGCGGCATCTACACTCAGGCGGGCGTTATCAAATGTCCGTCGCGGAGCGCGTGCGTAGCCAGCGCCGCCCCGCAGTGGAGAGCCGGAGTGACTACTGGAACCCCTGGGGGGGCTTGGTATGGGCCATCGGATTTGGTGCGAGCTCCCGGAGCATCAAAATTTGTAACGATTTATGTGCCGAGCTGCTCGGGTAGTCCGACCGTTTCTACTCAGGTTTTCTCGGCGGATGACGTAGCCGGAACGAACGGGGCTATTCAAACGTCTATGACTCCGGCGACGGGCAATTTTTATCCGCCCTGGCCGATTTCGACCAGCACGTGCAGCACTTTGGGTGTTGGCGAGGTGAAGTTCTTGAAGGCGCTTAATCCGGATCTAAGCGCGAACGACAACTCCGATAAGATGTACGATTTGGTTGCCGGAGGCTCGGATGCGAGTGGCTATGGTGTGCTCTATCGCTCTCCCGACGCCGGACTGAACTGGTATCTGGTTTATAAGACTGCGAACCCCGGGGTGATTGCAGATGCTGTCCCGCTCGAGCAGCGCTATTTTTATACGCCGGATGGCACTATGCGTCCGTGGGCAACCTTCGGAGCTTTGGAATACGTGGGTGGAACGATGAAAGTTCTGCTCCAAAACAGCTCGGGCTTCTAAGCTCTAGCGAGCTTGACGTGATTTGCGGACGAGGCCCTGGCCTACGTCCGCAATCACTTCGATAATCGGAATAAATTTTTTGCCCAGCGTGGTGAGCTCGTAGCTCACCTTTGGCGGCGAGTGCTCCGTTACGGAGCGTTTAATCACGCCCAGGTCTTCCATATCGTGCAGGCGTTGTGTGACCAGGGCGTGAAATACGAAGATGCGGCCAACCGCTTGGTAGTCCAAAATTTGAGGGAAAAAGTGGTGAGTCGTCACGGGCTCGAACCGTGGACCCTCTCCTTAAAAGGGAGATGCTCTACCGACTGAGCTAACGACTCACTCACGAGAAGGGACTCACTTAAAGCCTCTTCGTGACTTGTTCAAGTTCAAATTTCAATTAGCTTAAGGGGATGGCTCGGAGTCCCCTCTTTCGCAAAATGCAGCAGCTCCTGCAGCGGGCGCTGCATCCTGCCACTCTTCAAGAAGATCCCGAAATCATTGACTTAAGCCGAAGAGACTTTTTGCGCCAGGGTGCCTGGGCTGCGGGCTCGCTCACGGCCCTCGGGCTTGCGCGAGGCGCGGGCTTTTGGTTAAGCGCCGCCCGTGCGGCTACCGATTCGGCCGCGTCGGGCGTGGTGGTGTTGGGCGGAGGCCTTGCGGGTCTCACGGCTGCCTACACTCTGGCCCGTGGGGGCGTGCGTCCGGCCGTGTATGAGGCCGCCAATCGCTGGGGCGGCCGAGTGTTTAGTTCGCCAAACTTCAATGCCGCCGGACAATTTTGTGAACTCGGTGGCGAGTTGATCGACACGAATCACGAGGATCTCCGGCAACTTTGCCGGCAGTTGGGTTTGGCGCTCGATAATTTGCTTGTGGGTGACCGGGGCGTGGAGCCGCTGCTGGCTTATTTCGGCGGCCGAGTGCGCCGCGAGTCCGAAATTCTTGCGGCCTTCGCTCCGCTCGCTAAACATTTGCGGCGGGATGCGGCCGAAGCCGAGCGTGCGCGCTTTGATCGCACGAGCTTGGCGGAATATTTGCATGCCAAAAGCGATGTCGATGCCTGGGTACGCGAGTTCATCGAAGTGGCCTACGTGGGCGAGTATGGCCTAGAGGCCAGTGAGCAATCCGCGCTGAATTTAATTTTGCTCATCGATGCCACCACGGAAAACGGATTCAAACTCTTCGGCGCTTCCGATGAAGCCTGGCGCATTCGTGGCGGCAACAGTCGCTTACCCGCGGCGCTCGTAAAAAATTTGCAATCGCGGGCGGATCTTCACTCGGAACATAAACTCGTGGCTATCAAAGCTAAGGGCGATGGCTTTAGCTTGGTTTTCTCCACGGCGGGTGCCACGAAAACCGTGCAGGCCTCGCGTTTGGTATGCGCTTTGCCCTTTTCGGTGCTTCGCGAAGTAGAGGGCATTGATAAATTAGGGCTCAGCGACATCAAGCTGCGCTCCATTCGGGAACTTGGTTACGGCACGAATGCCAAGTTGATGCTCGGCTTTCGCAGTCGGGTGTGGCGCACGGCACAGGCCGAGTTTCCGGCTAGCTCGGGCGAAATTTTTACCGATCTCGGCTCGCAATGCTTTTGGGAAACCAGTCGCGTGCAGCCCGGTACGAGCGGAATTCTGACCAACTTCTTAGGTGGTCGCGCTGGAGCGAGTCTAACGGGCGTGCCCGACAAAGCCCTCGCGGATTTGGAAAAAATGCGGCCGGGACATCGCACTGCGTACTCCGGCGAAAAAGCATTTCTGCGTTGGGCCAGCAATCCGTATTCGCGCGGTAGCTACTCGTGCCCTAAACCTGGCCAGTACGAAAGTCTCATTCCGGCAGCCAACAAAGCCGAACTCGGCGGACGCATCGTCTTCGCGGGCGAACATGCCAGCGAAGAATTCATGGGTTTCATGAACGGCGCCGCCCAATCGGGCCGTCTCGCCGCCGAGTCGCTACTGCGTCCCGTCTAGTGAGCGTGGTTATATAAGTTTCCAAACCCCGACGCAGGGGTTCGCGATAACGTGCTCGGGAAATCTGAAATTTATTTCCCACTTTATTTTACATTCGATGATTTTTTTATTGACGCATTTTCGCGTGAAGCAGGCTGCCAACTGCACGCAGATCGCTAGCTCGTTTTGCCAAAACAACTTTTTCCCTCGAGAAATCATCGTTGCGAGCCTTCTGCGTGTTTTAAACGTGCGTGCAATTTTGCTCTGAATCGTCGCAAAAAAGTGCCCTTAAAAACCTATGGTATAGCCTTTGGCATGAACACGGTTCGCGCACTGAAAGATTCAGAGCTACTCTCCGCAACCAAAGAGCTCGTGCAAAAAGAGCGCGCGGTTACGATGGAAGTCTTGCGACACTCACTTGCAAGAGATTGAGCGGCGCAAGTTGTTTGCAGATCTTAAGTACCCATCGCTCTTTGAATATGCCGTGCACGAGCTGGGTTACTCGGAGGCTGCCGCGGGCCGGCGCATTCAGGCTATGCGGCTTATGTCGGAGCTTCCGGAGGTGGCATCTAAGATTGAATCGGGTGCACTGAGCCTTAGCAACATTTGCCAGGCCCGGAGCTTTTTTCGGGAAATGAACAAGGCGCAGCCCGAAATGCCTATGAACCGGGAGCAGAAGACCGAGGTGCTGCAACAACTCGAGGACAAATCAGCTCGCGAGGGGCAAAGAATTTTGCTTTCCATCAGCCCCGCTCACGCACTGCCTCGGGAGCGCGAGCGGATAGTGAGCACTGAGCATTCGGAAGTTAACTTTTTAATGAGCCAAGAACTTAAGGCTAGCCTTGGCGAAGTTCGGGCCCTTTTGGGTGAGCGGGGTGCGCAGTTGAGTCTTGGCGAGCTGGTCACCGAAATGGCGCGGCTTAGTAAAGAGCGCCTGCTGGAGCAGCGCTTTGGGAAGCATCGCGTGCGGCAGACCACGGCAAAAA
The DNA here is from genome assembly GCA_018266335.1 of Bdellovibrionales bacterium. The sequence continues at coordinate 21,144 of JAFEAR010000168.1, forward strand.
CTGAGAAGTTGGGCTCAAGTCCCATTGAGCTGGATGCTGATAATCAAATTTCATCGCAAATCCCTGCACCACCTCGCTCCGACACTACCGACGTCGGCGAAGCGCTGCGTCAGCGCACTCGCTACATTCCGCGTGCAACTAAGCACGCGGTTTGGCGCAAGGCGGAGGGCAAGTGCGTGCGGTGTGGATCCTCGCACCGGCTGAATTTCGATCACATCCAGCCTTTCGCTCTGGGCGGCGGCTCTGATAATTGCGTTTGTCTAGTGGTAGTGGCGGGGTTTGTCGCGGGCGTTGAGCGGGGTGTGCTGGGTGCCTAGGAAGGGATTCCAAATGCGGAGCACTTGGATGCTGACGGCGGCGGAGTAGGGATCGTCGCTTTGCAGGCGTGCGCTGCGCTCCACTAGGCCCTCGGCGGCTAAGAAGGGACTTTGTTCAATCACCAGGCGTGCGCCCTCGTAAACTTCCTTGAAGAGGACGAGGTTCATGAATCCTGATTCGTCCTCGAGCGTAAGAAAAGTAACTCCGGTGGCGGTGGGTGGGCGCTGTTTGATGGTTAATAATCCAAAGGCGAAGACGCGCTTTTTTTGCTCGAGCTGGTAGATGCCCTCGGCGTTGGTCCAGGGCCGCAGCTGGGCAAAAAACTTTTCGCGTGCGTAGCGGGCCGGATGTTGGCCGGGGCTTAGTCCCACGGTGCGAAAGTCGCGCAGCAGGGATTGCCATTCATCGAGGTCGGGAATTTCGTCTAAAGATTTGGCGCGACTTTGCTGGGGTAAATCAAAAGTTGTTTGGTTCGCGACGGACATTTCCTTGCGTAGTTCCAAGAGCTCCCAACTTTGTGTGCGGCGCGGGTCGGCCGTGGCGTTTGAGGTGGTGGTTTCGCGGCGACAGGCGTGAGCGCTAACAAGTTTTTCTAGGGTTTTGGCGCTCAATCCGGCGAGCATCAATTCGCGCAGCGGTGGCTGCGCTTGGTTTGCATTTAATATTCCCCGACTCTGCAGGGTTTCTATCTGGGCGGCTTCTGCGCGCGAGAGTCCACCGATGAGTCGCAAGCCAAGCCGTACTTCGCGCGCGGGAGTCAGCTGCGCATCCCAGCGCGAGCAACGAATGTCGATGGGGAGCACCTTAACCCCGTGGCGCTCGGCATCGCCCACCAGCGCGCGGGGCGGATAAAAACCGAGGGGCTGCGAATTCAGCAGACCGCACAAAAATTCGGCCGGCCGGTGCACTTTGAGCCACATCGAAGCGTAGGTAAGCAAGGCAAACGAGGCCGCGTGCGATTCCGGAAAACCATATTCACCGAAGCCCTCAATTTGCCGGTACAGACGCTCGCTCAAATCGCGCGAAATGCCCTTGGCGTTCATGCCCGCCAGCAGGCGATCGTGCAATTTGTGCATTTCCGATTTTGAGCGCCACGAGCCCGACATCACTTTGCGCAGCTGATCGGCCTCGCCGGGTGTAAATCCCGCTACGGCCACGGCAATTTTCATGACTTGTTCCTGAAAAATTGTAATGCCGCAGGTCTTCTCTAGAATGGGCACTAAATCTGGATGCTCGTAGGTGATGGCCTCCAGTCCCTGGCGCCGCCGAATATACGGATGCACCATGCCGCCTTGCAGGGGACCTGGTCGTACAATCGCAACTTCCACCACGATGTCGTAAAAACATTTGGGCGCCAGGCGCGGCAGCATGTTCATTTGGGCACGGCTTTCAATTTGGAAGACTCCCACCGTGTCGCCCCGGCACATGGCCCGGTAAACCTGGGGACATTCCTGGGGAATGCTGGTGAGCGACGTGTTGCCCAGGAGCGCGAGCGTTTTTTTGAGGGCCGTGAGCATGCCGAGCGCGAGTAAATCTACTTTCATCCAGCCCAGGTAATCGACGTCGTCTTTGTCCCACGGCACTTGGCTGCGATTTTCCATGCGCGCGGGCTCGAGCACGCATTGCTCGCTGAGTTTTTCGTCGGACAGCACAAAGCCCCCCGTGTGTAATCCCACGTGCCGGGGCAGGCCGCGCAGCCGCTGCGCAAATTCCAGCACGCGGCGCCATAGCTGCGGAGTCACTCCATGCTCGTGCCAGAGTTGCCGTAAATACGGATCCGGCGAATCGCTCAGCAAACGATCCAGTCCTTCGCGGCCCATGAAAGTTACGCACCCGTCGATACAGGCCGGCGCAAGTCCGAGCGCCTTGGCGCTTTCGCGAAAAGCCATGCGGCTACGAAAGCAAATGTACGAGGCCACCATGGCGGCGTTCTCGCGGCCGTAGCGCCGGTAAACTTCTTGAATCACTTCCTCGCGGCGCTCGTGCTCAAAGTCAACGTCGATGTCCGGAGGTTCGCGCCGCTCGAGCGAAATAAAGCGTTCGAATAAAAAATTCATGCGCACGGGGTCGATGGCCGTGATGTGCAAGCAGTAGCAAAGCGCCGAGTTAGCCGCTGAGCCGCGACCCTGAAATAAAATATCCTGTTCGCGTGCGTAGCGCAGAATATCCCAAATGGTGAGGAAGTAATCCTCAAAGCCCAGCTGGGCTACTAAACTAAGTTCGTGGCGCAGCTGCTGGTGCACGTTGAGGGGAATGCCTTGGGGATAGCGCTGCGCGGCTCCTTCCATTGTGATGCGTTCTAAATATTCGGCGGGACTGATGCCGGCAGGAATTCGTTCGCGAGGATAGTGATACTTAAGCTCCGCGAGCGAAAACGATTGCCTTGCTGCCAGAGCATAGCCGCGCTCGAAGGGGTCGTTGAGGCGCGGATTTTTGCCGAAGCGCTCCGCAATGAGTTTGGCAAAGAGCTGGCGCTCGTACGGCAGCAAAATACGGCGCTCGCCGTTGGCCTGCTTCAGGTAACCCAGCTCGCTCACCTTGCGAGTGTGACGAATGGCCGTGAGCAAATCGCAAAGGTCATGATCCACTTTGTCGGCAAAAAGCGGCAAGGTGGTGGCGAGCAGTGGAATGTTCAGCCTGGCGCTGTGTTCTTCGAGCCAGCGGTGCAAATCTTCGCAGCCGGGGGCCAGAGTGAGGGGGTAGGCCAAGGAGAGTGCCGATTCCGCGCCACGGCCACAGAGCTCGGCAAGCTCGAGTAACCAGAAGGGCGTTTGCCCGGGCGTGGTGGGCGGCACGCTAAAGCTGGGGGCCGGTGCGCGCGTGTCCTGAGTGCGTACGCGATCGGATGATTCCGTCTTCGGTTCTGCGACCCACGGATAAAAGCGCCCCGACACCGCAATGACCACGAAGTCGCGTGCGGGCTGCCGTGTGCGCAAGAAGGCGATAAAATCGCGCCAGCGCAGCGGAGTTAAGCCCTTCTCGCCAACGCGCATGCCCTCCAAACTCCAGGCGGACAAAAAACGGCACAGCGCCGCGTGTGCGCCCCGGTGTAGGGGATAAATAAAAAGCGGATCGCTCGCGTCGAAGTGCAGCCGAATGCCGGGTGCATAAAAAAAACTCGGATTCTTGAGCCGTGCTTCATCGGCGCCGTGCAGAGCCTGCACCAGACCTGACTGGCTCATGCGATCGGCCAACGCAATTCCGCCGTACCCAGCTTCGCTGGCGCGACGGATAAGGTCGAGGGGCCGAGTGGCACCCTCCAAAAACGAAAAACAAGAGGTGCCCAGCCACTCAATCATGGTTGTTCAAAGTAGCCGTGCACGAAGGCGCGCTTTTGGTGGTGGTCCCAAAAAATCCATTCGCGACCCAGTCGCGCGTAACTGCGCTCGCTGGTTTGTCCGTTGTCGTCCCAAAGTTCCGTGATGCGCTCTAGCGAGCCCAGCGCTCCGGCTGCCTCGAGGTGCGCAATAAAATCGCTTTCGCTGCGCAGGGGTAAGTCGCGAATGACGCGAGGGCGGGGCAGTAAAAAAAGGGGCCGGCGCGGATGCTCTTGAATCATGGGCACGCAGCTTTTGGGATTCCAATCGCTCCAGCTAATGGAGTCCTCGGGCAAATAAGACTCTTGCGGTCGCCAGGCGCCCACGCGAATGCCAGCCTCCTTGGTGGACTTCGCCATGAGTCGACCCACTAGCAAATCCCAGGCCTCGGCCCGCGCTTCGCGGTGGGGATCGAACAAATCGAGTTGCGGCGTGGTGTCGCGCTCGAGCCCCATGGACTCCAGCAGCACCTCGCTGAGTTCGTCTTCGAAGTTGGTGTCGCTGCCGTGGCGGCGCACAAAACTTTCGAGCGAAGCCATCCACTTTTCACGCAGAATGACAAATATTTTTTCTGGATCGCGCAGTGGCCGGGGAAAGGTAACGAAAAAAGATTCTGCGCTGTCCTTCCACTCCGAACGGAGCGTAACGCGTACACCGCGGAGTGCCGCGTGCCGAGCTTCCAAACGCAGGCTCCACTCCTTGAGGGTGGAGGCAAAGGCGCCCAGTAAATCGAAATCATTTTCGGCGCCCAGCAGGCGTTCGGCACTCGGCTGAAAGCGACGATTCAGACTCGTGGGCGGCACGTAGGGAGTGAGGGGTAAATCGTCGGCCCCGCGCACGCGCTGCAGAAGTCGGTGGGGCAGGGCACCGAAGCGGATGGACAGAGCTTCGCGCGGTAAGCGCGCCAGCGACTCGACATCGCGCAGGCCGAGCTCGTGCAAGTGATCGAGCAAATATTCAAAGGCGCGGCGTGCTTCTTCGCCGCGGGCCAGATGATCGTAAATGAGCGGTTCGCACTGGGCCACGGAGCTAGCCGTGAGCATGCGGCGCAGACTGTCGGTGTCCCAAAACTCCAAAAGTTCTTGGGGCGGATACACGCGGTGAATCCACAGCGCCCAGGGCGCCGTAGGGGCGCAGATGAATTTGCAGCCAAAGTCGGAATGAAGGTCGCGCAGCTTCGCCAAAAACACCGGTGAAACCTGCGAGCCTTGGAGTCCCCAGTAGGTTGCAACCCGGGTGAGGGGAACGAGGACAATGTCTTCCGGCCCCTCGGTTATTTCGGGGGAGAGCCCGAGGAGCCGGTCGAAGAATGTCTCCTTTCTGTCTTTGGGGAGCTGTGAGACGCTGCTTGCGAGCCACATAAAAACAATATACCATACATTTGTATGGTGATTGAAATGCTTTCGCAGCCGGGCTGGGGTGGGATGTCCTTAGCGCTTGATTTCATAAAGACTGATCTCGCGCGTCAGTCCGGAAAAAAAATTTTACGACCCTGGATTTTGGTCGAAGCGGAAGGCTCCGTGCGCGAAAACGCGCGGCTCTATCCGCCCGCGCTGCCGCACGAACTGCGCGGGGCTATGGCCGACCAAAAGCTACTCTGGGTGCGCGTGGCCGAGAGCGCCGCGGCCTCCACGGTGAACATGCTGCTAGAAACGGGCCTGTGCGAAGGTTTGCTGCTGGTGGGGCTGGAGCGTTTTTCGCGCCTGGCTCCGGCGACTCTCTGGGCGCGGCGCTGGCAGTTGTCGGCGCGCAAGGGCGGCTCGCACTTTCTGTGGGTGCACGAGGCCGCCGAAGCCGCCATTGGTTTTGAAGTGCGGCTAAAGTGGACAGCACCCGGTTCTTTTGAGATCAAAAAGGGACACGGTTTTATTGAAGCAGAGAGGAGCAGCGATGTCGGAACACGGCG
>JAFEAR010000169.1 GCA_018266335.1 Bdellovibrionales bacterium
ACCCGGTGCACAAGATGAAGCTGGTGGAAGTGGTGGCTGCCGACACCTCCTCCAAGGAGACCGTCGCTGCCGCCAAGGCGTTCGGCATGAAGGTGGGCAAGACCACGGTTGTCACCGGCGATGGCCCCGGCTTCGTCGTCAACCGCATCCTCTCGCCGTACATGAAGGAGTCCATCCAGCTCCTGCTGGAGGGCGTGCCCGCGGACCAGATCGACAAGGCTGCCACGCGCTTCGGCATGCCGATGGGCCCCATCGCGCTGATGGACGAAGTCGGTCTGGACATCGTCACGCACGTGATCAAGGTCATGCACGCAGCCTTGGGCGACCGCCTCTCGGCGCCGTCCATCATCCCCGTTATCGAACAGCACAAGCTGCTCGGTAAGAAGGGTGGCAAGGGTCTGTACCTGTACGACGAGAACGGCAAGCGCACCGGCCTCAACCCGGACATCCAGGCTGCCATCACGGCCAAGCCCAAGACGATGTCCGAGAGCGCCATCCAGGATCGTCTGATGCTGCCGATGGTCAACGAAGCCGCGCTCTGCCTCTCGGAAGGCATCATCACCGAGCCTTCCCAGCTGGACCTGGCCATGATCTTCGGCACCGGCTTCGCTCCCTTCCTGGGCGGCGTGCTGGGCTACGCGGATCAGGTCGGCATCCGTACCGTGCACCAGAAGCTCGAACACCTCTCGAAGGTGGCGGGCGCCAACTACAAGCCGGCCAAGCTGATCGTGGATAAGGCCGCCAAGGGCGAGTCCTTCTACGGCAAGTAAGTCGGCGAAGCGCAGGCGTTGTTGATTCGCAAGAGTCGACAGCGTTTGCGCTATCCAACTGCGTTTGAAGAGGGGGTCAGTGAAGCAATTCACTGGCTCCCTTTTCTTTTTTTTGAATCTTCTACTATTGCGTGTAGGTGGCGCTTGGGAGCGCCTTTTCTAAACATTAGAGGCGACCATCTCTCATCAGGGCTTTTTTGCGATCTCCCATTTTGGGAGCATTTTTTACTTCCTGATTTTCTCGGAGTGCCCGAAAGGCTCTGTATGATTGAGTCTTTCGAAATGACGAATGCCTGCATATGTTGATCTTGCTCCCATTTTGGGAGCAATGAAAATGGAGCAAATCAGACATGGTCACCTCGAAACCCGGCTGCACGTCTCAATTTTAGACAACTATAGCAAGCAGTAAAATGGCGATTTTTGAAAATTTTGAGAGCGACAGAAGCAAATAAAAGAAGGCAGAGAGCCCGAAGACAATTGGATATGAAAATCCAGTCTCCGGGCTCTCCTTAGTCAGTTCAGGCTGTTGAGCTTAGCCGGGTGGTTGGGCTTGCCGCACTGTTTCGCAGCACTCTCTTGCTTAAACGCTGATGCGCTTGTAGCGACCGCGTTCGGCTTCGACGGCTTCGAAAAGCGCCTTCTTTCCGCGACCCTGGGTCATGTCTTCGCCGCGATCCTTGAGGCTCGCGAGGAGGGTGCGACCACTGCGACGAAGCAGGCAATCCATGGCCAGGCAGTTGAGCATGGCAGCGGTAGCCGCTTCCTTGCGGTCGATGGTCTCCGGCTTGATGCTCATCTTGTACTCGACCGGCTTGCCGTCCAGACCGGAAAGCTCTTTGGCTTCCTCGATGGCCGCCTTCATGCCTTCCGCCAGCGCATTGCGAGCGCTTATGGCGTTTTCGATGGCCAGAGCGACTGCCACGCGCGCGCTTTCGTAGTCGCGACGCAGGTCGTTCTGCTGCTCGGGCAGGGGCTTACCGTGTCCGTAGCCGCAGTCGCGACGACCGTTGACGACAGCCATCAGGCGGTCGGCATAAGCCTTCTCGTTGACGCGACCCTTCTCGTTGCGGCTCAGGTATTCCTCCGCCTTGCGCAGGTCGGAGATAGCCGTCTCCAGCGCCTCACCGAGGGCCAGCAGGGCGACCAGAGCCGGATGCTTGGAGTTGACGCAGTCTTCGAAAGCCACGGTGGGCACGTAGCGCATCTCGTCGCGACGGAAAGTCTCGCCGATGTCTTGCGGTGTGACGACGGGCTCGATGCTGTAGACGGGCAGGACCATGTGGTTGTTATGCACCGAGTACGCTCCGCTGGAGGCGGACAACATGGCCCGTTCGGCGTAGGCGTTGCGGGCTGCCGGATGGGCGCTCGCCACCTTGGTGCCGATGAGCTCCTTGAAGGCGTCACGCAGGATTTGCTCGCATTCGTCTTCCAGGGTGCGACCGTAGTCGCTCCAGTTGAAGGCGGTGGCGGCGTCGTCGCGGTGATGCTCCTTGATGGCCATGAGGATGTTGTTGGCCACAGCCGCTTTCAGCTCGTCGCTGATGCTACCGTCCTTGCTGTCCAGGAGCTCGTAGCCCTGGCGGATGGCGTCGCAAATTTGGCTGCGATGTCCGACGAGATCGCGGAAGGCCTTGTGGGCGCTGGCGCGATTGGCGATGAAGGGCAGCAGTGCTTCGCGGCGAGCGATGCGCAGCTGACCCAGCTTCTCCTGGTCGGAAAGGGCGGCTTCGATGCGGCTGACCCAGGCGCGGGAGTCGACATCACGAAGATTGCCGACGCGCTGGGAGAAGGTGGCGTAGGTGCCGTGATTGGTGGTGCTCTGTTCGATGACATCGAGAAGCGCCTGCAGCACCGGATGATTGGTGAAGTTCGGAATGGTTCGCATTGGGATTTCCAATCTTCCCGAGTGTGAAAATGAGCGGTGGAGCGGTGCTCGGGGCACTCCAGCACTCTGGGATTATTTGAGTTGTAGTGACGCATCCTCGCCCCATTTCCTGCCTTACACCTTGTTTCGTTTCCGACTCCGCAAAAACCGAGACGCCAGGCGCCTCACTCGGTGAGCTGGTGGTTTTTGTTTGGATGGAGGCAGAGAGGTGTTTGGTGGGATTTGTTTCTTAGAGATAAAGGAGAAGATGTAATTTGACCTTAGGATCTGGCATCTATGACATGTCAAGAGAAATAAGCAAGGTCTAACTGCCCTAGATAGGTTTTAACTGTAATTGGTCATTTGATTATGTGGTTTTGTTGCTGGTGTTCGCGCGCTTGCGCCAGGGCCGAAGTTGAAAAAGACTATAAGGAGTAATAGTTGTGGCGTACAAAAAAGCGGTGAAGAAATTTAGAAAAGGCGCCTGTGTGCTGCATTTTGTGCGAGCAACAGGCGCCTTCCCGTTAGAGTGTATTGCTAGAGCCGACTAAATCGCCGACTGTTACCGCATCGGATAGATTACTTCTTGGTGGAAGCGATCTTGCCGATGAAGAGCAAGGTGCCGGTCTTGTTGTCGACGAGAGCCATGATGAAGCTGCGGTCGACGTTGACGTTGTAGGTCATGCGCACGCATTCGGCCACCATGTCCACCGAGGTGACAGCAGCAGCTTCGCCGCCTTCCTCGTCAAACTTGGCGTAGGTCTTCTGGCGCACGCCGGAGATGTGCATGGCCAGCGGGCCCATGCCACTGAAGTCGGCACCGGTCTTGAGCGCTTCCTCCATGCCCAGGTCGGCGAGCGTGTCTTTGAGGTTGGCGTCGTACTCCAGCTCGAAGCGCGGCAGCGTCAGGTTGACGTCCTCCTTCCAGCCGTTGCGCAGCGCCGTCAGCACCTTGTCGTCCATGCCCTCGATGAAGGCATTGATGTCCGTGCCGGCCGCCGGGAGGATGATGTTCAGCGCCACCTGCTCGCTCTTGCCGAAGGGCAGGGAAACTGCCTGGCAGGTCGCGTCCTGGTAGTACTTGAGGCTGTCGAACTTGCGCATGAAGGTGGCCGTCTCGGCACCGTTCTGACCGGCGAACTGCCCGTCCGAACTGTTGGCCTTGTCGAACTCCTCCGTCCACTTGCCCTTGAAGTAGATGGCGTTGAGCAGGCTCATCACCGTA
>JAFEAR010000016.1 GCA_018266335.1 Bdellovibrionales bacterium
CTTTCGAGCCAAGATCTGCTTGTCTTTTGTGCGTTCGGAAATGATCTCTCGCTCGAATTGCGCGAACGAGAGCAGGATGTTGAGTGTCAAGCGGCCGAGGGAGTTCGTTGTGTTGAACTGCTGCGTGACCGAGACAAAGGTGGCTCCGTTCTTCTCCAAAACTTCCATAATCTTGCCGAAGTCACGGATGGAGCGGCTGAGCCGGTCCACCTTGTAGACAACGATGCAGTCGACCTTCTTGTCCCGAACGTCCGCAAGCAGGCGCCGAAGAGCCGGCCGATCCATGTTCGCGCCAGTGTAGCCGCCATCGTCGTAGTGTTCTGGCTGCAGAACCCAGCCCTCGCCCGCCTGGCTGCGCACGAATGACGTGCCAGCGTCGCGTTGTGCGTCGAGCGAATTGAAGTCCTGGTTCAGACCTTCTTCTGTCGACTTCCTTGTGTAGATCGCGCAACGGACTATCGATGGCGCTCCCGCCCCGTTACTCTTGGCTGCCATGTTTCACTCCTGGCCGGTGTCCCAAATTGAAGAAGGCAAATCCATTCCAGCGTGTCCCCGTTGCTTCGGTAACCGCTTTACTTAGTGATTGATAAATTCGGCCATCACACTCGAAGCCACCGTCCTGTCGAACATGCACAACGATGTTCTTGCCTTGAAAACGCCGGATTAGCGGAGTGCCAGGCAGCGGCAGCCGCGGATCGAGCGCCGGCTTAAGCCGTGCCTCTATCGTCCGCGTGTCGTCGATCGGCTGTCGCAGAAAGTTCTTCGGCGCTCGAATGCGGAGGTCGGCGTCATCCGCGATCTCCAAGGCACGTTGGCGGGCTCGTTCGGAAAGGCCGCCCCAGGCGTTGGCTTGGATGCGCCAAGCGATGCGGCGCAACAAGAATTGCTTGTGGTTGGATCGGGACTCCTCGCGAAAGACCTCGCGGTATCTCTCCTTGAGTTGCGCCGTGGTCAGTAGGCGGAGGTTCTCGATTTGTTGTCGAATCTCGTTCTCAGTCTTCATGGTCGTTAACCAGCAGTCCCATCAGGGCTCTCTGTCTCTGCAAAGTCAACGGAATGCGGCGAAAGAGCAGGAAAGAGCAGGCGCACCAGTGCTTCGCCTACGATGGCGGCCACATCGTTGATGGCCTGCTGAAGCGCAAGGTCGTGTTGGCGCATGAGCGGTCTCCTTGGGAAACCACCCACGACGATCTCCGCTGCGCGGTCGAAACGGCGTCCGGTGGAGGTGATCGGCACAGCGTCCTGCCGTGCTCGTTAACTATATACGCCGCAGTGTAATCGTGTGTCCGGCTTGGAGTCTCAATTTTTTATGCATCGCACCGGACGGATGGCCGTTCGGCGGCGCAAATCCGGCCCGGCGTTATCCTATCCCGATGGCCACCTGCACGGTGTCTTTCCGCGATGCTCGAGGGGACGTGTGGACATGCACGACGGCGGGGAAGTCGCTATTCGAAGCCGCCGCAACGGCTGGGATTGGTTTCACAACCCATTCTGGAAAGGATCTAGGAGCTTGTTGAAGAACTCGGTCTACCGTTCGTGGCTGTGAGTCGCGGGGGATGTCAAACCCTTCAGACCGCGCCAGCGATCGATTTTACGGCATTTATACGCGAGTTTTTTCTGGCCACGCCACCGCATATCAGCCAGATTTCGTTTTTCAACAATCTCCTAGGCCGCGAAGAGATACCGTCTTCGAGGTGTATGCGATCGGGGGAGAGCGGTGCTATCGGTGCGTTGCCGGCCGAGCGCTGGGACGCGGGCGTGGAGAAGAAGTAGGCACTGGACGGCCAGCGCGGATACTCGAAGTGGACAGTTCCCCATCTGGACAAGGGTGACCCTGGGTCTGTTGGCTGATGCTGCCCGGTACAGTCACTCAGGAATGGCAGAGCGCTGCTAGGGAGCTTAGAGCTTGCATCGACCCGCGAAGCGACATAAAGGCAAGAGTAAAGTGGGCTAATCCCCGGCACAACGAAAGCCAATTGAGTGGCCGGTTCCTGACTTAGGCCAACGAGTCGACACTCGAACTATTGCAGCGTAATCGAAAAACGAACCGCCACGGACTACCCGACTCATACCATTTGGGGGCCCTTGGGGATCACGCGAATCGGGACCGGAATAGTAGTTTTCGCTGTACCAGTCGTTTACCCATTCCCACACGTTGCCCAGCATGTCATATAGCCCGAAGCGGTTGGGTGCTTTTAGGCCAACTGGATGAAAGGCGTTTTCATTCAAGGCCAAACGACCAAAATAGTCGTCCAACTTTCCTGCATTTAGAGCCTCCTTGCCGGAATTGTCGGCAAACCAGGCGACGTCTGACAGCGCTTGTCCGTAGTTGCGCTCTGAAATCCCCCCACGCGCCGCATACTCCCATTCCGCCTCCGTCGGCAACCGTAAACCAGCCCATCCACAATATGACTTAGCCTCATTCCACCCCACTTTCACCATCGGCATTGAGCCGTTAGCCCATCCTGCATTCATCTCCCCTCCTTTCCAAGCCGGCTCTCCAGGCATTTGCCGCCCCGTTGCTGTGACGAATCGCCTATACGCCTCCACGGTCACTTCGGTCTGCCCCATCCAGAAGCCCCGTGTAATCTGCACATCGTGCGCCGGCTTCTCGCCGCCATCGCATTCCGAATCGCCCGTTGAACACCCCTGGCGAAAAGTCCCCGGCGGGACATATACATACCGCAAACCGTCTTTCCTCGTTCGTACATCGCCAGGTTGCGGTTCGCGGTTGGTTATAGGCTCTGGAGTGCGGCCCGGCACAAACGTGAGATCTTCGAGAAGTAACCCATATGCGGAATCCATGACCTCCAGTTCAGACGCGTCAGGCTTGAAGTCAACAGGCAGTAAATAGTTACGCCCTCGAACCTCCACGCCATGGCCCGCGTAATACACCACCGCCGTGTCGCCGCTGCCAAGGTCCTCAATGAATCTACGCACTGCCGCTTTAAGGCCCGAGAGGTCTGCATCGTATGCAGTCACGATATTTTTGGGTTCAAATCCCAAGCCGGGCAAGGCTGCTGCAACCGCTTTTGCATCAGGAACGGCTGCGACGAGGCTTGCGCCATCAGCGTGGTAGGCGTTGTTCCCAATCACCAAAGCGACACGCCGCCCGCCCCCTCCGGCAACTTGGAATGTGCGGGACTCTGGGCGTTGCTGCGCGACAGCGAACACGGAGAATAAAGACGTGAACACAAGGCAACGGCGGGAGAGCATTGATGTCGGTCCTAGTTCTACGAGTGTAATGCGATGACCGAAGGTATTCTTACAGGACGTCTAAGGTTCCGCGCTGCCCGAACTTGCAGCCGCCACTCCCACGGCGCAACCGGGTCCGCATCCGACCACAATCCCCGCCTACCTGCCCGCGCCTCCTGTTCCAACCGCTCCAGTTCACCCCATCCGCCGCGCGGCATACTTCCGATAACCACCATGCCAGACCCCGCACAGACCATCCCGCGGCTCCGGCTGCCGCCCTGCGGCGGTATGAAAGTTTCTTTGTTGACGTTCGTGACCCGAACGGCCGCACTCAGTGACGATGCATTTACAGGGAGATCCCGAGTTGCTGGAGTCCGAGTTTCACGGAGTGCATCTCGGCGGCTACTTCCGTACTCAACTCTATAGTGACGTTGCCCTTTAGGTGCCTGCGGACGTTCTCGTAACATCGGCGGGCGTGTTCTTGATTGCGTCGCTTGGAGGCCTGTTCCTCGCGTTCAAGAGCAATGCTGACGAACGCGAGGGCGTTCTCCAATTCAAAGAGCACATATGCCATTGGATTCGACGTCCGCCCCCTCCCTAAGGCGGCGACCGAAAGGGTGCCTGTGCGCCGTTGAAGTATCCACAGGACACTTATCAATCGTACTATTCTGTATGATTACTTACATCCGACACGGCCTTAGTGTCATTAGAATTACTGAAGATTAATTGGGCTGGGAGGCGAAGAGGAGTCGTTGGTCTAGTCGTTTTCCTTAGGTCAACTAAACCTCTCGTACTTGTCGATCTACCCTTTTTGGAGGGCATTTTTGAGGTTCTTCGCTTTGGCTCTGATTTGCTTCAACTGTCGCGTGGGTTGCTGATGACTGAGGTACTCGGCAACGGCGCGGTAGCACTGCTCTGCTAACGAACGGTTGCGCTCGCGTCCGTCGGCATCGACGGCGTGAGCGGCAAGCTCCGCAAAGATTAGGCCGTTGTGCAATTCGGCGAGGACCAAGCTCAGGTCGGTGGAGGGGGGCAACTCACCATGGCGCAGGATCACGTCTTCCTAAGCATGCGGATTGTCGGGACAAAACGCAGCATAGCCGATCCAAAAATGAACACACTTTAACTGCGCGCACTAAGACACCACTGTAATGACCTCTGCTTGCACATGCCACAGCCTTGCGGCGGAGTTGGATGCCGCTCTCACAGCGCATAGGGCGGCAATAGCGGCGGAACAAATCGGCGGATCCAAGCGGTTTGACGATGGCACAGCTTGTACACGCGGAAGCGCAGGGCTAGCGATGGAAGCGCTCGAGAAGCACAGGGCCGGGCATTAGCGCACCCCAACGGAAAACAGAGCGGTTTCATCGATACTCGAATCTCTCTACAAGCAGTAGAGAACGCTTCTACACTTGTACGACAACTCAAACCGTGAATGAGGCGCTGACCCAGATTCCACCTCAGCGCTTAAAGTGACCAATGGGGGAAGGCGCCAACCTTCCCCTATCAACGCCGGCGGCGGTCCACACCGCCAGACCAAAATTGCACTCCCGGCAGCGGAACCCATCGACACCAACGTTTGTCATTCACGAGACTGGCCGAACCCACAGGAGTGATCTGCCAAAACACTGGCGTGACCCAATGTCCGAGAATCTGCCTCCGTTAGGTTGGAACGCGGCGATTCGAAGCCAAACTGGCACCTCTAGCTGAGGTGAACCTCGCATTAGTTGGCGCGGAACGCTTCGCGCGGTGCAACGAAATCCAGCGATTGCCTTTCCGCTAGCCACGCAGAAGCTCGCCCTCTGCCGCAAGATTATCTGCAAGGTGTGGCGCTACGTAGATCGGGTCGATGCTGCGGGTGGCGATCAGTTGTGTCACGTCTTGAAAAACTGGAGGTTTGGATTGAATCGCTGGACGCCGCGCGCTATTCCGCCCTGGCTGGCCTTATGCGGCACGCGATGTGAATCGGCTGGATCGAGCCTTAGCGGAAATCGACGCGAGACCATCCCGTTGAGACAGAGATGTTTGTTTCGGGTGCGCCGCCTACTCTTTGTGAGAGGTTTGTCTGCAATTCAGGCACTCTCTGCTTAGGAACTCCACTCGGCCCGCCCTCCCATTTGACGGGCTGACTCACAGAGGGGCGATTCTCGACAGTCTCCCCTCTGTTATGGTCTTTGCGCCGCCCACATAGTGCCGCCGCCCTCCTACAAGGCAGCGTTTCTCCAATATTTTGTTGAGAGCGTGGGCTGCTTCCGTCAGACTTAGTGGCGGACGAAAGTCCAGCCTATGACAAACACATACACCTTCGGGCTGTGCGATGGAGCTGTTGAAAATCGCGTCATTGCGGATCTGAGCAGCCAAACGGGGCATTACTTGTTTGGGAGCGCCGACTCGGCTCCGCCGTTCCACTGTGGCTCTTGCGGATATCGCCTCACGGAGAGAGTGCACCTTCGGCATGTTTGGGAATCGTGCTGATCTGCCCGGCTTGCGGGGCGTGCAACGACACGATACAGGTTTCCATCACTAGGCGTTAAAAAGACGAGAGAACTCGGCGCATCCGAACCCACTTCTCTATCAAAGGTCGTCTCCCGACGACGCCAAAGCAATGTCCTTGGGGTTGCTCCCCTAGCATGGCAGCAACCCCGGTCATCCCCCCTCTTACGTTTACCTCGGGAACCAAAAAACCGTTAGGAGCACCGTGATGGTCCGGCCGGTGTCGGGTGCTTGCGGGCTCGGGTGTTCGGCGGTCGCCAAAGCTTAGAGTGTGCGGCTGGGTAGGCCCTTTCCGGTTGCCGTTCGAGAAGAACCCACCCAGCGCTACTTCACTGTCAGAGATGATAGGACTGCGCAGTCCCAAGCGCAACGGGTCCAAACGGTTTGCCAACCGGGAGTTTTTCAGGGTGGTCTCCCGGTCGGCAGTTGTGAGTTCAGGGCGGGTTAAATTCC
>JAFEAR010000170.1 GCA_018266335.1 Bdellovibrionales bacterium
CAGGAATTGGACGACAAAGTTCACGATACATTTCTAATCGTCGTTACTGCCATTCAAAAGGGTGAAATTCGCGAGCCTGCCCGCTTGCCCGGCTTTATTCGCACCGTCGTACGCCGCCAGGTTGCAGCACACATTGACGATGTCGTGCATGCCCGTCGCGACCAGGCCGACATGGAAACCGGCGTCCGTATCGCCGACAACGCCCAGAATCCCGAAGAAACCGCCGTGTTTGAGGAACGCGCCAACATCATGCGCCAGGTCCTCCAGGAAGTTTCCCCGCGCGATCGTGAAATTCTCACCCGTTTCTATATCCGCGAACAGCCCCAAGAGCAGATCTGTGAGGAAATGGGCCTTTCTGAAACTCAGTTCCGTCTCTTGAAGTCCCGTGCCAAGGCCCGCTTTGGCGAATTAGGGCGCAAAAAGCTCATCCGCCGCGTTTCCAAGCTCCTGTTTCGCGAAAAGGGGTAATAGAAGTCCTAGGAAATTGAATTGGAACTATTCCTAGTCACAACACCCATATTTCCGCTGAGAGAATTACCTCCCGAATCCCACAAAAGCTATAGGAAAAATGAAACGGCCAGGTTGATAGGGGGCCGTTGGGTGAATGTGGATTTTTTTGACGTGGAGTCAATGGGATGAATGGGCCAGCATTAAACTTCGGGGAGGGACGTTGCCATGACAGCCTTATATGAATCGCATATCGAAGAAAACAGCCTAGAGCTCTATGCGATGGGGCGCTTGCCGGAAGAGCAGACTTGCTCGCTAGAAGAACATCTTCTGCTTTGTGAAGATTGTCAGGACCGGCTCGCTCAATTTGATGAATTTTTACGTGCGTTTCGCCATGTTACTCAGCGTTCGCCAGAACCGGAACTGAATCCGTGGCATCGGTTCCGTGAAGCCATCGGCGCAGTCTTTTCGATGCGCCCCATGTATGCGTTCGGCGCGGTGGCGACTGCCGCACTTGCATTGGTCATCTTGGTTCCGCGGGAACAACAAACCTTGGGCACCTACCAGGTGGCGCTTGAATCCACCAGGAGCGCGTCCAATCCCGCCGTCGCTTCGGTCCCGCCGCAGCACAAACTCGATCTCAAACTCGATCTCCGCGGCGTTCCGAAGAAAGACCGCTACCAGGTCACCATTGCCGACGCGGAAGGCGAAACCGTCTTCACCGCCTCCGCCGAACCCCAAAATCAGCAGTTGCCCGTCTCTACCGATAAGGGCCTGCGCGCCGGACAGTATTGGGTCCGTGTCAGCGAACCCGCCGCGCCCCACGCGCTCCTCAGGGAATACAGCCTCACCGTTAAATAGATCGTCAGCTTGGCATCCGCCTAGAGAGACGCGCGGCTCGCCTGGACAGCTCCAACGGGTATAATTCCCGCATGTCCAGTGCGCGCCGCGCGATTTTTGTTTTCTGTGCGTTGCAGGCTGCCGCTAGCGCGGAAGATCTCGCTACTAAAGCTCATGAGATCTTCGCCGCCAACTGCTTCGGTTGCCATTCCGCCAAGGTCGCCTCCGGCAATCTCAAGCTCGATACCCGCGATAGTGTCCTCCGGGTTGTCACCCCCGGCGATCCCGATTCATCCCTCCTCATCCAGGCCGTCCGCCGCACCCACGCCAAGATCAAAATGCCGCCCGGTGGCGCACTCCCACAGCCCGCCGTGGAGACCCTAGCCGAGTGGGTCCGCAAAGGCGCCGCGTTCCCGGAAGCCAACGCTGCAAAAACCAGCGCCCCCGCAGCCGATTACTGGGCTTTCCGCCCCCTCCCCTCCCCCAAAGGCACCATCGATGAGCATTGGCGCGCCGGTTTAGCCGCCAGCCACGCCCAACCCGCGCCCCCGGCCTCCAAACAAACCATCCTCCGTCGCGTGACCCTTGACCTGACAGGCCTCCCCCCCACGCCCGCCGAACTCGACGCCTTCCTCGCCGACGACTCGCCCAAAGCCCTGGAAAAGGTAGTCGACCGCCTCCTCGCCTCCCCTCAATATGGAGTTCGCTACGCGAGACTTTGGCTCGACCTTGCCCGTTATTCCGACGGAGCTCTCGCCGCCGGCACCGACACCCCCTTCCCCAACGCCTGGCGCTACCGCGACTGGGTGGTCGAAGCCATGAATCGCGACCTTCCCTATTCCACCTTCGTCAAAGCGCAGGTCGCTGCGGATTTGCTCCCCGATGCCAAAGAAAAAAACCTTCTGGCCGGTCTCGGATTTCAAGCCCTTTCCGCCGGCGTCAATGACCAGGTCGACACCACAACCAAGGTTTTTCTAGGACTTACGGTCGGTTGCGCCCAATGTCACGACCACAAATACGATCCCATTCCAACCCGCGATTATTACTCCCTGTTCGGTATTTTCAAATCCTCAAAAACCGAAGAATATCCGTTGGTTGGTTCCGATCAGGTCAAACAATATAAGGATCAAAAGGCAAAAGTCGACGCGCAGAAAGAATTGATCGACGAGTATCTTGTGACCCAGCAAAAGCTCGTCACAGACATCCTCGTACGCCACACCGCCCGCTACCTCATGGCCGTCTGGAAAGGCGTCCATGACGATCCTACCCTCGACAAAGAAACCCTCGAAC
>JAFEAR010000171.1 GCA_018266335.1 Bdellovibrionales bacterium
ACTTTGCGAGCATGCCATGGAGGCCGCCGAAGGGTCCGTTAGACATCACTAGCGCTACCACTCCGGAGCCACCTACATTTTTTTGCCAAGCGCCAAAGGCTTCGGCCAATTCCGGAATACTCGCCTTCCAGGTGAGTGTCTTGCCCTTCAATGCGGGCCGATCGCCCATCGCCGCCACGAGTGCGGGCACATCCAATTTTTCACCCGCCGGAATATTCGTTTTGGTGGGCGTCACCAGAAACACCGAATCGGCGTCGTCAAAACACTCTGCAAATTGCGCCGCCATCACATTCCGCGCCGAAGTAGCCGAGCGCGGTTCAAAGAACGCTGCTAACTTGCGCGTGGGGTAGCGATCACGAATGGCGCGCACAGTTTCGCGAATAGCTGTGGGATGGTGCGCGAAATCATCGATAACCACCAGGGCCGGGCTCGCAAACACTTCGTCCTGACGCCGCTTCACGCCCGCAAAGGTATCCAAAAAAGTCTGCAGCTGCGCCGTAGTTTTCGCTTCGCCCGATGCCAACAGGGTGCCCACCACACCCGTAAGATTGAGGGCGTTGTGATAACCCGTCATCGGCGACAACAATTCAATCGTTCCCAGTTCCGGAGTCTGAATGCGGCACGCGGTTCCTACCAATCCACTCGGTGAATTCGGCAGACGACGCGCTTCACTGCCCAACAAACGGTAGCGCGACGAAGCCATGGCTCCATAGCGGTGACAGGGGATTTTTCGTTGCGCAAAGGACTGCGCCACCCGCTGCACCGAAGCGGCGCGCGGTGAGCTTTCGTCGTCCACCAGGAGCCAGCCCTCGCGAGTCAAATCGGCGAGCTTCAAAAAGCTGTCTTCAATGGCCGCCACGTTTTTAAAAATATCCGCATGATCAAATTCAATGCCCGTGCAGAGCACCCACGACGGACGGTAATGTAAAAACTTAGAACCCTTGTCCCAGTAGGCCGTGTCGTACTCGTCGCCTTCGGTGACGAACACCTTTCCGGCACCCACGTGGCAGCCCTGATTAAAATTCTTAGGAATCCCGCCGATCAAAAAACCAGGCGCGCGCCCCAAACTCTCGAGGGCCCACGCAAGCACACTCGTGGTGGTCGTCTTGCCGTGCGTGCCCGCGACCACAAAACTGCGCCGATCGCGAATGCTAAATTCCGCAAGCGCCTCGGGAAAACTCATGCGGCGCAGACCTAATTTTTCTACGGCCTCGGCCTCTACGTGCCCACGGCTGATCGCGTTGCCGATCACAACTAAATCGGGATGCGATTTTTCCAAACCCCAAGCCGCACCGGTGATGTGGCTCGCATCGTAACTCGCCTTCAGCGGCATGCCCCGTCGCGCCAAAAATTCACTCATCGGCGGATAAAGCGGACCATCGCTGCCGGTTACGAACCAGCCGTCGTCCTGCAACAAGGCCGCCAGGGCGCCCATGCCCGTGCCGCCGATCGCCACGAAGTGCACCCACTTCGCCGGATTTTTTGAATTTAAGTTGAGGCTCCCCATGTAGGGGAAAGTTTACCCTGCCAGAAGTCCGAGAAAAACCTGCGGCGCAGCTTTTTGGTCGCTTCTTGCGATTCCGGCCCATGAACGGGGTATGTACGGTTCGTTAAGAGCACTGCGGCGCGGCCCGAGGGAGGATGCCACCAAAAGGCCGTGCCCGTCCAACCCGTATGGCCCAGCGCCCGCTCGGGCGAAGGATAGCCTCCGAGAGAATCGGGAGAATTCGCGGGACGGTCCCAGCCTGCATAAAAGCGTTCACCAGGGCCCGGATGCCCGTTCAAGGGAGTGAGCCATTGATTGACGCGCCCATCCCGCAATCGCCAATTTTGGAGCGCCTGCAACCAAGCCCAAACTTCATCTAAATCACCGAACAAACCGGAATGTGGCGCGATGCCGCCCAATAAAGCCGCACGATCATCGTTCACCGTGCCCAAAGGAATGCGGTCTTCCGAGGGGCGCGTGCGGCTCAGTCGGTCGGAATCTCGAACTCCGTACGTAAGCGCCAACGCCGGCAAGCCGTGCTCGCGTTTCCAAGCATCCCACTGTACGGCTAAGTCGTGGCCTGCGCGACGCTCCAAAAAACATCCGAGCAACAAAAAACCCAGATCCGAATAAACCACTTGGCTCTCCGGTCCGGCCTCGCTCCGCGAAATTTGCGTTAGCACCTCGGTCCACAACGCCGTCCGCGACGCACAGAAACCCGGACTGCCACGCGGAGGATCGCAAAAATTCATGTAGGGAATTAAGCGCGCGCGATGCTCCCAGGCGGCGCCCAAAGTTGCCGACTCCAGCCAAGTTCCTTCGAGCTCGGGCAAAACTGCGGCCAACGGCTGCGCGCGGTAAGCGTCCCACCTAAGGCCGCTCGCTAACCAATCGGACACCAAAAGTGAGGAAGTAGAAATAACCTTAGTGAGCGAAGCTAAATCGTAAACACTCTGCCCTGCGGGAGGAGGCGAGCCCACGGCACCGCTCAGCGGGGAAGCACCCAAAACACCCGCACGCCAATTGCCTTGAATCATGGGCCCTCCTGAGGGCCCATTCTACATCCGTTTTTCTACGGAGTAGAGGTGCAGCTTGTTGCGGCCAGAAATCACGGCCAAGCGCTTGCCGTCGAAAGAGGGCGCGGCCACCGTACCCAGCCCATAATTTGCTTCCCATACCAGCGCGCCCGTTTTGCGATCCAAAATCACAACTCCAGTGCGCGACGTCGACACGGACAAATAACCATCCAGCACCGTGGCCGGCCGCGAGCCCAAACCACGCGCACCGAGATCGGCACTCCAAATGACATGATTGTCTTCGAGGGAAATTTTGTTCACGCGGCTATCACGCGTGGACAAGTAAATGGCCTTTTCTTGGAAATCAATGAAGGGCGCCGTCGAAGCCGCGCCGGCTAGCGACCACAGCGTAGAGCCGTCACGCGCACGCAGAGCAACCAAATCGCCGTCCACGAGGGCCAAGTAAATCACCGCCCCGTCGGGCGACAAAACGGGCGAGGTGTCTGCATCCTTAAAGCGACCCGGACGATCGAAGTTTCGCTCCCAAAGCGTCTTACCCGAGCTTGCTTCGAAGGCGACAAAGGCCCCATCCGAAAAACCCGCGTACACCGTTTTGCCGTCAGCACTCAGCGCCGGTACGGCCGAACCGCGCAGCGACCACTGTACGTTCGTGCCGTCCTTCGCCGGCCGCTTGTAATTCCAAACCGAGGTGCCACGCTTTTCATCGAAGGCCGAAATCGAATCGTCCTGCGTCGTCACGTAAAGCAACCCCTGGGAGGCCGAAATTCCGCCGGCCGTTTCGGCGGGCAAATGGCTCGTCCACTCAATTTCGCCCGTAGCTAAGCGAATCTTATAGAGCTTCGCATCCATGCTCGCCGCCACCACAAAGGAGCCCAAAAGAAGGGGCTGCGCGGAAAATCCCGTTACCGAGGAACGCGTCCACCGAGGAGAAAGAGTGCGCACATCGCGCACCTCTAAGTTGCCCCCCATGGTGGCCAGCAGAACGTCATCGTTGTCCAAAAAGCGCGGGGCCACCGAACTTCCCGGCAGCGAATTTCCGGCAAACACTCCCTGCGGCAATTCCTTCGTGCTGAACTCCGTCACCCGTAAGGGTGATTTCGGCAACGAACTGCGCAAATGGGCACAGGCCCCGAGCAACAACAGCGGACTCGCGAGCACGAGTTTTTTAATCATGAAAAATCTTCCTTAGCCCTGAGGCAAGTTGAGCAAAGCACGCGCCTTACGCGCGTAGGAAGAGTTCGGAAACTCTTGAATGAGTTTTTCGTAGGCCGCCTTTGCTTCCTCTTTTTTGCCGAGTTCATTCAGGGCGCGCGCCTGGCCCAGGTAGGCCACGGGCTTGAGCGGATTGTCTTTCATGGCCAACGACGATTCGAAAGTTTTGCGGGCCTCGTCGAAATTCTTCTGCGCCTCAAAGCAAGTGGCCACCCCTTCGAGCCCCATGGCCCGGTACAGTGACTGACTTTCGCCCGTGGAGTTGTTCGCAACGTCCTGGTAGGCCGTGCGAGCCGCGTCGAAGTTATTCTCCAAAAAATGAAAGCGTCCCAAACGCAAACCGGCCAGCGAAGCCGCCACCGTGTGGGGATACTGCTGCAGCACGCGGTTGATGTTGTTTACGTAAGTTGTTTTTTGTTCGGGCGTCCATTTGGCAAAGAGCTCCGCAAAGACGGGCGTCGATTCGGGACCAGAATTTTCCGTGCTCTCGGCGGAACGTTCCATTTTTTCGACATCGAACAACGCCGAAAAAGCCTGCTCGTTTTTTTCTTCACTCCGCGACTTCATGAACAACCAGGCACCGGCAATCAACGCCACGACCGCAATGGCGGTGACGGATAGCTTCAGCAACTGGGCTGCGTTCTCGACTTTTCTTTCTTGGGCGACCTGTTGATTCATGGCGTTTGAAGGTACCATGGAAGAATGAAAGTTGCAGCCCGAACTCACTTCTTCAGCGCCCTCGTTGCTGGTCTTTTGGCCCTAAGCTTTGCGCCCCATAATTCGTCCGCAAAAGATCTTTCGGGTCGCTTTGGAATTGGCGTGGCCAACATCAACGACCCCGGCCTCCCGCCCGCCCTTTCGCTGGACTGGCACGTGTCGCCCTCCTCGGCCTTCGAATTCAACATGGCCATCGACACGGACTCCACCAACAACAACTTCAGCCTCGGCTCGCGTTACTGGCGGCACATTTTCATTGAAGAGAACGCCTTTTTCTCGGCGGTGCTGGGTGGAGGGCTTTTGTCGCAGCAAGTCGATGGTTCTTCGAAGTCGGGCTACTATCTGGAGTGCGGCGCAGGCTCGAAGTTCTTTTTGCCCGGACTACCGAATTTAGCCGGCGGCTTTGTGGGCACCATCGGAGTGCGCTCTGCAGGCGCCGTGCGCTTCTTGACCCAGGCCCTCTTCAGCATCCACTATTACTTTTGAACCTAACCTTTGACTCGGAGCAAAAATGTCCGCACTTCGCGCCTTCACTCTCGCCTCGATGCTCACCGGCTTAGCCCTTACGGCTGCGCCCGCCCGGGCCCAGCAAGGATTCGGCACGACCGGCTACGATGACTACGGTTCTTTCTCGACCGACCCCGTAGATCTCGACAACGAAGTCTCGGACATGTTCGGCCGCTTTTTCCAAAACTCTTTTCACCTCGGCACCAACATCTTTACCGATGGTCTAGGCGAAGCCTATTCCGCCGGCGTGTTGCTGCAGCTCAAATTCATTTTTTACTTCGATAAAATTTGGGCGGGCGAGCTCGGCGCCGGATGGGCTCAGCACTCGGGCGTGTACAACGCCACGAACACCCGCGCAAAGAACGTGAACGTAGAACAAAAAATGACTTACATTCCCGTCTCGCTCGGGATTCGTTACGGCTTTGATCAAGAAGTCCTTCCCCGGGGCTTGGCCGTCATGAACCCGTACTTGTCCGGTAACGCAGAGTACGTGTTTCGCTCGGAAGAAGTCGTCGGCACTCCCACCACCGGCGGACTCTCGACCGCACTCCAAACCAAGATCACCACCGGTGCCGTAAACTCCAGCACGGGCGTAGGCATTAACTTCGGCGGTGGCATGGAGTTCGACGTTTACCGTCGCAAACTTTTCCTGGGTCTCGACCTTCGTTACCACATGCTCTTCTGGTCCGACGCCGACGTTCTCTTCGGAACTTTGAATCGCAAGGGCAACGCCCTTTCCATTCTCGGAACCCTGACATATAATTACTAGTCAGGGAGGTCCAAGAAGTTGAGCGCACGCGAAACACCTGTATTCCGTTTCATCGCCACGACTTGGAGCGCCTTCACTGCATCTTCGCGCCGCCGGCGCGCCGAATCCCGCAGCCAAACCCTGGGAACCTACTTTTGTTCGGATGTGAAGCCCACCCTCGTGTCGGGTCGCTCCTTTGAACTCTTCTACCGCTCACGTTTTGCGTGGACGCTCGTGCAAATCGTATTTTTTAGTTTGCTCGCGGCCTGGACGCTGAAAAACTACGTTGCCGTGATCAAGAGTCTGTAGACGCCAGCAGGCCCGGCTTCCGGGACAGATCAATCTTACCGAAGAAGCCCAAAGCACGTTGCACGCGTTGAATGTAATCCATTCCGGGATTGGAACCTTCCTTGAGGGACTGCTGAATTTTCGTGGGACCAACGTTGTACGAGGCCAGAGCCAGCGAATCGCTGCCGCCAAAACGAATGCGCAGCTGGGAAAGATAAAAAGCTCCGAGCAACACGGAGAGCCGAATATCGTGGGCGTCGCGCTCGGGATCCATCGCGAGGAGAGGATCTTCCGGATCCAGCGTCCGAATAAACTCGGGCCAAATGTGTTTGGCCGTACCGGGTTGAATTTGCAGAATGCCGGCGGCGCCTTTGTTCGAGAGCGCCTCTTTGGTCAACCCGCTCTCCACGAGGGCCACGGCCGCCAGGAGCTTGTAAGCCACGCCGTAGCGCTTTTCGGCTTCCACCACGGACAAGAAAACTTCGTCGCGCTCGCCCACTCCGCCGGTCGCACCGGACAGCGCTAGGCCCCGGTCGAACTCGGCACGTTTGCTGTCAAGATCGCGCAAACAAAGGCGCGTCCAGGTCGATTCGCAAATGCTGAGCAGGCGTTGGTGGTAGGGATTGATGATGTCGTTCATACGACTACCGGCCATCAGCAGGGAGACGGCCAGCGCTAGAGTGAAAGTAAGGCGCTTCATCGGAAGCGAGGTTGTACGCAAAGCCCTAGGGGCACACAAGAAAATTCGCCCCTGCTAATTTGGGGCCATCAAATTTTTTATAATAAATTCAATATTTTACAAAAACAGATCCGAACGCTACACCTTGCGCTTAGCTAACGCATTGCGTACAATAGTTGCCAGGGGGAGCCATGAATCGACTCATCATTCTTGCCGCTACGGCCACTTTTTGCGCAACACCCGTCGCCTTCGCAGACAGTCCGGACCCCAATGCCCAACAGGCCGTAAACGACGCCAGCGCCGGCATCCAAACGCTCATCAAGCCTGGCCGCTACATGGGCCGCAACTCCGCTGGCGAGCCCTGCACGGTGGTCGTGAAGGCTGGCCCCAATGGACTCATCATCAACGCCTGGAACAACAAGGCCGTAGACTTCAAACGAGTCATCAAGAATCCCAAGACCGGCACCTTCAACCGCATCACCACCCGAAAAGATGGTCAGCAGGAATGGGCCCACTTTGAATTGAATTATCGCCCCGACCCTGACCTGGGTACTGGCATCGAACCCGTGGGCCAAATGGCCGACCTCGCCCAACTCCCTAACCAGGGGGCCTTCTCGAGTCTCGTGCGCGGTTACGACTTTAATAAGGACAAGAAAACCGTAGAGCTCAGCACGAACAAATTAGAGTACGCCTTCGAAGACGACGATCGTTACATCAAGAACGGCGAAGACCTCGTGCGCCGCACGCCCACCGACCCCAAGGACGTTGATTACAAACCGAACGCCGCGAATGTGCGCCTGGTAAAGCGTCAGTACTCCATGTCCCTCTCGGACACGCCGGAGAATGGCCTGGCCGTAACGCTCAATACGTCCATGGCGCGCGCTATTTCGGCGCCTAAATTCACGAACAACGCCTACGCTAAATGGAAAGCGACCGACAAAAAAGAAAGCTTTCGCCCGAGCCAAAGCCTGACTTGCTCCAAGCTCGTTGCAACCGGCACCGCACCCAACAAGGGCAAAGCCTACGACCGCGACAATCCGCCGCCCTCGGCCGTGCACTAAGCCACGTTCCCGAGTCTTTATTTAGTGTACTGATGAATGAGCGCAGACTTGCCGATGTTGAGTCCCGTGCGCAGGGATTCCCATTTAGCGGGCTGCTGCGCTACGAACTCACGTAGGTGCCCATTTAAAAGTGCGGAGTGCATCTCCAGAAAATCCACCACCGAAGGCGCCGTATCGACGTAATCGCCCAGGTAACTGTGCTCCACCCGCAAGTCCGCCAGCGGCATTCCAAAACTCTGCGATTCAAACGGAATCACGCCATCATTAACGGGGCTCTGTCCCTTGAAGAACAAATCCTGCCACAGCAGCGCAAAACCCACTTTGGACATCCACGTGGACGCCTGCTCGGCCTTATCCAAATAAGTGCGGTAGCTGTAGTAGGCCACCCCGGGCACCATCGGAGAATAGGTTTGAGTTTGGGTCGGATCATTAAAGATACGCACCGCCACCACGCCCAGCTGTTCTAGTCCCGTATGCACCTTCGGAAAGGTGCTCCGCAAAAGGTCTGCGTACGGAGTTCCTAGGTGCGGCGAAGAAACAGTCGTGAGCGAAGCAATGTAACGCGAGAGCGGTTGAGCACGACCGTTCTGATCCTTCACGGTCAAATGCGCCAGCGCATAGCGACTCACCACCCCACCCATGGAATGAGCCACGAGATTGCAGCGAAAACTAGGATTGGTTTTTACTTCGGCCGCAATTTTTTCGGTCAACCGCGCAGCACGCTCTTGCACGCTACCCATGACACCCACGTCGAAGGGAACAAAATTCACGCCGCGCGTTTTGAGTTCGCTGGGCATGAAAGAAAAATAATAGAGGTTGCTGCCGCCCATGCCGGGCACGTAGCAGAGAGGGAGCGCCGCGAAGAGCAACGTGGACTGAAACTTTCTTTTCAAAAAGCCGGTCACCTTCATAACTATAAGAACTAGACCCTCACCAAAGCGAACGCAATATGAGCCATGCCGCAGGCGGTCAGCTCAGCCCACGTGCCTTGCCGCGCTTCAAACGATGGAACTCGATGGCAAAGCGGTGCGCCTCGTCGCGCAAATGTGTAAGGATGCGCAAGGCCCCCGCATGCTTGATGGGCTTGGCATTTTTCACGCCGGGCAAGAAAAGGCGCTCTTCGGACACTTCTACATCTTCGGAGCGAAAGTCACTCTTCGTGCGCGCCTTAGCGAGTCCTACGACCGGAAAATTTACATTGAGGCTCTTCAAAATTTCCACAACGGCCGAGAGTTGTCCCTTACCGCCGTCGATAACGAGCAAGTCGGGAACCGGAGAGTCGGGCTTGCCGTAGCGCCGCGACATCACTTCGCGCATCGAAGCAAAATCGTTCTGCCCGGTGAAGCCCTGAATGTTGTAGTGCCGATACTCATTCTTGTCGGGGCGACCGTGACGAAAGACCACGCAGGAGGCCACGTTGGCCTCGCCCTGCAAGTTTGAAATATCCACGCACTCCATGCGCTCGGGAAGTTTTTCTATATCGAGCATGCGCGCAATGGCCACGAGGGCTTCGCGTTCTTTGTCGCGCTGTTCGCGTTCGTCTTCGTGCAGACCCTTGACGTTCTCGAGTGCGAGCTCCCACAACTTCGCCCACTCGCCCTTTTCCGTCACAAAACGAATGTCGGGCGGCGGAAGATCGCCTGGCAAGTCGTTCATTTTTTCGCGTAAGTTTCCGAGTGCCACCGCGAAGGCCTCGCGCTCGGGAATAGAATTCTCGGGCACCAAAATTTGCGTCGGCGCGGGACGCTTCGAATAATGCTGCAGCATCAGGCTCGCCAAGAAATCTTCCGTGTCGAGGCGCTCCTCGAGGTCCGCGGTGCGGTGCGTGCGCCCTACCCACTTGCCGCCGCGGAATTGCAGAATCAGAATATCCAGAGTGGATTCGGTGTCGGCCACTTCACTACTTAAATCCGGCCACACGGCCCAGATGTCACGATCGGTGCCATCTAGAGTGTCTTCCATTCGCTGTTCCTGGTGCGAAATTTCGCGGATCGCCACGAGGCGGTCGCGCAACTTGGCCGCCCGTTCGTATTCGAGCTTTTCGGCGGCGTCGGCCATGTCCGCCTCCCACTGTGCCGCGAGCTCATTCACGTCGCCCTTGAGCAGACCACGGAACTCATTCACCTGCGCGGCGTACTGCTCCTTGGTTACGTAATCCACGCAGGGGGCGGTGCACTGGCCAATTTGGTAACTCAGGCAGGGACGGGAGCGGTTGGCGAATTCGTGATCCCGACAGTCACGCAACATAAAAACCCGGGCCGCCGTGCGCAACATTTCGTGCACGGCCGAACCATTGGGATAAGGGCCGTAGTATTCGTTCCCATCGCCGTGCACCAACTTGCGGGCCACGTAGGCGCGCGGAAAATCGTGCCGCATATCGAGTTTAATGTACGGGTAGGTTTTATCGTCCTTAAGCCGAATGTTGTACTTCGGCTTCCATTTCTTAATGAGGTTGTTTTCCAGCAGGAGCGCTTCGACCTCGGTCCCCGCCCGCAGAAACTCGATGTCGCAAACGAGTGAAACCAAGCGGAGGGTCTTCGGCGAGTGCTGGGCTTGCTTTTGGAAGTAGCTCCGGACCCGTGATTTCAAGCTCTTGGCCTTACCCACGTAGATAACGTGACCGGCCTCGTCCTTCATCAAATACACGCCGGGACCCGGCGGGCAATTGTCCAACTTGGACTGAAGGGTCTCGTTCATGATTCCGAGCCTAGCGGATAGGATCTAAATCTCAATCTTTCCTCATCTTTTTCGCTTGATACACAGATCTTTTACTGTAGCATCCCACGCCAATTACACACGCCGAGGCTTGAACTCAGAAAAGCCTGGTCGGGTGCCCCTAACCTTCTCGTAAAGGCGGGGTCCTCGCAAGCTCGGCGGAGGTTTAACTGGGCTTATAGGAGATAAAAATGACCGCACAAATCACCATGAAAGACCTGCTCGAGGCCGGCGTCCACTTCGGACACCAAACCAGCCGCTGGAACCCCAAGATGAAACCGTACATCTTCGGTTCCCGCAACGGCATCTACATCATCGACCTCCAAAAAACCGTAGTGCTCGCTAAAGACGCACTCACCTACGTCACGCAAATCGTGTCGCAAGGCAAAAAAGTTCTCTTCGTCGGCACCAAAGCGCAGAGCAAAGACGTGATCCGCGAAGAAGCCGAACGCTGCGGCTGCCCGTACGTGAACGAACGCTGGCTCGGCGGCGCCCTCACGAACTACCAAACCATTCAAGGTTGCATCGCAACCCTCGAAAAACTCGAAACCAAACTGAACTCGGAACTCTCCGCGAACATCGGTAAAAAAGAACGTTCCATGCTCCAAAAAGAGCACGAGCGCCTGATGCGCAACCTGGGCGGTATCCGTCAAATGAAGGATCTCCCCGGCGCCATCTTCATCGTTGATCCGGGCAAAGAGCACAACGCCGTTGCCGAAGCTAAAGTTCTCGGCATCCCCGTCATCGCGATCACCGACACGAACTGCGATCCCGATCCGATCAGCTACGTGATTCCCGGCAACGACGACGCCCTCAAGTCCATCCGCCTCTTCGCTGGCGCCATTGCTAACGCCGTCCTCGACGGTGCTCGCGTGTTCGAAGAACGCGTGCGCGCAATCCAGGACAAGCGCGAAATCGAAGCTAAAGTCGCTGCCGACAGCGCTCCGATCGCCCCCGCTAAATCGGCTCCGAAGTCGACCACCACGGACCGCGAAGGCCGCACCGTTGACGTGCAAGTTCGCCGCACCAAAGCCGAGAAACCCTCCGCTTAATTTTGGTTTTTTGTTCGAGGAGTAAAAGTTAATGACTGCGATCACCGCTGAAAAAGTAAACGAGCTCCGCCAGAAGACCGGCGCGGGCATGATGGACTGCAAAAAAGCCCTCACGGAAGTGAACGGCGACATGGAAAAGGCCGTCGACGCGCTCCGCAAACGCGGGCTCGCTGCCGCCGCTAAAAAATCTGGTCGCGTCGCCTCCGAAGGCGTTGTGTCCTCGTACATCCACGCCGGCGGATCCGTCGGCGTGCTGGTAGAAGTGAACTGCGAAACGGACTTCGTCGCCAAGACGGATCATTTCTTGGCGCTAGTGAAGGACATCTGCCTGCACATCGCCGCCCAGAAGCCCCAGTACGTTTCGATCGAAGAAGTTCCGGCTGACCTCGTCGCCCGCGAAAAAGAAATCGCCATCGACCAAGCTAAGTCTTCGGGCAAACCTGCGGCCGTGCTCGAGAAAATTGCCGACGGCAAAATTCAAAAGTTTTACCAGGACATTTGCCTCATGGAGCAAGGCTTCGTGAAGGATCCCGACAAAGCGGTCAAGACGCTCCTCACGGAAGCAATCGCTAAAATCGGAGAGAACATCAAAGTGCGTCGCTTCGTTCGCTACGAACTCGGCGAAGGCATCGAAAAGAAAACCGGCGATTTCGCCGCTGAAGTGGCCGCACTCCAAGCGTAAGCAGCGAGTCGATGGCTGGATCTTCGAAGAAAAAGACTACGAAAGCACCGGTGGCTTCCACCTCCGGTGCTCGTCCCTCCTACAGCCGCATTCTGCTCAAATTGTCGGGTGAAGCCCTCGCGGGCCAGCGCGAATTTGGGCTCGACGCCGGCATCCTTGAATACATCGCCCAGGAAGTTAAAAGCATCCTCGACATGAACGTCCAAGTGGCGCTCGTGGTGGGTGGTGGCAACATCTTCCGCGGCATTCAAGGTTCCGAGGTGGGAATGGATCGTGCCACCGGCGACTACATGGGCATGCTGGCCACCACCATCAACGCCCTCGCCATGCAGGACGCGCTGGAACGCCACGGCGTTTCGACCCGCGTACAGAGCGCCATTCGCATGGAACAGGTAGTGGAGCCGTACATTCGTCGCCGCGCCGTCCGCCACCTGGAAAAGGGTCGCGTGGTGATTTTCGCGAGCGGTACCGGCAACCCCTATTTCTCCACCGACACGGCCGCTTCGCTGCGCGCCATGGAAGTGGAAGCCCAAGTCGTCATTAAGGCCACCAAAGTGGACGGCGTGTACGACAAAGATCCGAACAAACACAAAGGAGCGAAAAAGTTCGACTCCGTTAGCTACATCGACGTGCTCAACAAGAACCTGAAGGTGATGGACAGCACCGCGATTAGCCTTTGCATGGACAACCAAATGCCGATCGTCGTGTTCAACATGCACGATCGCGGCGCACTCAAAAAAGTCGTTCAGGGCGGAGCCGTGGGAACACGGATTCACCCCTAACCGAAGAGGATGAGAGGGATATACTGAGATGAGTGACATTCAACAGGACAGTCGCCAGAAAATGGAAAAGGCCGTAACGATGCTCAAGTCGGAGCTTTCCAAACTCCGCACCGGCCGCGCGAGCCCCTCGCTCGTAGAGCACATCAAGATTGATTATTACGGCACGCCCACCCCGCTGAACCAAGTGGGCCAGGTGTCGATTCCGGACCCCAAAACGATTCAAATCGCGAGCTGGGACCAGTCCGCAATTCCCCTCATTGAAAAGGCAATCATCGCCGCCAACATCGGCCTAACGCCGAACGTAGACGGCAAACTGATTCGTTTGAACGTGCCGCCCCTCACCGAAGAGCGTCGCAAAGACATCGCCAAGACCGTGAAGAAAATTGGCGAAGACTCTAAGGTCGCCGTGCGCAACGTGCGTCGCGAGGCCAACGATGTCGTCAAGGCCCAGGAAAAAGACAAAGCCCTCTCCGAAGACGCCGCCAAAAAACTCCAGGAGCAAATCCAGAAAGTGACTGACGCCTTTATCGCGGACATCGACAAGCTTGTCGAATCCAAGACCAAAGACATCATGACCGTATGAGTTCGATGCAACCGGAGGCGCGGGAATCCGTGCCCACCCAGTTGGGGGCACTCAAAATCCCCCGACACATTGCAATCATCATGGACGGCAATGGCCGCTGGGCAAAGTCGCGCGGCCTGCACCGGACGGTCGGCCACGCCAAGGGCACCTCCATCGTGAAGGACATTATTCGCGCGGTGGATGACTTGGGCGTGGGTGTGCTGACCCTCTACGCTTTTTCCACGGAAAACTGGAATCGTCCCTCCGAAGAAATTTCGGTGCTCATGGAACTGCTGCACGATTACTTGCTGCAGGAGCGCCAGGAGCTCCTGGACAATAACATTTGCTTCAATGTACTCGGCCAGGTGGATCGGCTGCCGGAGAATGTGCGCAACATTGTGCGCGAGACCATCGCCGTTACCGCCCAAAACACGGGCATGAAGCTGAACTTTTGCGTCAGCTACGGTGGCCGGGCCGAAATTGCCCGCGCCGCGCAGCGCCTGGCCCTCGAAGTGCAAAGCGGGCAGCGTGACGTAGCGTCGATCGACGAAGCTGCCATCAGCGAAAATCTCTACACCGCGGGCCTTCCCGATCCCGACCTGGTCATTCGCACGAGTGGCGAAAATCGCATTTCCAATTTTTTGATCTGGCAAATGGCCTATTCCGAAATTTACGTAACGGATACGCTGTGGCCTGACTTTACGCCGAGCCATCTGCGCGCTGCCCTGGAGGCTTACTCCCGCCGCAAGCGTCGCTTCGGCTTCACCGATGAAAACCTGCGCGGAGTTACGCCATGAGTACCGAACTGAAGAATCGTTTGTTCTGGGGATTTCTTGCTGCCACCGTGGTGCTTGTGACCATGTTTTGGCTGGGGCCCGAAGCGTCGCTCTTGATTGCCACGGCCGCCGGACTACAAGGCTGGCGCGAATACTGCCGCCTGATGAATCTCGATAACAAACCGAGCCTCGTTTACATTGGCTACATTGTGCTCGCCACGATGTTCGTGCACTCCTACTTTGTGGGCTCCAAAACTTTGTTCTGGTTGTGGCTTGTGTGGGTCATTGGCTTTGCTTCGATCTTTACCGAGTACGTGCTAGAAAAACGCCGCACGAGTATTTCCACTTTTGACGTGCAGCAAAACTGGACCATCCTTTGCCGCTTTATTCTGGGCATTTTCTACATCTTCATGCTGCTGGGCTTTGCGGGCCCCATCATTGCCAAAGTGCACGGCGAGCAGTTGCTCACGCTTTGCCTTACCTGCGTGTTCATGGGCGATTCTGCCGCCTACTTCGTGGGTCGCAGCAAGGGCCGCCGCAAGGTGTGGCCCGAGCTCTCGCCCGGCAAGACCATAGAAGGCTGCATTGGCGGCTGGGCAGGCTCCTTTGTGTCCTCCATCGTGCTGTGGGGCGTGTTTCGCCTGCTCACGCCTGCGACTCTGCCCATTTGGGAATGCCTCATTGTTGGGATCGTAGCGGGTCCGCTCTCGCAGGCCGGCGATTTTATGGAAAGCCTCATGAAGCGTGTGGGCGGCCGCAAGGATTCGGGAACTCTGCTGCCCGGACACGGCGGCATTTTGGACCGGGCCGACGGACTTGTGTTTGTGCTGCCCCTCGTTTACTTTCTTTTCTAATGGCTCGTACGGAAATTTCTAAAGCGGACGTGGATTTTGACAACTTCTCCCTGGAGAAGGAGCGCGCGGACGCTATCCGGGCGGAACTCGATCGCGTGCGCCAATCGGGCTGGCTGGATGACTTTAAACTTCTCGTCGCGGAACTCGGCGTAGAGGACCCAAACGCTGCCGGCGGCAATGCCCAACTCGAACTCATCATGAACGGCGCCAAGGTGTACCGTGGACCGGCCGAGCGCGAGCTCCAAGACTTGCTCGTAATTCTGGCCGACTCCGAGTTGCACGTGCGCTGGAAGAACAGCAGCCTGCTCGAAATTCTTTCGCTGCCGAAGGCGGGCGAATACGCCGTGCTCCATGCCGATCCGATTTTCTTTGAACTCGAAGCCCTGCTCAAAGAAGGCCTCCAGGACGATCTCAAACAAGCCCGCGGTGCCAAGAGCAGCCGCCAAGCCCACTTCAAGTCCTTCGGTAAGAGCGCTAGTTAATTCTCAGTACAATTCAACGCGGTCGCCTACGGCCATGCCGCCGCCACTCAGGAGGACGGCCATGCAGCCGTCCACGCCGAAGTGCTCGCTCACCTTAATGAGACCCTTCACGCGGCCCGGAGCTTGGCCTACGGCTTTGCCCGTTTGGGGGTCGACGATGTCGCGCATGTTGTCCACCACGCGGAGGGTGTCGCCCACTTGCAATCCCGTGCGGCGGCCCGCGTTTAGGTAAAAGCGCGAGCCGTCCATGCGCACGATGCGCCCCTGCCAGCCGAGCTTTTCGGCGAAGGGCGTAATTTTGGTCAAAATGCGCTCACCCAGACCGTAGCTAATTTGCTCGGCCTTCTTGGTGAGCTCTTCGACGTCGGGCTCGCCGGTCATGATTTGCGAGCGCGATTCCGTGAGCGTCTCTTGCGCCGTACCGCTGAACATCTTGCGGCCCGTGGTGCCATCGAAGAGTTCAAACTCGGCGGCCAATTTGTAGGTCGTCGTGATGGTGCGCAAAATGCCCTCGGGCGACTCCGTGCGCTCCTGACCAAAGTGAGTCACCACGCCCTTCAGGAAACCGCCAATGCCGTAAGCGCGCGCGGTGCGCAGCAGATCTTCGGCGGGCGTAGACGAGTCCACGGTGAGTTCCTTGAACTCGACGTCATCGGTGATGTCCGTGACGAAGGGCGACTCGGGCTTAGAAAACGCCAGCACCAAGTTCTTGGTGAGAACCTCGCGCAACGGCACTTCCTTAAATTCCTTAGCGAAGGGCTTAATGGAGAAGGGCAAAACCCACACCCGCCGCTTAACGAGGTCAGGATTTTCACCCGCCTTGACCTTGGGCGCGGCCACCGGCTTAACGGGCGGCAGGTCCCGCTTAATGGGCTTCATGCAAGCCGAGAGCGACAACACGGAAACAAGCATCGAGAATCTACGCAGCGCGAACATGCAGCCCATTGTAGCAGGCGTCGGCGATCAGCGGCAGGTCGGCACCTCCACGTACTGATCGTGCCCGGCGAGCTCGACGGGCTCTTTGCGGTGCGAGCCATCGCGCACCTGGTAGTGCCGAGACACGCTCTGCGAATTCGCGCCGGGGTGACTCATCAACCCGCAGGCCACGAGGGTGTAAGAAGCTAAACGACCTAAGTAGGATTTCATTCTTTGGGGACCTCCTGAACTTAAGAATTCAAGAGGAATGCCAATTTAAATTCAGATAGTTACAAGCAGTACTTGAGGTGCCACAGCCACAGTCGCTGGGGCGACCGAACGCCGGCACCCCACCAGGTTTTAGTAAACGGTTTCGACGCGCAGGCAGCCGGGAATGGAAACCATGCGCGAGAGTTCTTCGAGCAAAGTTTTTTCGGGCTGCACGGAGAATTGCGAACTGAGGTCGAGGCTCGTTTGGAACATGCCGGCCTTCGTTAGACGCAAATGAATGGGCACCGGCCCGGGATACTTGCGCAGCACATCGGCCATCTCTCCGTACAGGAGCTCGGGCGACAGAAAGCCTTCCAAACGATCCAGCGCCAAATCCATGCGGATAAGCGAGGGCCACTTTTGTTCGATGCTCGCTAGCTCTTCCACGGCCAAGCGACCGTTGATGACCAGCTCGCCGCAGGTGAGTTTGGTGCGGTCTTCCTCGAACTCCAGGGTGGCCCGAATGATGAGCGGTTCACGCGTGCGCAGGAGTTTTTCGTAGGCCGCGAAGTGATCGGGGAAAGAAATGAGCTCGATGTTCCCCGTGGCGTCTTCGATTCTAATCATGCCCATGGAGCGGCCCGCACTGCGCCCCTTGCGGATTTTATGCTCGCGGAATTCCGAGACCATGCCCGCAATGGTGACCTGAGCTTCGTCGCCAAATTTTTCGGCGAGTTCATAAATCGGCGTGCAACCTTCACGGGCAGCACGGTCCATGTATTTATCGAGGGGCGATCCGCTGATGTACACGCCAATGAGCGTGCGTTCGGCATCGAGCATTTCACGCGAGGTGGGGAATCTTCCCTGAATATCGGCGCCCGTTACGTAAGGCGGCGGCGCAAAGCCACCCGAGCCCGAGCTGTCGCCGAAGAGCGAAAACTGCCCGCGCTCCTTCTGCTCGGCCGACTTAGCCGCCCACTCCATGGCCTTTTCCAGCGTCACCAGGTAGCGACCACGGAGTTCGGATTTGTCTTTGTCCTTGCCCTCGACGTCATCGAAGGCGCCGACCTGAATAAGACATTCCACCGTGCGGCGGTTGATGCGCTTGCCATCCACGCGGCCCAGAAAATCGAAGAGGTCTTTAAAGGGCCCGTCCTTGCGGCGCGCCTCGATGATGGCCTCGACGGCGCCCTCGCCCACGTTCTTGATGGCCGATAGACCGAAGCGAATCACGCCTTCGTCGATGACCGTGAAGAAGAGACCCGACTCGTTGATGTTCGGCGGAAGAACCTGAATGTCGTGCGAGCGGGCATCCTGAATATAGCGTGCGAGCGATTCCGTATCGTGCTGCCAAATGGTG
The DNA here is from genome assembly GCA_018266335.1 of Bdellovibrionales bacterium. The sequence goes on from JAFEAR010000171.1 coordinate 18,126, forward strand.
AGCAGCGCAGTGAAAAATTCCGTGGGGTGCACGGCCTTCAGGTAAGCCGTTTGCACCGCAAGTTTGGCGTAAGCGGCCGCGTGACTCTTGTTGAATCCGTAGCCGGCGAATTTTTCGATGAGGTCAAAGAGCTCGCCCGCTTGCTTGGCGGGTTTGCCCGCCTTAACGGTGCCGTCCACGAAGGTGGCGCGCTGGGCGGCCATGACCTTGGGATCCTTTTTACCCATGGCGCGGCGGAGCAAGTCGGCGCCGCCCAGAGTGTAACCGGCCACGACCTTAGCAATTTCCTGCACCTGTTCCTGGTACAGAATAACGCCATAGGTTTCGCGCAAGCAGGGTTCCATTTCAGGGAACATGACCTCAACCTTGGCCTTGCCGTGCTTACGGTTGATGTAGTCGTCCACCATGCCGCTCTCGAGCGGACCCGGACGGAAGAGCGCGTTGATAGCTGAAATGTCGCCGAAGCGGTCGGGCTTAATGCGTTTGCACAGCCCCTGCATGCCGCTAGATTCAAGCTGGAAAACGCCCAGCGTATCGCCCTTAGCCATGAGCTCGTAGCAGCGGGGATCTTCGGTGGGAATGTTGGCGTAGTTGAGGCTAGCCTCGGGAGTGCCGGGCTTTGCGCGCTCGTTGACGAATTTACAGGCGAGATCCATGAGGTCGAGGGTCACGAGACCCAGGAAATCGAATTTTACGAGGCCCGCTTCCTCGGCCGACTTCATATCCCACTGAGTGATGAGGTTGCCGTTGGTATCCTTCGACATGGGCGAGAGCGTGTCGAGCGGTTGACCGGCGATGATCACGCCCGCGGCGTGCACACCGGGTTGCCGAAGCGCACCCTCAATTTTGCCGCCAATTTCGATGACCTGCTTAAAGCGCGAATCTTGCTCTACCACCCCGCGGAGTTCTTCGACTTCCTCCATGGCTTCGGAAATGGTGTGCGGCCGACCCTGAATGACCGGAATCAGTTTAGTGAGGCGGTTGGTTTCGGCAAAGCTTAGGCCGAGCACGCGGCCCACGTCCTTGATGGCGGCCTTGGATTTTTCGCCGCCGAAGGTGATGATTTGGCAAACGCGATCGCGGCCGTATTTTTCGACGACGTACTGAATCACCTCGCCCCGCCGAGCCTGGCAAAAGTCCACGTCGAAGTCGGGCATGGAGATACGTTCGGGGTTCAGGAAGCGCTCGAAGAGCAGACCAAAATCGATGGGGTCAAGGTCCGTGATGTCGAGCACGTAGGCGCAGAGCGAACCGGCACCCGAGCCCCGACCGGGCCCCACGGGAATGCCGTTTTGCTTGGCCCAGCGAATGAAGTCCGAGACGATGAGGTAGTAGCCCGAGAAGCCCATCTTTTGAATGATGCCAATCTCGTACTCGAGACGATCTTCGTAGGTTTTGATGAGCGCGGCGTCCGTAATCTTGCTGCTCACCAGACGTTTCTTGAGACCCTCGCGGCACTCGCGCGCAAATTCATCCTGCTCGGCATCGCGGCCAGCCTGGTTGAAGTCCGGCAGGTAGTAAATCCGCTTGCCTTCTTTGTCCTTGAAGCTGAGCTTCACGTTGCACCGCTCGGCAATGCGGAGCGTGTTGTCGCAGGCTTCGGGAACTTGCGAGAAGGCCTCGCGCATTTCCTCGGGCGTTTTGTAAAAGTATTCTTGAGAGATGAGTGGCGAACGTGGGTTTTCCTCGAGCGTGATTTTCCGCTCCACCATCATCCAGATTTCTTGCGCCAGGGCGTCCTCGCGCTGCATGTAGTGAATGTCCGATGTGGCCACCGTGCCGAAGCCCGATTTTTTAGCCAAATCGATGAGCGCATCGTTGGCGCGCAGGTGCGCCGTGAGGCCCGTGTCCTGGAGTTCCAAGAAAAGATTGTCTTCGCCGAAAATCTTGAGCCGTTCGAAAGTTTCAAGGGCGAGCTTTTCCTGATCCTGAACCAAGAAGGAATTCAGAATGCCCTTGATGCCACCGGTGAGCGCAATGAGTCCTTCACGGTGCTTGAGCACGTCCTCGAGCGGCACGTGCGGGCGCATGTTGCCATCCTGGTAACCGTAGTGCACGTGGGCCCGGGTCACCAGGTTACGCAGATTCTCGAAGCCCTGCATGTCCTTGGCCAGGAGCACGAGGTGGCGCAGAGCCCCACCCGCGTTCTCAATCTGCACGCCCAGCTCGACCCCATAGATGGGCTTCACCTTGCCTTCGCCGTCTTCCTTGCAGGCCTTCATGAAGTGAAGAACGCCGTACAAGTTGTTCCAATCGGTCACGGCTACTGCGGGCAAGCCGAGTTCTTTGGTCTTCCGCACGAGCTCGGAGAGCCGCACAAGGCTCGACGAAATCGTGAACTCAGAATGGGAATGAAGATGAACGAAACTCACTATTTGTGGTCATAGAGCGCGAGTCCCGCTAGGGGCAAGTTCTTTGCGCGCGGGCCGAGTTTTTATGCGGCGCTTAACGAAGGCTAGCCGGCCGAGAGCTGCTTGCCGAGGGCCTCAAATTCGTCCTTAAGGGCGGCCTCTTCATCGGTCAGCCCTAGCCATTCGTTCTCGAGGCCTTCGAGCTGGCTCTGGGCAGTAGCTAGATCGGCCGCCAGCTGGGCAGCTCCCGAGCTGGCCACCCGGGTCAGCTCCTCGCTCAACGCAACCACGCGGTGGTGAGCCGCGTCGATGAGGGGACCGAGGTCGGGCACCCGTTTGCGAATTTGCCGGAGGCGCTTTTCGATCTCGTTGCGGCGTTCGCGGAGTTCCACTCGAGCCTCTTTGCCCAAAGGCGTTTGGGAGGGACGAGCCAATCTTTCTTCCCCACCCGGGGGAGCTGGGGCCGCAGAGGTCTTGGCAGAGGAGGCCAACACTCCCCGACTCAAACTCCAAACGTAGTCATCGTAGGTACCCGAGTAGAGGCGCACGTGACCCGCACTGACTTCCAAAATCTTCGTGGCCACGCGGCTGATGAACCCCCGATCGTGACTCACCACCACCACCGTGCCCGGATAGGCCGACAGCGCCTGAGTAAGCGCTTCGACGGTGTAGAAGTCCAAGTGGTTGGTCGGTTCGTCGAAGAGCAAGCACGACGCCCGACGCAGCAAAACTTGCCCCAGCGCGACTCGCGATTTTTCGCCCCCCGAGAGAACCGAGATTTTTTTGTGCGCGTCATCGCCCGAAAAGAGCAGCGAACCGGCAAGGTCTAAAACATCCTGCCGAGCCGTATCTAGGGGCGCCGACTCCACGAGCGACTCCAGCACCGTGCGGTTCGGATTCAGACGCTCGGCCACGTGCTGGCCGTAGTAGGCAAAGTCGATGCCGAAGCCCGTTTTGATTTGACCCGATTTGAGCGGCAACTCACCGGCGAGCGTACGCAGAAAGGTGGTCTTGCCTGCACCGTTGAGCCCCACCACGCCCACTTTATCGCCACCAGAGAGTTGAAACTCGAGTCCCCGCAGAATGGTTTTGGTGGGATAGCCTGCTTCCCCCTCATTCACCTCCACAATGAGTTTGCCGATGCGAGTGGGCGCCGGAATACGCACTTTGGCTTGCACCGGGAGCGCTTTGAGCTCGATAGTCTCCATGCGATCGAGCGACTTGAGGCGAGACTGGGCCTGGCTTGCCTTCGATGCCTTGGCGCCAAAGCGAGCTACGAAGTCGAGGACCTCTTTGCGGCGTGCTTCCAGAGAAAGAGCACGCGCCTCGAGCTGCGCACGGAGCATGGCTTTTTGCTCGAAGTAGTCGTCAATCGAACCCGGATATTTGGTAATTTCACCGGCCTCGACTTCGAGGATGTGATTTGTAGTGCGCCGCAAGAATTCACGATCGTGTGAAATAAGTAAGAAAGCTCCCGTGTATCCCTGCAAAAAATTTTCGAGCACGAGGAGCGTTTCTAAGTCCAAATAGTTCGTGGGCTCGTCGAGCAGCATGAGGTCTGGTTGTTCACCGAGCAGATACAAAAGTTTGAAGCGCATGCGGTAGCCGCCGCTGAGCGAGAGCAGCGGCACACTAAAATGCTGATCGGAGAGCCCCAGTTGCCGACCGAGCGAACGCAATTCCCAGAGGGGAAGTGAGAGTCCATCGAGGTATTGTTCGCCCGTTTGCTCGGCACCGAAGTGGTCGTGCTGAGCTAGGTAACCAACTCGCACACCGGCGGAACGAATCACTTCGCCTTCGTCGATTTCTTCCTGTCCGGTGAGAATTCGAAAGAGAGTTGTTTTGCCCGCGCCATTTGGCCCGATCACACCGACGTGCTCACCCGAGTTGATAGCAAATGAAGTTCTCGCGAAAATTGTCCGGCTTCCGTAAGCTTTACTGACTTTTTGAATCTGCAGCAGTGTAGAACTCACGAATTTCGCTCTCTTTTTTTTGAGAAGAACAATTCTTCAAACTTTTGGTGACCCTCCCGGGTTATACCTAATTAAGGAAGAAGTGGGGATATTTGTTTGAATCAAATTTTAATAGTTGAAGACGATGAAGAACTCCGCGGCATCATGCGACAGGCCCTTGAGGGTCCGAACGTGAAAATCTGCGAGGCAGCGAACCTCGTCGAAGCACGCAAGGGCATGATGAAGGACAACTACAATCTGGTAGTCGTCGACATTGGCTTACCCGATGGCGATGGTCTGCAGTTTTTTGCCCAGGAGAAAAAGGCGGGCAAGTGGCCCTCGTCCGGCATCGTGTTCGTTACCGGTCGCGATGAAATGAAAGATAAAGTTCTCGCCTTCAGTCTGGGCGCCGAGGATTACCTCGTTAAGCCCGTCGACATGCGCGAGCTGCAGGCCCGCATCAACGCGCGATTGCGCAAGGCCATTGTCGCCCGCGAAACTCCCGGCGAAATTCTCCAACGTGGAGATTTAAAAATCGACGTCATGAGCCAACGCGCCACTATGCGCGGCGCCGATGGCATCGACCGCGAATTGCCGCTCACCTTTTCGGAGTTCAAATTGCTTAACTTTTTGTTACGCAACGAAGGCACCGTGATGAGTCGCGAACAGCTGCTAACGAATATCTGGGGTAACGACGCCAACATCGTCGACCGCACCGTAGACAAACACATCTCAAGCTTGCGCCAGAAATTGCACCCGAAGAGTCACTACATCGAGACCATCGCGCGCGCAGGCTATCGCTTTATCCTACGCGACTAAACCGGGCTGCCCTAGCCGAAGCCGATTGCTTTTAGGGGACTACCCCGCACGAGCGCCCGGGCTTGCGCTATCAGGAGCTCACGCGCTCCCGCCCGCGGCAGGCCCATTTTGACTTCCAGGCGATTCAATTCGAGATATTCCTTAGTCCGGACGAAGTCCCGACCCCAGGCCACCACCCGAGTGAAGGGGCGAGCGTCCCAGAAGCTCTCCCCGGCCCCGAGGAACGAAGGAGCACCCCGTTCCGCCCCTAGAGTCCGGCGCGCCAGAGCGCTCCGCGTGCATAGCGGGAACGCAGCACAATGTGGAGACCCTGCCTGTTTAGCGAAGCGTTTTTGCGCGGACATGCGAGTGATTTATGAAATGAAAGTAGCGATGTTAATTAGTTCTGAGAGCTATACCGGCGGGTGAAACCCAGACAGAGCGATGCCACCGAGGAAGTCACTTCTAAATGCTAAACGGCCCGGATACGCGCTGGGCGTATCCGGGCCGCTCCCTGTTTACTCTAAGCGAATTTAGGTGCCCTGGGGCTTGAAGACCCACGGCCACTTAGCTTCGGCCTGCGAGCCGCCCACGGGCGACGGGAACACCCATTGCCGCAAGCGTTCGCGAATGCAGCTTTCGAGAGAAGCCGATCCGGTGCCGTTGTCGACCGTCACAATGCTCGACACCGAACCACCCGTCACGATGGTCCACTTGAGCGTGATCTTGCCGAAGAGGCCCGGTGTTTTTTGCAGCTCGCGCTGGTAACAGAAGTAAATTTCGCTCTGATGGGCATTCACCACGCGTTCGATTTCTTCGCGGGAGAGCGAGCCAATGACCGTTACGCCCGAGCCTTCCACACCCACCGCAAAGTCGCCCTTGCCGGGGATAGAACCCACGCCATTGCCGCTGGCGCCGCCGCCGTAGCCCTTGGAGCCCAAACCGCCCACGCCTTCGGCCGTGCCGCCGCCGCCCGTACCGGAGCCCTGCAGACCCGATCCTCCGGAGCCACGACCGTTGCGCACGCCGCCGCCGCCCACGCCCGAAAGCGCCTTGTCGAGCGGATCGTTGCCACTCGCGCCACCGGTGACACCGGAAACTTTAGCGAGCTTGGTGCCAAGACCCGTGTTGCGGAGAGTATCGAGGATGCCTTCGTTCTTCGCGCGCACGGGAGCATCTTTAACTTTGGTGGAGGCGCTGGTCTTGGGACGGTTCGTGATGCCCGTCTCGTGCGGCGAATCGGGACGGCCGCGTTTACCCTCGGCGCCCTTCTCGCGCATGCCCTCGCCCTCGTTACCACCGGTCTTGCCAACTTTATCCTTCAGCACGGCGCCCGGAGGGGCCAGGCCTTCGCTCGGCTTGAGACCCGGAACTTTTTGGGCCTCGACCTTTTTAATTTCTTCCTTCTTCTTGAATTCCTCGACGATGATCTTGCGATACTTCTCGGGGAATTCCTTCACGACGCCCTCGATGGGCGTGCGGAACACGGTGGCCAGCGTAATAAACAAAATAGCCGCGACGGCCGCGGAGATTTGCATGGTCCAGAAGAGACCACCCTGATCGAAAACCGAAGCCTTCGGAATGGGCGGAGGCTCGGGCACGAACATCAGGAAGAAGTTCACCGTGCCCACCTGAACCTTGGCGATGTCCTGCCCCGAAAGGGTCAGCGTGGCGCGGCCCTTCTTGCGAAGATCATCGAAGGTTTCCATTTTTCCCTGCACGCGGGCCGAGCCCTTCATGGAGGGATGCAGATTGAGTTCCACGGAGGTGCCGTGCACGCGAATGAACGGAAACTTGGGCGGCAAATCTTTCGACGGCACGATGTACGTGTTGCCGATGTGCTCACCGATGGTGATTTTGCTGCTCGACTTACGGTAGTGGTCGATGGCGAGGATAGAGTCTTCCCAATACACGGTGACTTCCAGATCCTCGGCCATGCCGGCCGGATCGAGCACGCCGCGGGTGCGCGCCGTTTCTTTGAGGGAACGAATCACGGTGGCTTCGCCCGTGACGCGCACGCCGGGGGCCGGCGCAGCGACGGAAGCCTCGCGCGCTACGCGCGGACCATCGCGGTGCGGCTCGACGACCATCTCCGCACCGGAAGCGGATTGAACGCCCGCACGCGATGCTTCGGAGGCCACGCGCGGAGCGGGCGCGGCCGGAGCCGCGGGCGGCGGAGGCGGACGCGATTGCAAGGCGGCGTGACCAGGCACTTGCTCGCGGAGCGCCGCCGAGGGGGCAGCCGTACCGGGAGCCGTAGGCTCCACGGTGACGTAATTGAGTTTTACTTTGAGTTCGGCAACGGCAACTTCGTCCTTCGGACTCAGAATTCGTTCGACGATGCGCTCGCCGTTAACAAAAGTGCCGTGCGTGGAGGCCAAGTCCGTTAAACGCAGACTGCCATCGTCCAAACGTTCGAGCAGCGCATGGATACGCGAAACGCGCGGATCGGAAACACGGAAATCTGCCGATGAGATACGGCCAATGATCACCTTGGTTTGGTCGAAGACCCCCCGTGCGATCGATTTGTTCCCGTCGAAAACTTCAATTTCAAGAGCCGACAAAGCGTTCATTCGTTGGACCTTCCTGCCGAGTAACCGGCGGCATCATTAAATTCCGGGCGAAAACTATCGCGCTCGGGAATCAGCGTGGCTTTGCGGAACGTGGGGCGCTGGCCCAGGATCGTTTGCGAAGGACGGTTGTTTGCGCCTGTCACTTCGGAGCCTTTGAAGTCGAAGGACTGCTTGCGCGGCACCTTCACAATTTTTCCGTCCTTGGTGCGCGTGATGATCCACCCTTCGCTGTGATCGGCGCCGCTCTTCTTCGGTGCGGGAGCCGGCGTGTCGGATAGTTTTTTACTCGGCAGAGCCTTCACGTTGCCGTGGGCCTTCTTCTTTTTTTTCTTCTTCGTAGACGTGCTGGCCGGGTCGCGAGCAGCGTCGACACTCGTTTCATCGTCGGTCAGCTCCTGCGCCCGTACGGGTGCACTCAGCGCGCCCACGAAGCCAGCACAAAGGATCAGCGAGAGGAATCTCATTTGGCTTTTCCTTTCCAATCCCGCAGCAGGCTACGCGATACGTGCGAGCCGGGCGGCGTTTCCATTTCGATGTAGCGATTCATAGCCTGCACGGCGCCCGCAAAGTCGCCGGCACCGGCCGAAGCTAGACCCTTGTTGAACCAGAGCGTGGAGTTTCCGGGCTGAACCGCAACGCCCTCCTGGAGGGCCGCGGCGGCCTCGCGACTCTTGCCCTGCCCCTGCAGCGCCAGGCCGCGGAGGAGAGCTACGTCGGCATCGTTCGACGGCATAGACGCAAGGATGTCCGCAGCCGGCGCATAGTCGCGCACCTGAATATAGAGCGCCGCCAGGTTTTTCATGGCGGCCGTGCGAGCATTAGCCAAGTTGGCCCCGCCCTTATCGGACACTTGCCGGAAAATACGTGTGGCCGATTGGTTCTCGCGCAGCTTCCACTCGGCCAGACCCGTTAGGTTAGAAAGTTCGGCGCGCTCCGTTTCGCTCATGGCCGGATCGGCTTTTTCGAGCAAACTCAGGGCCAAATAGAATTCGCCAAAGCGATTGCCCGCGAGCGCACTCGACGCGGCCTTCAGGAGGGCGCGCTGCGAATCGCTCTGCGGCACCCAGCGGGGCTCTACGAGGATTTCGTAGGTGAACACTGGTTTTTCGATGCCCGCATTGATCGCGGCGTCGCGACAGGCCGCCACGCCGGCACCCGAAATCTTATACTCCGTGGCCTTTTCCAAGCAGGTGCGCAGGAATCCCAGTCCCTTGTCGACGAGCGGCTTGGTGAAGGGCGCTAGCTCTTCTTTGGAGACGGGTGCTTTTTCGATGTCCGTAGCCAGGCCGCGATAGAGCTTGGAGAGGCGCTCGAGACTCTGCAGTGCGGGTTCGGCGCTACCGTAAGCCACCACACCCATGTAACTCTTATCGAGTTTTTCGAGGAGCGAAATTTTTTCGCGCAGACTCGCGCCAAAGCGCGCCGGACGAACATCGAGTTTACGCTTATTGAAGGCATCGAAAGATTCCTCCACCAGACGGAAGCTCGCGCCACCGAGGGCATCCTTGAGCAATTCGTCCGTGGCGCGAGCGGGCGGATTCGCTTTGACGAGAGCAGCGAGTTCGTTCTTCTTGCCACTGCGAGCGTGGAGCACAATGTCCGCTTCGTTCAGCGTGGATTTCTCCTTATCATTCAACGCGGGGAGCTTACGGAAAGCCGCCAACTCTTCCACCTTGGCGCCCTTGCGGAAGGCGAGGAGCGAAAGCAGATCGGGACGGTTCTTCGATTTGGGAAAGCGCTCCAGATAATCGCGCGCCGCAGTGAGGAGCGTGGCCGACATGTCGCGCGAAGGATTCAACTCCGGACGCCAGTTGCCCTCGAGGCGCGAGAGCACGTAGATGCGGTTCCAAAGCGCCGACTCCGTGGTGTCGTCCTTATCCTTGGCGTGTAGCTTTAAATATTGGTCGTACTGCGCCAGGGCTTCGGACCACCGCGCTTCCTTGAGCAAAGCTTCGGCGCGGTCGAGATAAAATCCCTTGGCCGCATTCGACGCCGGGAATTCTTTGAGCAGCGATTCCTGGCTCGCCGCCACGAGGGCTTTGTCGCCCGACTTGCGCGAATACACCACACTGTTGTTCAAGGCTTTCTCGCGTAGCGTGCCGCTCAATTGCAGACTCAGCTCACGGTAGGCCTTCGCCTTAGCCACTTGCTCTTCCGGCGTAGCCTCGGGCAAGCCTTCGGTCTGTTTAAAGAGGGCGCGGTTGCGGAAGTCCTGCACGTGCGCTTGGAAATCTTTTCCGCCCGCCGCCATGAGCGGCTTGTTAGCCATCATGGCATCGGCTTCGGCCACGGCGGCCTTAAGGTCGCCTTTTTTCTCGACGATGAACAAAATGCGTTCGGCGCTCTCTACGCCCTTCGCCTTGTCCGGCATGCGCGCCACGATTTCGCGTAGTGTAGTGAGTGAATCGTCGTAGGATCCGCCCTGGAACGACTGGTAAGCGCTGGCGTACAGGAGTTCACCCGCGCGTTCGTCCTGCGGATTCTTCTGAATAAATTCTTGCGTAGCCACGACCAAATCCTTGGCCATGCCCTTGTCCTTGCCCGCTGCACCCTTCAGCGCGAGAATGCGCGAGTACGAAGCCGCGGCGCCGTACTTGCCTTCGCCCACGAGGGCGTACTGATCAGCCGCCGCTTTGTAGTCGGCCATCTTGTAGAGCAGTTCGGCGTAGAAGAAACGCATTTCGTGAATGTTCTCGGCCGAATCGGGGTTCGGATCGGGAACGGCACTGAAGTAAGCGGCATAGAAGGGGCGCGCCTTGGCGTAGGCATCGGCTTTTTCCCGCTTCTGCGCGGTGCTGTGATAACTCTTGGCTTCGCGGCGAAGCTCGGCCACGGTTTCTTCAACCAGGGCTTTCTTTTCGTCGGCCGACATCTCCTGCGCGGACAACCAATCGGAGCCTGCACCGTAGGTGCGAGCAAAGGTTCCGAGCGATTTGGCGTAGGCATCGATTTGTCCCAGCTTGCCGTAAATCCGGGCGCGATCGAGGGCCAGCTCGCGAGCGCCGGAGCTCTTGGGATTTTCTTGAATGATCTTGTCGATGGCAGCAATAGCCACGGGCCACTGCGCCCGATCCCGCGCCACTTCGGCTACGTTGCGGCGGTACTGTTCCATGAGTTCGGGCGAGTTGTACCCCGAGCTCTGCAGCCAAGCTTCGCCTTCGGAGTACTGCCCCGCCAGCGCAAAGGCGCGCGACAAATCGTTGAGGGCTTCTTTTTCGAAGGCAATTTTTTGGTCGGAATTAGATTGTTTGGAAGCGTCCAAGGTGCGCTGAAAAGCCAGCACCGCCTTCTTGTAGTCGCCCGTGTTCTCGTAACACCAGGCCAACTTGTAGAGCGCATACGCTTTGAGGTTGGCCACTTCGCCGGCGGCTTCGGGCGGAACGCCCTCGCCGGCCGCTACGCGCAGGTACTGCGGCGCCGCCTGCTTGTAGTCGCCCGCGTCGAAGAGAATATCCGCAAAGGCCAAGCGCGCCGCGAAAGCGCGCGGACTGGAGGGATATTTCGTGAGCAGTTCGTTGTAGTAAGGACGTGACTCTTTTGCGCGCCCCAAATCGGTCATCGTAGCGGCAAGGAAAAAGAGCACTTCGTCGCGACGAATGAGCTTGCTCTTACCGTTGTCTCCGCCCCGACTGCTGCGCTCGAGGTCCTGGTACAGGCCCAGCGCCTGGTTGCGGTAGCGGTCGGCCTCGGGCGTGCGCAGTGTGGGCCGCGCGCCCTGTTTGTTCTGCTCCCAAGCTTTGATTTGGCGATCCCAGCTCTCGCTCTCCTTAGCCGCAATGGCCTGCGCACGATCGAAGTACAATTCGGCCAAGCGCATTTTGAGCTCGCCGATGCGCGCACTCTGTCCGTCGCGCGCGATGAGCGCTTCGAGCTGCTTGATGAGCTCGACAGTTTTTTCCTCGAGACGAATTTTGCGGGCCGTTTCGCTCTCGATTTGGTCGCGATAAATGGACGGCGTGGTCCGCGCCGTGGTGCGCTGCTTAATGACAACGCGGCGGCGCTCAATCGATTTCTCCTCTTGCACGGAAGCATCCGACTTCGCGCTCGTCTTGAGTTGCCAGTCGTCCGCGCGCGCAGGCAAGCTGCGCACCACCCCACTAAAGGCAAACAGAACAACTAGGCTGAGCGAGCGCGAACGGTTTAGCTTCATAGTGCATCTACTCCCGACGCCGGTGCGTTCGAACAAACATCCGTGGTGGCAAAGGCGTAACCACCCACTTCATCGCGCCAGTATTCGCCCTCGAAGGGCCAGAACTCGTAGCCCTTGCGAACTTCGGCCTGGAAATCGACATCCTTCATGCGCGCCGAAGTGCGCGTAAGGAGCCGCTCCCGAATGCGCGTGTTGATTTCTACTTCCACGGCGAGCGATCCCTCGAGGCTGCGTTGCACGTCCTGATTCATTTCGGTCAAACGACGGTTCATGGCGCCCAGCGCGTACGCGTAAGCTTCCCGTTTGGCCGCATCGAATTCCGCGCGGTAGCCGGATTTCATGCCGGACGAACCCATGCCCGCTTCTTCGCGCTCAATTTGGATGAGCATGCGATCAGCATCGGACATGGCCTCGGTAGCCAGCAAGCCATCGACGAGCATGTCCCACTCGCGATCGGAGAATCCGGACGCCGGTCCCGATTTGCCGTGCACGTAGCCCAGCACCGCCGCCACCCCGGCGTAGCGATTGCCGTAGGCCTGACGGAAACGACCAATCACGCCCGGAAAGTTGCGGTACGCATTCCGCAAACGAGCGAGACTGCGCTGGGCCGATTCGTAATGGCACAGGCGGAACAAACTGGCCGATTCGAGAATATAACTTTCGGGATTGAATTTACCCGCCAGGTGCGGACTCGTCAGACTCATGGTCTGACCGAGCGTGAGGTTGTCATCCTTGAGTTTGTACGCGGACCATGCGGCGACAATAAGGCCCGAATACCACTGCGGCGAAGTTTTGGGCACGAAGGAAAGCTCTTCGAGGGCCTCCGTGTGACGATTCATTTCGTACAACAACCGCGCACGCTGCACGCGCGCAAAGGCACTGGCGTTCGAATTGCCACCGGTCAGAGCACCCAAAATCTCTACGGCTTCCGGCAAACGGTTCTGTGCAGCGCGCACCGAGGCGGCCACCATCAGCGCCCGAGTACGAGCTTCGTCGCTCGGAATACGCGCGAGCGAGCCCGTGTCGGGCAGAATTTCGGCGGCGCGCGCGGCGCGGCCCTGCCGCATTTCATAGGCCGCGAGTGCCGCCCGCAACGACGCAGGCCAAGCGGCCATGCTCGTGCCCCGCCGCTGTAACTCCGACGCCACGGTGGCCATCGGCTCCAAGCGATTCAGCGCGAGCGCCAGCTCACCCAGCGTTTGCAAATCTGCAGCGTGCGCTTGTCCGGACGTCACCAAGTCATAACGATCGCGGAACGAAGCAAAGAGGTAGCCCTTAGAACCCAGACGCTCGGCTCGGCTCGCCGCAGCTACGCGCCGCTGGACAGAGGCCGAAGCCGTGAGCGGCAGCACGAGGGCGGCCAGAGTGAGTCCACAAAGAAGATAGGGTCTCATTTCGATGCCCCTCCGAACAACAGCGAAGCGCCGGCGAGAATGTTCAAACGGTGATCAACTCCGCCCGAAACGAAGTCCATGTTGTCGCGCGTTTCGATTTTGAGGATCGCGTTCTGCGACATGTACAAACGAAAGCCCAAGCCGGCAACGCCCATGGCCACCGAGGTGTGCTCGTACTTGGTCATGCCACCACCACCGATAAAGTAACCTTCAAAGTAATGAATGTTCTCGCGCGTAGCGGCCTTGGATTTAAGCGGCGTCCACAACAAGGCGGCGCTCGCCGAGACCACGGGCTCCTTGCGGTCCACGAAGCGGTTGAACTTGTCGTAGATCGTGCTCGGCAGGCTCGTGGTGAAGTTCTTTAGGAAGGTCACATTGAGGGCTTCAATGCCGAAGTCATCGGTGAAGTGGTACGCGTAGCTAAATCCCCAGGGCATTTGCTTACGGAAGCTGTCTGCCGGCTGGATGCCCACGAAGAAGGGCGTGATTTCGTGCGACTCTTCCTTGCGAATGTAGCGGTACTGCACCACGAGGATATGCTCGTTAGGAATCTGGTGCGGGCCCTTGACGTCCTCGTCGATGGCTTTGAGCTCCGAGGCGACTTTATCCTTGTCGACTTCGGGCTCGGCCGGCGCCGGCAATGCGGCCGCGGGCTCGGTGGGATTTCCCGCCGAGGGCGCAGAGGCTTTCGGTGTAGCCCCGGACAGAATTTGGCGCTCCAATTCGGCATCGCTTTGAGCAAGCGAAAGCCGCGCGACCGAGCACGCGAGCGCACAGAAAACGACGCACGAGCGTCGGAATGGCGAAGCGATTGACACGATGCTTGCCCCCCTTAATCCCAAAGATTACAGCACGAAAGGGGGAGGCGCCATCCACAAGCTAGCGGTTTTATGACGCTATTGGGTGAACCGGCTAGGAGTTCAGACGCGCCAAAGTACGGGTCTTGCCGAGCGCTTCCACAACCAAGCCGATGTCGGGGCTTTGCAGGGTGCCCGTCAGCAGAACGCGGGCGGGTTTGGCGACGTCGGGCATTTTGCCCCCAATTTTGGCCGCAGCCTCTTTAAACAGGGGCGCAATCTTTTCGGCCACGAAGTCGGCATCGGGCAAAGCACGCAGCAGCTCCGTCAAAGTTTCGACGGCCCCGGCCTTCACCTCGGTAAGGGCGGCGGCGACCGAAGCCGGATCCCGCTCGACGGTGTCCGTAAAGTACCACTTGGTGCCCGCAATAAGATCCGGCAGCCGCACGGCCCGCTCGCGCAGGGCAAGGAAGAGCTTAAGACCTCCGGGCGAGGCCAGCAGCGCCGACACATCAAATTGAAAGTCCTGTTTCAGGATGGCCGCCAAGGATTCCGGCGAGCGTTGCCGCAGGTAGTGCGCGTTAAGGGAATCGAGCTTGGAGCGATCGAAAACCGAGCCCGACACACCGCAAGCATCCAAATCAAAACTCGCAGCGAGTTCGGTGTACGAAAAAATCTCCTGATCGCCCTTGGACCAGCCCAGGCGCACCAGCGTATTGACCATGGCTTCGGGCAAATAGCCCTCGGTGCGGAACTGGCTTACGGCCACGGCCCCGTGACGCTTGCTGAGCTTGGTTTTGTCCGGCGCCAGAATCATGGGCACGTGCGCGAAGGCCGGCGGCGTCCAACCCAGCGCCTGCATAATGAGAATCTGCTTGGGCGTGTTGCTCAAGTGATCGTCGCCGCGAATGACGTGGCTGATGCGCATGTCGATGTCGTCCACCACCACCGTGAAGTTGTAGGTGGGTGTGTCGTTGGAACGCAAAATGATGAAGTCGTCGCACTCTTCGTTCGCGAAATGCACGTCGCCGCGGATAAGGTCCTTCACCACAACTTCGCCCGCGAGCGGCGTTTTGAAGCGCACCACGAAGGGTTTGCCAGCTTCGATGCTCTTTTTATCGCGACAGCGACGATCGTACATGGGCTTGCGACCCGCTGCTTCGGCTACAGCGCGCATTTCGGTGAGCTCTTCGGTGGTGCAGGTGCAGCGGTAAGCGTGACCGGCCTCGAGCAGTTTGTGCGCGTAAGCACGGTAATCGTCGAAGCGTTTGGTTTGGTAGAAGGGGCCTTCGTCCCACTTCAGCCCCAGCCACTGCATGCTCTGGAGGATTTCGTCCTCCCATTCCTTGCGGCTGCGTTCCGTGTCGGTGTCTTCGATGCGCAGAATGAATTGGCCACCGTGATGTTTGGCAAAAAAGTAATTGAAAATCGCCGTGCGGGCGCCCCCTACGTGGAGCAGGCCAGTGGGCGACGGGGCAAAGCGAACACGAACGGGAGTCATGGGCTCCTTACATAGTTGAATGTCGCCCGCTTCTCCAGACCATAGGCCGAAGTTATGGCCGCCATGCGCCCTTTGCATGGGCATCCCCACAGCGACTCGGCTATATTGGTGCCATGACCGCCACTCTGCAGGGCTACCACGCCCATATTTACTTCGATGAGAGCACTCGTTTGCTGGCCGATCACCTGCGCGAGCAGGCACTCCGGGAGCTAGCCCCCCAAGGTGCCTTCGTGAGCCGGCTTATTCCGCGCCCCATTGGCCCCCACCCCGTGGGCATGTTTGAAGTGAATTTTGGGGTGGATCAGCACTCCGCTTTTTTGGCCTGGTTCCAACAAAAGCGCGGCCGCCTGACGGTCATGATTCACGAAGTCACGGGCGACGACTGGCGCGACCACCAAGCCCCGCAATGGCTGGGCGAGCCCCTGCTCCTGGATTTAAGCAAAATGGATCCAAACAAACCCACCGTAGTGCGAAAAACGTAGTTTAAAGCTGTCCTCCCCGGCGATGGAGCTAGCTAATTAATCTTCGGTGAACTGGCCGGTATCGAGATCGAATTTAATGGCACGCCATAGGCCCACGCGAAAGCGCTTCCAGTAGGAATCCACCGTGGGACGGCTATCGCCCGAGGGCAGCTCGAGAGTGTACACCGGAATTTTTCGCTCGTTGCCCGCAAAGTTGCCCAAGCTTCCCGGATAAAAACCGAAGGTGCGAAATTTATAATTGCCCGAGTTCTTCACCATGTTGATGGCGAGGTACCGAGCGCGCCGATCGCGATCGGGATTGCCGCCGCGGGCGTCGAGGTCCAAAAAGCCGAGGGGCGTGTGAATGGAAATAATTTTTTGCGGATGTTCCCGCTCCACGAAGGACGCAATCGCCTGCGTTTCGGTCTCAGAATTGGCGCGCTCGCCCGGAAACTTGCGCCGATCGCCATGGTCCAGCTTCTTCCAGGAAGCCTGCGCCTCCTTGGTCCAATTCTTGGTGGGAAAATTACGATTGATATCTACCCCGTTGGCATTGTTGCGCGTGGGCTTGGTGCCGAACATGCCGTCAGGATTCAGCAGCGGTTGCACCACCAAGCGGTGCCCCGGCGGAATTTGCTTTTTATCGATCAAGATTTCGTGAATCAGTTTGAAGCACATTGCTAACGAAGGCAGTTCATCGCCGTGAATGCCGCACTGAACGACGGTCAACTTAGACGCGCCCTTGGGAACTTTTTGATTTTCTTTGGGGGGCCGCGCCGTACGAAAACTAAGCAAGGGCCGCCCCTGCACGGACTGACCAAAAATCTCGAAGGGGATTTTATCGCACTCGGACTGCCCCCAGCCCTGGCGCGCATAGAGATGTTCAATTTCGGCGCACAACAATTGTTGGGGCGCCAGAGCGGGCGGGGCCTCGGGAGTTGCCGCAGACGTAGTCACGCTCAGCGTTTGCGCGGTAGACACCTCGACGGCCACGGCGGGCGCTTCCTGCGCCCGTGCCCCCGACACCACCAGGCCGAAGAGTGCAGATAGTTTTAGGGCAAGCACTTCTGAGTTCCGGCCACGTAAGCGTCGGGCACAAATTTACGGTATTCCGCGAGGCGCTCATTGGCGGCCGCTTTCGATCCGAAGGGACCAACCAGAATACGCGTCCACTGTCCCTTGCCCTTCACCTCCACCTTGCAGGCGAACAATTCGTCCTTCTGCAGCGTGGCCGCGAGATCTTCTTTGTACTTAGCGAAGAGCTTGCGGAATTCTTCGTCGGACATGTCCTGCTGGCTCACCGACTTGAGCTGAATGGATTGCGGTCCCTTGCGACCTTGGGCGTAGAAGCCATCGCTTGCCTTGGTGGCTTTGGGCTCTGGTTTAATTTCCGCCTTCGGCTCTGTTTTCATTTCCGCCTTCGGCTCTGTTTTAACCTCTTCTTTGTGTTCGGCTTTGTGCTCTGCCTTGTGTTCGGCCACGGGGGCCTTGGCGACGGGCGCCGCGTGGTGGGCGGCGGCTTTTTTTCCGGGCGCTTTTTTCTTGAGCTGAATTTTCCAGTTCAACGCGCCATTTTCGCCTTCGGACTCGGCCGGAGCCGAGCGCGTGAAGTCTTCAAAACCTTCGGCCTCAATTTGCACCATTTGTGCCTTGGGCAAGAGCGGAATCTCGATGGGCGAAACGCCGCGTTCCTTGCCGTCTACCCAAACTTTTGCTCCGGCAGGTTCCGTCGCAATGGAAAGCGAAGCGGGAACTTTTTCTTCCGCCTTCGCTTCGGCAGCGGGTTTAGCTTCTTCGGCGTGCTCCGGCGCAGCTTCGGCAGACTTGGTCGCTTCGTGCTCGGCCGCCACTTCGCCGTGCGCGGCTTCCGCGTGCTCGGTGCCCTCGTGGGTCGAAGCACTTTCGCGTGCTTCTTCGCCGTGTTTCTCTTCGCCGTGCTTTTCTTCTTCAACGATGTGCGCACCGGCAGCGTGGCCCGCTGCTTCGGGCGCCTCGTGCTTAGTGACGTCTAAACTCGCGGGGGCCGAGCGAATCAGCCAGAACAACACGCCCGCACCGGCAATCGACAGGAACATCAAAGCGAAGAATACCTTTTTCATGCGTTAGACCCCTCGAGTTTGTAGCCGTTGTTCCGCAGGGCTTCGCGCAGCTCCTGAGCATGCGCCTTGCCCCGCGTTTCTAATTTGAGTTCAATGCGCGTATGCCCCACCGGGCAGCGCGTGCTCGTGCGATCGTGACTGACCTCGAGCACGTTGGCGCGCATCTCGGCCACCTTGGACGTCAAACGGGCCAACTCGCCCGGCTTGTCCTCTACGGTCACGGCCAAATTCAGCCAGCGTTCGTCGCGCGACAAACCGCGCTCCAGAATGTTCGACACCAAGTTCATGTCGATGTTGCCACCGCAGAGCACAACGACCGTGGGCTTGGCGGGATCGAGTTTAAGTTTACGCGCCAACACCGCCGCTACTCCAGCAGCTCCTGCGCCCTCGGCAACCAACTTTCCGCGTTCCATGAGTGTGGCAATGGCTACGGCCACTTCGTCTTCGTCGATGATCGCAATTTCCTTCACCAAGTCTTTGATGATGGCGAAGGTCATTTCGGAAACTTTTTTAACCGCCAGGCCTTCGGCGAGCGTGCGCTTACCACCCACGGGGGGAGGCATAACGTGGCCAACTTTTAAACTCTCGGCCATGGCCGGAGCCGCCTGCGACACCACGCCGAAAATCGTGCAGCGCGGGCGCAGCGCTTTGAGCGCAATGGCCACGCCCGAAATCATTCCGCCCCCACCGATGGGAACAATCACCTGAATGTCGTCCGTCGTGACGCCCGCCGCTTTGAGCTGCTCGTGAATTTCGATGCCCATGGTGCCTTGACCCGCAATGATGTCGGGGTCCTCGTAGGCGTGCACGTACACGGCGCCCGGAGTGGCCTTCAGAATTTCCTGCGCTTTAGCGTAGGCTTCGTCGTACACGATGCCGTGCAAGATCACCTGCGCACCGTAGTCGGCCGTGGCCGCCGCCTTCACAATGGGCGTGCCCTCCGGCATGACGATTTTGGCCGGAATGCCCAACTTGCCGCCCACGTAGGCCACGGCCTGCGCGTGGTTCCCCGCACTCGCCGCCACGAGGCACGGCGGTTTTTGGCCAGACTCGAGCAACTTTAAAATTTTGTTCGCCCCACCGCGCACTTTGAACGAGCCGGTGTTCTGAAAATTATCGAGCTTCAAGTACATGGGCGCCGTGAAGTTCATCGTGCGCCGCAAGTAATCCCACAACCGTAGCGGCGTGAGCGAAATGTGACTTTGAATGCGCGCGTGAGCGCGAGTGATTTCATCTAAATTGGGTCGCGCGGACATGGGTACAGTCTAATTGAGGATCAAATCGGGAACAACCGACCAAACCGCTTCCGGATCATCTTCCGCCGCCAAAGGATAAGCATCCTTGTACTGGAGCGCCAAAGTTTCGAGATCGTTCTGCGCGGCCTGCGCGTCGTCCCGCGCCTGGCGCAGGAGGGCGAGTGCATTGCCGGGCAAGTTGGCCATGGATTTGTCCTTCAAATCGGCCGCCGCCACCAAATCCTGCGTTTCTTCGGCCAGGGCGCGCGAGTAGCCATCCATTACGAGGAGGGTTTCGGTGCTCGAGTCCGTAGCGGTTTCGGCAGTGATGGCCGCATTCCGCTTGGCGAGCAGCGCCATGGCATCGCGCGCTGCGTCCTTAGCTTCGCCCCGACGGCGTTCCACGTAAACGGAGTAGTCGTTTACGAACTTATTCCATTTCTGCGACCACTCTTCCTCGGTGCGCCAAGCGAGCTCAATGCTCGGTCCATTAGCGGCCCAAGCGGCCCGCACGGGAACAAGCCAATCGAAGAGCGAAGGCACCTTCAGCAGGCCCTCAATGGCACTCGTGCCACTCTTAGGAATTACCGTGCCGCGGGAGCCATCCGAATTCACGCCAGACCCCGTCGTCGTCGTCGTAGCCGTAGGGAGCCCCGACAAGCCAGAGGTGTTGACACTCAAAGCACTCAGCGAGGTATACGAGGCATTTTTAGAGCCCAAAGCCATCATGGTTTGGATAGCCCCGGCGCTCTCGAGAATCGCCGATTGGTAGACGTCAAATTCCGCCTTCACCGCGGCAATTTCTTTATCCTTCTCGAGCAACTCGCGCCGCAAATTAGTGACGGTGTCGTAGCGTTTCTTCTTGGTCATGTTGATCATGCTGCCGATGGCCTGCTGAATGGCCAAATCACGCTCGCCAACGAGCTGCAGAATTTTTTGGCGCGCTTCCTCGGACTTAGCCCGCGAATACTCCATGCCCTGAATGAGGGAGTTAGCCTTGGCTTCGTTTCGCTTCCGTTGGGCTTCGTTTTCCTGCTGAATCTGCGTGATCGATCCCACATTGCCCGTGGTCGTGGTGGAACGAGCCGTTTGCCGCCCCTTCAGCGAACCCAGAATGCCGCCCGTTTGTGCACTGGAAGCCCGGCCACTCGCCAGGGCCCGCACTTTGGAAGATACGAGTTGCCCCTCGCTCGCCAGCACGCGACGCTTGCTCGACAGCGGAGCTTTCGATGTATTCGCCACCATTTTGCTCGTCAGCGCATGCGTGTTGCGCGCGCCCGAACTCAGCACCGTGGCATTACGCAGCACGTTGCTACCCCGAGCGATTTCGCCGCTGAGCGCGCGCGCTCCGCGAGTCAAAGCCGCCGAATCCGTCAAACCACGCTGCAGACCCGTAATGTTGCCGCGCGAAGCCGCCACTCGTCGGCCGCTCCCGCTGCTGACCACGCCGTTCGAAGCCACCAGGCCCGAACTCGTGCTCGCCTGCGCCTTAAGGTAAATGTTGCTGGATAAATTCAAACCACCCCACGGCGTCACGTAGCCACCACCGGGCACCGATTGGTAGGGAACCGTAAGCGGCGCGAGCTGACGCATCCGCGCGATGTAGGCCGGGTTCGCCAGCACATCCAAACCAAACTCCTTCGCAATCACGTTGGGATCGGTGGTGTTCTGCGAGGCATAGAGCGCCATTTCGGCGGGATCGCAGTTTAAATCCCATCCTTCCCCCTGGATGTTCGCGCTACCTACACCAATGGCGAGGTACGCCAAGTTCGGCGTGCCGTAAATCGTGGCCAGCGAGGGCGCCACGCTGCACTTCAAAGTTTTTGCCAAATTCGCCAGCGCCGATTTGTTGATGGGATGGCGCTTGCGCTGCGATTCCGCCCGCTGACGCTCGCAATCGAGTTGCAATTTGGTGAGCTCGAGCGCTTCGGCACCCGAGTCGCCCGAGGCCCGCGCCCGGCGAAACGCATCGCTCATAGAGCCCGTTTGAATGAGCATCGCCAAATCGTGCGTGGAAAGATTGGTGCGATCGCGCAGCGGATCCGTCGGGGCATTGAATACGGGCTTCGTTAGAGAATTCTGAAAAGCATCCTGGGCCGCATTAAGCGTGTTGGAGAGCTTGGAGCAGCTGGTAGACAACTGCGCTAACTTATCGGCGGCCGCTCCCGTCGCACTAGCTGCGGCCGTCGTGCAACACTGGGACATGGATTCCGCCCAGTTTTTATCGAGCACTTCCGCCGCGCGATCGAAACTCGAAGAACCGTCGGTCCAGGTCCGAGCGCTGATGAGTCCACCGTTATAACCCCGACTCACATTGAGCGGCTGCGCAACAGATTGAGCCGCCGTACGCAGCGCCGTTAGGTACTCGCTGCCCGCGGAAGCCAAACGCCCCACATTCGCGGAGGTCGTGCAGTTGTTAAAAATAAGCTGCGCCGAGGGAACGGCCGTAAAATCTAGGCGCGCCGATTCCACGGCGCTGCTAACTTTCTGCGTATAACCCGTAACGGCGGGCGAGAGGGTGCCGGTCCAAGCGAGAAGTGGCTGCGCCACGTAGTTAGCATTCACCTGGGAGTAGTAATTCGAAATAATCTGGCGATCGCCCGGATCGGCATCGCCCAAGTCTTGCAAAGATATTTGCAATTGAGCGGAACGCGCGAAAGCCGCGTCCACGGTGCTCCGAATTTCGGCCGCCGTACCGCCCCAAGCCAAGTTACTCACCGAAAGACCGGCCACGAGCCCGCAAGCCCCAATGCCGAGCCGACTGATCATCACGCTTCCCCCTGTTCCCTAGACCCTAACCCCTACCCCAAAATCAAAAGGACCGGTTCGTACGTGCAGCATTCTGAGTGTTCGCCGGAATTCCACTGCCCCGGCTCGGCGCACGGCGCGCACCCGTGTTGGGTACTACCGCGGGCGTCAAACCGATCCCCGCCGCGCCGGCACCCGCGCGGATGTCCTGCAGCTGAGGATTCGAAGCCCGGCGCGTGTCCATCTCGGCCGAGAACTGCCGCATGAGCGATTGCGCCGTTGCTTGGTAAATCGAGTAACGCTGAATTTCCATTTGCGCTTGCGGATTGAACATGGTGTTCGGATCGGAAGCGAGCATGGCCAAGCGCTGACCGTACTGCGCATTCAATTTGTAGAGCGCTTCGTACTCTTTCTTCAGGGCCGCCATGCCTTCTTTGGTGTTCGGCGTGTTCTTGAATTTGTCGGCCACACAGGACTCGGTGTCGCCCGGCATGGTGAAGTCGCCGCCCATCATGCTCGTCATGGCCTGAGCGTTGGCTTGCGCCTGGTACACGCCCGGATTCGTGTTCATATTCATAATGCCAGCCTGGTTGCCAATCACACAGCTGAAGGTCGTAGACGGCGACATGCCCGAAGCCATCATTTGATCAAGGATGTTGCTCATCTGGCCAAACTGTTGATTGCCGTAACCCACGGCGCCCATCTGATTTTTTGCGGCCGCATTACAAGCGGCCTGCACGAAGCCCGCCATGCTATCGGGTAGCAAACCATTTGCTTGCGCATCGGCGGCGGCCTTGGCAAGCTTCTCGTTCGAATTCGCCTTATCGTCTTCTTTGTCTTTGCTCGATTTGTGGGCTGCTTTTTCGGCCTTGTCCGCCTTCACGAAATCGGCACATTTTTGCTGCGTGGAAATCGGCAAGTCTTTCACCGCGATGGACTTCATTTTTCCTAGAACTTCGCAGGTCGAGAGATTCGCATCGGCCTTATTGGTGGAAAGATAATTGAAAGCTTTGTCAGAAGCCTGCAGGCCACGCAGCTGCTCCTTTTTATCCGGCGTCAGACCCTCGCTCTGAATACGATCGCGCAGCTCTCCCACCCGCGTACCCGTTTTAGGGTCGAGCGATTCACTGAGCGAGCGTACGGCGGACTTAAGTGCTGCCGGTTTACCGTCTTGAGAACCCGAGAGCGCTACGTCGTTGGATTTAGCGAGGGCACGCTTAACCGCGGCCACGGGATCTTCACCGTCGGCCGGCTGAACTTGTAATGACTTATCATCGAGCAGCGAATTCAAATCCTTCGCAATGAAGGCTTCAATATCGTCGGTCTTGAGTTTGGTGGTCACCTTATCGGAAAAGTTGTTGTACAGCTCGGGCGACGACTCAAGGTGATGGGTCATCATGACTTGACCCTTGTCGTTGACGGCCAGTTTGGTCACGAGCTTCACGGGGCTCTGCGCGCCAAGTGAAGTGCTGATGTTTACGGACTCCGAGGTGCCCTTCAACGTAGCCGCGTTGGCGAACAGCTGTTTAACCTGTTCCTGCGTTTTGGGATCGGTGAGAGCCTGATCGTACAGAGTCTTTAATTTATCGGGCGTGTCGATGGCCGTAAGGGCCTTCGTTTTGATGTCCTGAACCGCAGCGTATTCGGCCTTGGTGTTTTCAAGTTCCACGCTCAATTTCTTAATGGTTTCGGGGCTCACGTCGCCCAACAACGCCTTCTTTTGGTCGGCAATGGCCTGGCGAATTTCGGCGCGAGCTTTGGGCGATGCATCGCGAAGAGCTTCGGTTACGGCGTAGGGATCCGAGTAGTCGACATCGGTATCAACGTCATCGCCGTCGGCGGCCCGGGCGGACGCGGCGAAAGCACAGACGGACAAAACAACGGCGAACGGAAATTTTTTCATAGCTGACCCTACCCCTACTGGCAGTCTATCAGGAGGCCTGCCTCCGGTGCAGATGTAAGTTTTTTGACTAATTCGCAAAAGTTCGACAGGGGAGTCCTGCCTAGCGACTCCGTATCGTCCCGAATACCTTGGTCGGATAGTACACTCCGATCACCCACCGGCGCTCCTTGTAGGCCGTGATGGGCTGGTAACAAACAAAGTCGCTGGCAAAGGCCTCCTGGCGGCTGGTTTTAACCTTCATTTCGATGTGCCCGTGTTTACCATCGAGCACGCGCCGCTTGTTTTTGATGATCCATTTGGGCGTAGAATTGTAAACAATCACCGAACCAATGGGAGCTTCCCGCGGATCGAGCGTGGGTAATTTAATGAAGCCATTTTTACTCAGCTGGGGACCGGCATTTTTCGCACTGGGTGCGGTCAGCGTGTTCGGGAGTGCCAAATGGGATCGCTCCAGAATGCGCCGCAATCCTTGGTAACACTGTCCATTCGCCTTCAATCTAAGACTTCGCTCGGCCAGTCGGTAAGCCTCGCCCAGGGCCGCCTTCACTTTTGCATCTATAACCGGAAGCGAAACAGTCCGAATTAAAGTCGGCGGAGGAACGAGAGCACACTCCGCCGGCGCTTCCGCTTGCGCCTCATCGGAGGGCTGATCGCCACACTCAGGCACAGCTTCGGTATCGGTAGTGAGGGGTTCTAGACCTGCGCCCACTTCGGCATCATCGCTACTGGCCGTGCCGTGCAAAACCATGGGCACCGTTAGCTCGCCGCTGGCGTGCGCACCCAGTGAACATGCAGCAACGAAGCCCGTACAAATGAAACTTTTAAAATGGCCCATCAGCGGTAGCGATTATTACCCGAGTTATCTTCTTTACGTGCGTCTTCAATGGTCACCATGAGTTTATCGGCCGCCACGGGATCTAAACGACGCATCGCTTTCGCGAAGGCATCCGGATAATCTTCTTCCAGCGGCAAGAGAACATCGGCCTGACCATTCGATGGATCGTGATTCATAACGATCACACCCCACTCTACTGCACGCAAAAGATTTTCGTCCGTGGGCCGGTCGTAGGCGTCATCGACCAAATGATTCAACTGCGCGTACATGTCCCGCAGCGCACTCGCCGGATCGCTCGCTGGATCACGGGCGGAACGCCAGCTAGAGCAGGCACCGAGGCCCAAACTCAGCACCAAGATCATCAATCCGCGACCGCTCATTTGAACACCTTCGTGGGATAGTAAATGCCGAGCACAGGCCGATCCGTACGGTATTCAGAAATAGGTTGGGCCGAAACAAAATCGCTCACGTAAGCTTCGGTGGCATTCTTAAACCCGGGCAAGGTTTGGTAACTCTTGGCCGGCACTTTGACTTCGATGTGCCCGTGGCCCTTTAGCACCCGCCGACGGCGTCCGCGGCGAACCGTGGTCGCTTTGGAATCGTACACAATCACGGCGCCCATGGGCGCTTGCCGAGGATCCATCGTGGGTAACTTGATAAATCCGTTGGCCCGTAAATCGGGCTCCGCCAAACGCGCACTCGCCTGCGTAAGCGTGTTATCTTCCGCCAAGTTGGAACGCTCGAGAAGCTGACGCACGGCCCAGTAACAGTTGTGCCGACTGCGCAAGTTACGCATCTGAGCGGCGTATCTAAAGGCGCGAGTGAGAGCCGCCTGCACCTTGGCGCTCACCAACGCAGCCTGACGATCAAGCTCGTCCGTCGAATCAAGTCCCGAGCCTACTTCGCTATCAGTGCTGGAGGCATGCGCCTGCAGCACCTGACCAGCTCGCGCCGAGGTATTTAAACCCGCAAGCAAAAGAAAAGCAAAGGCCGCAAATGGCCGAGCGTAACGAAACACGCCTCTATTGTAGCAAGAATCCCGCGCACGCTAAAAGCGATCGGGCGTCAAGCATCCGACGTTTCGGGAGCAAAGCCCCGCCGCATCGTATTTTCGGTGATCGCGCGCGGCTCTAAAAACTGGAGCAAGTAATCGGGTCCACCGGCCTTCGCGCCTACGCCCGAAAGTTTGTAGCCGCCAAAGGGCTGACGCCCCACCAGCGCGCCCGTGGTGCCCCGGTTGATGTAGAGGTTACCGACTTCGATTTCTTCCCGGGCCCGCGCAATATTCTTGGGCGAGCGCGAGAAAATCCCGCCCGTAAGCGCGTAATCCACATCATTCATGGCCCGAATCGCCTCGTCCATGTTCTCCACCCTAAAGATCGTCACGAGCGGACCAAAGAATTCCATTTGGCCAAGTTCCGATCCAAAATCCGTGTCCTCGAAAATCGTGGGCGGCACAAAGTGTCCTGCGCTCCGCAAGCTAGCGGGCACTTCAATCTGCGCAATAATCTTGGCACGGTTGCGCTCAATCACGCCGAGCAAACGCGTTTGCGCATCGGCATCAATCACGGGGCCCACTTTGGCGGCCGGATCTTCGGCCATGCCCACCTTGAGCGAAGCCATGGCCTCGCGCAAGCGTTCTTTAAACTTGTCGTAGCAAGGCGCCAGCACAATGAGGCGCGAAGCCGCGCTGCACTTTTGGCCCTGAAAACCAAAAGACGAATGAATGGCGGCCGCAACGGCTTCGTCCAAATCTGCGTCGTCATCGATGATGATGGCATTCTTGCCGCCCATTTCGGCCACAACTTTTTTAATATGGCGCTGCCCCTTCACCACTCGGCTGGCATCTTCCATGATGCGCAAGCCAACGGCGCGCGAGCCCGTGAAGGTAACAATGTGAATGTGGGAGTGCGAAACCAAGTGCGCACCCACGATCTCGCCCTTGCCGGGTAAGAAGTGCAAGGCATCGGCCGGCACACCGGCCTCCACCAAAATTTTAAAGAGCTCGTACGCAATGGCCGGGCTCTGCTCGGCGGGCTTCATAATCACGGGATTGCCCGCCACCAGGGGGCCCACCGTCATGCCGCAAAGAATGGCGAAGGGAAAGTTCCACGGCGCAATCGCCACGGCGGGGCCGCGGGGCGAGTACAGATATTCGTTCGACTCGCCGGGAATTTTGGAGAGTGAGCGGACCGGCGCCAAGCGTTCCATAGCGTCTGCGTAGTAATTGCAAAAGTCGATGCCCTCGGCCACATCGGCGTCGGCCTCGCGATAGTTCTTGCCCACTTCCAAAACCATAAGGGCCGTGAGCTGCGCTTTGCGCGCACGCATGAGGTCTGCCGCCCGGCGGACAATGGCCGCGCGTTCCTTAGCGGGCTGCGCGCCCCAAGTTTTCATGGCTTCACGGCACGCCATCACGGCCTCGTCGGCCTGCGCCACCGCGGCCTGCGCACAACGCGCAATCACTTCGTTCGTTTGCGAGGGATTGCGCACTTCATCGACGGGCAAATTCGCCACGCTCTTGCCGCGCACAGTGACGGGCAAATTCAGGGGGAAAGATTTGCGCAGTGGCGCCACCGCACTCAGCACGGCCTCGCGCTGATCGGCTTCGCCAAAATCGCGGAAGGGTTCGTTCTCGAACATCGCCGGCGTCGCACTCGCAGCGTGGGGGGCGTGCTGCACCTTGGTGCGCGGGTCGCGCAGCAGTTCGTCGACGGCCGCACCGTCCGCAAAGCGCGCGCGCAAGAAGCCTTCGTTCGAAGTGTTCTCAAGCAAACGCCGCACCAGGTAAGCCATGCCAGGAAGCAAATCTCCCACGGGTGCGTAGTCGCGCAAACGGTAGCCCATGCCGGTGAGTGCCTTCTTGAAGGGATCAGCCATGCCGTAGAGCATTTGAATTTCGAAGGCGTTCTTGGCCATGCCCCGGCGCTCGGCACACTCGAGCACCGCCGACAGGCTGCGCACGTTGTGCGAGCCAAAAGCCGCTAGAACTTTGGGATAAGCTTCGAGCAAACGCTCGCCAAGTTTTTCGTAGTTCGCGTCGGTCTCGGCCTTGTTCGTGAACACGGGCACGGGCCAGCCGCGGCTCGCCGCCTGCGCCACTTCATAATCCCAGTACGCACCCTTCACCAAGCGCACCGTAACGGGCGCCGAGCGCTTGTTCGCAAAACGCACCACGCGCTCTAAATCGCCGGCCGAAGCCTTAAGGTAGGCCTGAATCACCAAACCAAAGTGCGGATAAGCAATGAACTCGGGCTCGCAGAACATTTCTTCAGCCACCGTGAGGAGCAGCTCCCGGTAATCGTTTTGCTCCATGTCGAGGTTCACGAAGACGCCGTTTTGCACGGCCGCCTGCAGAATGGGCCGCAAGCGCCCTTTGACCGTTTCCACCGTCGTGCGGAAAGCCGCCGAATCCATTTGCGAGTAAAGGCTGGAGCATTTCACCGACACATTGGCGCGCGGAATAGCGCCCCACGGAGCTTCTTCGAGGTGCGGCTGCGTTTTCCAACCGCGCATTTCGGGGGCCAGCTCGGTCACGAGCGCAAGGTATTTTTGCTGGTACGCGATGGCCTCTTTTTCAGAGAGCGCTGCTTCGCCCAAAATATCTACGGTGAAGGACAGGCCGCTGTCCCAAATTTTCTTAAGATTGCCGCGCGCATTCTCTACGGATTCGCCCGTAATGAAGGTGGTGGCCATGCCCGTTACGTTTTTACGAATAGCGCCGGCCGCAAGTTTGGCCGCAAAGCTGTTCCAGGTCGCCAATCCCAAGCCACCGCGAATCACGGCGGGAAGGTCCAAACCGGGACGGAAAAAATACTGCCGCAAATGCTCGGCCACTTGCTCGGAATCCACGAGCGAGGGCAGCACGTCCACGAAGCGAAACATTTCGGTTTTAAAGGCGAGGTCCTTCATGGACCACTCCATGATTTTGCCCGACCAGAATTTGCTGTCGAACAAGTTCATCTCGTAATCGCTGCTACGGGAGAAAATATCTTTGCCGATTTCGATGATTCTGGAATCGCTCATGTGGGCGCAGAAATTAGTACCGCGTCGAGGGGTCGACAAGGGGCATTTTGTCTTCCGTGCCGTCTCGTAATAGATTGCACAGTGTGGACGATGCAAACCCGCCCCTGCGCTTTAAACTCCGTTTGCTGACCCAGAACCTATGGCACGGACTGGATCACACCCGCCCCTACACCATGTGGCCCACCGAAAACCTCATGAAGCGTTGGCTACGCAACCAATCCCACACCCTGGGCCTTAAGGCGCTGCGCGAGCCCCCCGCCCAAGAGGGCGCGGTTAAAGAAGACGTTCTAGAGGTCTTTTGCCTGCAGGAAGTAAACCCCGTGCGCCGCAAAACCGAGGAGCTCAAGCGGGCTCTGGGCATGGAGGGCTACGGAGCCGGCGTGAACGTGGGCATTCGGGCCGGCGACATCTCGTACCCCGTGTTCTTGCAGGAGGGCCTCGCCATTTTGTGGCAGGGCGCCTTTACCAAAATCGAAACCGACCACCGCATTTTGTCGGGCCACGCCCCAGAGATGAGGGCCCCTCTGCTAGACATTCCCATCACGCTGCAACTCGCCGAGCGGCGGGGCGCGGTGCTGGTGTCCGGAGAATGGGCCGGCAAGCGCTTTACCTTTGTTACCCTCCACCTGCACAATGGCCCCCCCAACAACAAGGAGCACAGTGCTCGCCGGGCCCGCGAAATTGACCTGCTCATGGAGTGGATTGACCCCTGGCTGCAAAGCTCCGACGCCGTTTTTGTGCTGGGCGACTTTAACGCCGAACGGGGCGATGCCGAACTGGCCTCGCTCGTGAGCGCGGGCTTTCAGGAAGTGCTTACGCCGCTGGGTGATCCGATTGTCACCTGGGACCCTACCCTCAATCCCATTGCCCGGGCGTCACTGGCGAGAACTCAGGATCCGCAGGAAAAAGAGTGGGATTCGCGGCAGCACCAAATTGATCACATTTTTTACCGCGTGAAGGGCAAATCGTGGGGCAAGCGCGAGGATTCGCGCCCCCCGTGGACCTTCCGCATTGAGCGCATTTTTGACCAGCCCCAGGGCCCCATTTGGCCCTCTGATCACTTTGGCCTTTTGACCGAAATTAGCTGGACTTTACGCTAACCCAATCCACCGTAAGGTGATTTAAGTTATTTAAATTCAATAAGTTATACAGTGTGACACTTTTTCTTTACCCACCCCAAGTGCACCTTT
Source organism: Bdellovibrionales bacterium (assembly GCA_018266335.1). The sequence continues at coordinate 48,139 of JAFEAR010000171.1, forward strand.
CGGTACACTATAAAGGCAGTGAGAAACTTAGCTACATTCAGCCTCTTGGGGTTGGCGCTGAGCGGGCTCGCAGCCTGCGGCAACTCAGCCCCCACATCGAAGTCTCTACCGGAGGGCGCCGAGTCGTTCCAACGCATCAATGCCCCCGTGAAGAAGCCCGAAAAAAAATCGCCCGCTAAACCCAAGCGTCCTGCCCCGCGCGAGGACGACTTTGAAGACGAAACCGACTTCGCGTAAGCGCCCCGACGTCCAGCCATTCGAATCAGTTCGCGTGGTAACCACCACCGAAACCACCGGTCGGAAGCGGTTGCACTCCATAGTGTGCGTCGGACTTCAGCACAAACCTAATGATCACATTATAAGCTGCCCCCTCTTCGTCATTCCGGTAAGTAAAAATCACCGTTGAGCGAGAAGCCGAGGAAAAGGCGCTCCCTACGTTCGAATCCAAAGCTGCCAACCGTACGGCCGACATCTTTAGTCCTAAACTGGCCTCCATCGTTGCTTGTGCCATGCGCTGCTCGCACCCCGCAGTCTGGGTGCTCTTCGCGAATGCAAAAATATCGGCCAGAACCTTCATTAGAGACTTCGTACTCGTCGCGTCGTCGAACTTCGTAGGATCCGCGGGGGCCTTGTAAAGTTTAAAGGACGAGGTCTCTAGGCCAAGCGAGCGCAGCAAATTTCCGTCGAGATAGCCCGGGACATAACCGGCCACCGGCCCACCAAAAATCTGGATCAACAAGTCGCCGTCGCGACCCGCGCAGTTCACTTTGTCCCGCAGCGCCATACCCAACGAAGTCATACCTAGACTATCGAGCGTGGCTTCGCGTTCGCTCGCAGATACCAGGGACCACGCCACCCCTTCGCTCGCTACTTTGCGCTGTCCCCAAGCAGGTAACTTCGCCCGGCATTCTGCCGCGCTCCATGCGAACGAAAAAACCAGTGCAAGTCGAATACCTAAATGGCGCATACGATAACCTCCGTGAAATTTTTCCAATGTCCCGTTTAAAATTATCCACCAACTAAAGAACTTGTGCCTCCCCCGCAAAAATAAAACGTGCTCGTCCGGGCACATTTGCGGAAGGCCATAACTTCCCTTAGGGTGCGAAGGATGCGTGACGGCTTGTACCTCCTTCTTCTTCTCAGCTTCGGCGGCAACGCGTGGGCCTGCGACTCCCAACAATGGCTGCTACGCGGGCCAACGGGCATGGAGTTAACCATCCTGCAGGCGGAAATCATTCGCAGCACAGGGCTCATCGTTAGCAGGACTGAAGAAATTAGACATAGCCCCGCTCGTATGGAGTCGTGGGTACTGATGATGCCGCCTGAAGCCACTTCTCCTTCCGCCGCACAATCGCGCGAGATTCTTAAGTGGCAAAATGAAGTTTTGCGGAACTTCCCCGACAATGATTTTTATTGCTCGCCCATCCACTATCCACCCGGAGCCGTTACCGGCAACAACTGATGCGCATTGATTCGGTCGCGCTCCTAGATGTCGATGGCTGCTCCGATTTTTTGCGCCTTCTCGTGCGCACGGTTTCAAGGAAGCCCAAGCAAGTGGGCTACTCGCAAGTAGCGCGTGCTGCGGGCTTTCGCTCCCGAAGTTATTTTCGCGAGCTTGTGCTCGGCAAACGCCCCCTGACCCGCGAAGCTTTCGAGCAAATCAAAACGCTGGTCGAAGACGATGCCGAGGTAGCCCAGTACTTCACTCTGCTCACTCAACGAGATTGCCCCTCCTTGTTCCGCCTGCGCGCTAGCACACGTGAAGACCTACCAAAGAAACTAGCGCGCCTAAGGAATCGTTTGCGGCAGCGGACCCAAGTGCCGGCGAGCGCCCCTGCCATCTACGGGCAAGTGACAGCTCCGCTTGTCTACGCAGCCCTCGACGACGAGCGGTGGACGCCATTAACGATCATTGCCCGTCGCACGAAACTCACCACGGCTCACGCCCAGCGAATATTGAAAGACCTCGCCGCGCAGGACCTAGTAGAAATTCGGGCAGATCGGTACCGCAGCCAAAACCGCCATCTGATTTTCGATGTTCTCGGCGGGTCCACTTACTTTAAAAATTTTTACCTCGCCGAACTCGAACAAGCCCGGAACGCCGCCGAAATGCATTTTGCTTCGGACGATCGTCTATTCCTGGGCTCGGCCGTCTTGATCCAGACATCTCAGCTAAAGAAATTTCGCGCCGAGCTACGCGCTTTGCTTCTCAAATACATCGACGACATCGAAGACAACGAAGGCGACCGCGTCGCCCTCCTTACAGTGTCACTTCGACTGGCGGGCGATGAAACCGTAAGTATCTAAGCGCTTCCGGCCACTGAACTTGGCGGAGCGCCCCGAAGCCCAGCCATTCCCGCTGCTCGTCGTTTTTTAACTTAGGTTTTCTCAACTTCTGTCGATGATTCTTGCCTTCTTTCCATTCGTCAGAATCCTGACTTCTATATCTGGAAGCTCGGCGCGACTATCAGCCTGCAACCTAACTAAGAAGGAATTTACTTAATGAAAAAAGCGAAACTTATCGGATGCCTTGGATTTGGATTGGCCATTGTTGTGGCCCTTTGCCTGCACGGCTGCGGCAGCTCGTCGCCCAAATTCACGCTCCACTCCAGCACCAAGGCTACGGCTAACTAAGCGAGGGATACACACCATGAAAAATACCAAGTTTTTACTGTCCCTCGTAGCTTCAACTCTGACCTTCGCTGCGGCGCAGGCCAACACGGTCACGATTTCATCGTACAAACTGAAGGCTTACGAACTCTGGGCTTCCACGGCCACCGATTGTTCGAGCCCCGTGAAGGTGATCGACAACGGCAGCAGCGGCAAGGAAGTGGACATCGCCACCTCCACCGACTTCGGCGAAGGCAACTTGCCCCCCGATGGCACCTACAAGTGTTTGATCGCAGTGATTGGCGACACCTCCACCATGGTTCCCGAAGTCACTGGCACCACGACCTCCGGCGCCACCCAGAACGACGCTTGTGTAGCGGGTACTACATACACGCAAGACACGTGCGCCGCCGGCACCACGTCCAAACTCCCCGACGGCACGACCACCACTTGCCGCACGGGTCAGGAAGACAAGGTCGCCGCTTACATCAGCACAACCGGCACCGAAGGAGCCGACGGGCACGATGCCAGCACGGCTAAACTGCTCAACGACTCTATCGTTGTTGCAGGTAAAGCTGTCGACAAAACCCTCTACGTTACGAACCCCGATGGGCTCGTGAATCAAAACGGCAGCTGTGGTCAGGACTCCAACGCCGTTCTCGGCGTACGCTAATTGCACTTGATAGGTGAGGCAGGTCCCTGCCTCACCTTCCTTGGTCTTTTATTGCTCCATCAAGCGCGCTGAGTTTGCGAGGCGACGAAAACGCCGGCGGCAGTGAGCACGGCGCCGAAGACGACAATCACCATCCACGAGACGGGCATGCTCGCCACCAGCAGCGAAGGCTGGTGCGACAGAATCGCGCGGAATATTCCCACTCCGTAGGAGAGCGGATTGAGCGCCTGCACCCAGCGGAATAACTTCCACGTGCCTCCATCCGGAAATACCGATCCCGAGAGCATCCACATGGGCATGAGCACAATGTTCATAACGCCGTGGTAACCCTGCACGGAATCGATTTTCCACGCGAAGACAAAACCCAGCGCCGTGAGCGCCGCGCCCATAACGAACAGAAGTCCGAAGAGTTCTAAAAATTGCGCCCCATCCACGGACAAACCAATCACGGGCGCCAAGGCGAGCAATAACGCCCCCTGCACGGCACCGAGCGTGGCGCCGCCCAAAATTTTTGCGGCCACGAACGAAGCGCGCGGCACGGGCGACACGAGCACGCCCTGCAAAAATCCCTGGTGACGATCTTCAATCACCGACATGGTCGAAAAAATGGCCGTGAACAAAACACTCAGCACCACGGCGCCCGGATAGAAAAACTCTAAGTAGCCACCGTTGGTGGTGCCATTAGGATCGCGAAAGGATTGCCCCAATCCGCCGCCCACTACGGCCCAAAACAAAAGCGGTGTCACGAGCGCACCAATCAAGCGACTGCGCTGACGCACAAAACGCAAAATTTCGCGTTTCCAAAGAGCATAAACAGCGTTCATAGACTGTCTCCCGTGGCGCTTAAATAAACATCGCCCAGCGTGGGTTTCCCCAAGCTCATGCTGTGCATACGCGCGCCCAAAGCCGAACGGACGGCCGCGAAGGCTTCGTCGGGCTGTGCCGTTTCTAAACGCATGCGGCCCGCCACGAAGCTCAATTTACCGAAGCGTCCCAGGGCGTTGCGTAGCGCAGGTTCCATCGTCTCAAGTCCGTCGGCATCCACCACTACCACTTCCGCCCCGAGCCCCGCCTTGAGGGCCGCCGGCGTGCCGTGCGCCGCCAAGCGGCCACGATTGATAATAAAAATTTCGTCCGCCAAATCAGCCTCTTCCATGAGGTGCGTGGTCACAAGCAAACTTACGCCCTGATCGCGCAGCCGGCGCAGCTCCTGCCAGAACTCAAAGCGCAGCAGCGGGTCCAGACCCACCGTGGGCTCGTCGAGCAACACAAGCTGTGGCTTGGGGAGCAGTGTCTTGGCGAGCTCCACGCGCCGCGCGAGGCCACCCGAGAGTTGCTTCACGCGCGAGTCACGCCGGTCTTCCAAACGGAAAAGTTTCAACAACTCATCAATGCGGGCCCTAGCTACGGCCGAGCCCAATCCGTAGAGCGCCGCCTGAATTTCTAAATTTTCTTGCACGGTGAGCAGGGGATCGAGACTGGGCGACTGAAAAGTCACGCCCATCAGGCTGCGCGCCTTGGCACACTCCGTGAGCACCGAATGGCCGAACACGCGTGCCTCGCCCTTGGAAGGGCGCAGCTGCGTGGATAAAATTTTAAAGGTCGTGCTCTTGCCGCTGCCGTTGGGTCCAAGGAGAACCGCAATCTTTCCGGCGGGAACCTGAAGGCTCAGGCCAGCAACCGCTTCAGCGGCGGCGCCCTTGTAGCTGTAATGGAGATCGTTTACTTCGACGCTTTGGAGTCTTTCCACAGCCTCCAGGCGATAAACCCCACGAAGCTAAATGGCAACACGACAAAACCACTCCCAATAAAGAGCATTTTGGGCGTAAAGGACTGCGACACGCCGCAAGTAGCGCAGGCCCAGGCGCTGCGCTCAAAAAGATGGAAAAGGGAGCTCAGCGCCATTCGTCAGCCGCATTGCCACCGGCCGCGGGAGCCGTGGGGGCGGGAGCAGCCGGAGCAGCAGCCGGCGCGCCCGCAGGAGGAGCCGCTTCGTGCGCTTCAGCCTTGGCTGCGCTGCCTTCGCCAGCAGCTGCGCCAGCCTCTTTAAACTCGCTCTTAGCTTCTTCGGCATGCTCGGCTTGAGCTTCTGCGTGCTCGGCCTCCTCACTCTCATGTTCCGAAACTGGGAACACCCGCGGATGAACCGGCAAGTACTCGCTCGCTTGCCGATGATGTTCGGCGTCGGGCATCAGTACGGCCGCATAAACAAACATAAAGATGGGCAGCAAAGCGACAATACGCAACCACTTTGTCTCGTGATTCAAGTGCATGTAGTAGTAGCCGACCATGCCGGCCTTCATGCTCGCAAGTAAACAGATGATCACATCGCGAACAATCTTGTGGCCGGGCAAAAAGGTGGCGCCCACCTCGAGGATCGTAATCACGAAGAGCGCGAAGAAGACCTTGAAGTAGAGACGAACTTTTTCCGAGGGGGACTGGTGTGCCGTTGCGCTCATGAATCAAATCCTTCCGGGCTCAGATCAAGTAAATCAGGGTGAAAACGAGAATCCACACTAAGTCGACGAAGTGCCAGAAGAGGCCGCAAATTTCGACCTCGTTCACGTTACCGTTGTCGTACTTACCGAGCGCCGTGCGCGCCGCAATAATGAGCAAATACACCACGCCCGAGAAAACGTGGAAGCCGTGGAATCCGGTGATGATGAAGAAGCTCGACGCAAATTGCGGAGGGCCGTGCAGGAAGTTCGCGAAGGTCATGCCCGAGTGATGTGCCAGGTGCGTGTATTCGTAAGCCTGAATGCTCAAGAAGATCGCGCCGCCCAGGGCCGTGAGGAGCAAGTAACGCAGCATTTTTTTAGAATTCCGCTGCTCGCCTTCGTTTTGCGCCAGCACCATCGTCACCGAGCTACAGATAAGGAGGAAGGTGGCGATCGAAGAAAGAGCAATGCCCAGGTAGTGCGAGGGCACCGGCCAATCGGGCATCTTGGAACGCAGAATGCCGTAACCGAGCAAGAAGCCCGAGAAGGTAAATGCGTCCGTCACCAGGAAGAACCACATGCCCACCTTGCCGTGGGTAGCGCCTCCGAAAATGTCGGGTTTGCGACGAACAGATGTTACGGGTGCAGGGTGCGCGGTATCAGACATTCCTTAAGACACTAAATCCATTTACAAAGTTCATCAATAGGACTTGAGCTCGATGTGCGACCGTACTACCTCCGAACAGACATGGATGGGCTTCCCGTAACTTCAATCCTTCCGGCGATCAATGCCGTCCTCAATGGCCTTGCGGCCGTGCTGCTCCTTATAGGTTTTATTCTCATCAAGAATGGACGCCGCGCGGCCCACCGCCGAATTATGCTGGCGGCCTTCGTGGTTTCCGCCGTTTTTTTGGCGGACTACCTTTATTATCACTTCAATTATCGTTCGAATCACTTTGCGGGCGAGGGTTTGATTCGTCCCGTCTACTTTACGATGCTCATCTCGCACATTCTGTTGGCAACGCTCATGGTGCCCTTCATTCTGCGGCTTCTCTATTTGGGCTACAAAGGTATGGACCAAGCCCACGCTCGTTTAGGCCGTAAGGTTTGGCCCGTTTGGATGTACGTATCGGTCACGGGCGTTTTGGTCTACTTCATGCTCTACCAATGGTTCCCAGGAGTCCCCTCATGAATGCTTACAAAAAACTTTCTCTTTCTACGCTCCTGCTAACCATGCTTCTGGTGATGTTGGGCGGCGTCGTGCACAACACGGGCTCTTCGCTGGCCTGCCCCGACTGGCCCCTGTGCTTTGGCCAAGTGTTCCCCAAAATGGAGGGGCCCGTAGCCATTGAGCACTCTCACCGCTTGCTGGCCTCGCTCGTAGGATTGCTCGTCATTGGCCTCGTTTTTATGGCGACCCGCATAAAAAATCGCCCGGACCTGGTGAAGGGCAGCCTGCTGGCCCTCGCGCTGGTTATTTTTCAGGGCGTTCTGGGTGGGACCACGGTGCTCATGCAACTCTCGCCCTACGTTTCGACGGCCCACCTGGCCACGAGCCAGATTTTTTTGGGCACCCTTCTGTGGCTGAACTTCCGGGCGCGTCTGCCCATTTTGCCGGCGAACGTAACCGTGCCCGATCGGCAATTGGGCACCTTGCGCGTGGGAGCGGCCCTTCTCTTTTTGCAAATGTTGCTGGGCGCGGCCATTCGCCACGGCGGCGCGGGCGTTGCCTGCGGACTCGGTTCTGAATCCATGTTCCTTTGCCAAGATCCCCTCACTGCACACGCCACGCTCTGGCCAAGCTTTGGTCAGGGTCAGCTCCACATGCTCCATCGCTTCGGGGCCATCATGGCGGCCGTGGGCGTTATTGGTTGCAGCATTCCCATGCTGAAGTGGGCCAAGGCCAACGGACACGCCAGCGTGCGGAAGCTTTGCGTGCTCGGCCACATCCTTTGGACTTTTCAGATGGTGGTCGGAATTCTTACGATTCGGAATTATATTGGGGTCGTGACCACCACCCTTCACCTCACGCTCGCCATGCTCCTGTGGATCACAATGCTGAGCATTTATTTTACGGCCGCGAGTCCGCGCTGGAGCCGCCAGGCGTGAAGCAAATTCTTCGCGACTACCTTTCTCTAGCCAAGCCCCGCTTGAGCTCGATGGTGGTGATTACGGCCGGCTGCGGACTGCTCCTCGCGAAGAGCACGCGTCTGCCGATGCCCTTTGATTCCGCCGTGGCCGAGAGCCTCTTCAGCTGGCGCGACGTCCTGATGATGCTCGGCACCTCGGGCATTGTGGCGGCCGCTAACGCGCTCAATTGCGTGCTCGAAAAGGATGTCGACGCCCTCATGGAACGCACGCAGGACCGGCCGCTCGTTCAGGGTCGCATTTCGGTCTGGGGTGCCCTCGCATTCAGTCTGATTCTCGCAGTGTGGTCGCTCTGGGCGCTCTTTGTGGGCGCCAATGCCTTCACTGCTTTCCTAGGTGCCCTCGGCTTTTTGACCTACGTGGGCATCTACACGCCCCTCAAACGCCGCTCCATGACGGCCCTCTTTGCGGGCGCCGTTCCGGGCGCCATTCCGCCGATGATGGGCTGGACGGCCGTCACCGGACACGCCGATCTCGGCGCATGGATTTTGTTTGGCATCCTCTTTTTTTGGCAGCTCCCTCACTTCATCGCTATTTCCATGTACCGGCAATCCGAATACGACGCGGCCGGGCTTAAGACGGTTCCCGGAACTTTGGGCAAAGCGGCGGCTGGTCAGCAGATGCTCCTCTTCGCCACCCTTCTCGTGGGCGTCAGTCTTTTGCCCTATCCACTCGGCCTCGCCGGTTTGCAGTACTTTGTGATGGCACTGATTTTAGGAATCCTCTTCGTTGGTCTGTGCGTTGCTGGAATTCTTGGGATCAAGGATTTAAACTGGCCCCGGGCCGTTTTTCTGGGTTCGATTGCCTATCTTCCTTTTATATTGGGAGCTTGGGTTACGGAAAAGCTGCATTGAGATGAATCTTCTAAGGAGATGTGGATGAAGTTTTTGACCAAGAAGTACCTTCTGGCCGCCTGGCTCGGCATGGCCACCGTTGTCGCACTGCAAACACCGGTCGTTCACGCCGCCGGCGAAGCCAAAATGCTGCGCGGAGAAGTGAAGAGCGAAGAAGAGCTGCTTCACCAACGGAGCAATGGCGAACATCCCGACGTACAAGCCCACGCCGTTCCCGCCAATAAAGGTTCCTGGCTTGATAACTATGGTCCGCCCGAGAGTTTTTCCAGCTACGGTCACGAGCTCGACTGGCTCTTTGGTTACACCACCTCGGTGGCCTTCGTTTGCTTCCTGCTCATTTTCGGCGCGCTCGTTTACTTCGGCATCGTCTACCGCGCGCGTCCGGGACACACCGCTCACTATGACCACGGCACCAGCCGCGGTTCGTGGATTTTCCGCGGCGTTGTGGTCCTCCTGATCTTCGTTGCCCTTGACGGTGTGCTCCGCGAAAAATCGGCGGACTTCGCCAAGGAAGTACTCTGGAAAACTCCCGATGCCTCCGAAGCCGTGAAAATCATGGTCATGCCCCAACAGTGGGCCTGGAACTTCCGCTACGCGGGCAAAGATGGCGTGTTCAACACGGCCGACGACATCGTCACCATCAACGAAATGAAAATCCCCGCCGGCAAACCCATCCTCATTCAAATCAAATCGAAGGACGTGATTCACGGTTTCTTCGTTCCGAACGCGCGCATTCAAATCGACGCAATTCCCGGACAAGTCTCCAAGCTGTGGTTCGACGCCAACAAGCCCGGTCACTACGAGATTGCCTGCTTCCACCTGTGCGGAACGGCCCACTACAAGATGAAGGCCTTCCTAGACGTTATGACCGAATCCGATTTCAAACTCTGGCAGGAAGAAAACTCCGCCTGGGCCGCCGCTAAATTTGACCCTGCGGACAAAGCCGTCCAGTGGGGCTGGGAATGGGGCATGAACTAAGTGATTCGCTCGCGAATCATTGTCGTTGGATCAAGCACTGCTGAAGGATCAAAAAAATTATGACAACCATGGACCACGGTCACGATAGCCACAACATGAACGATCCGCTGGAAGACCAGCATATCCATCCGGATCCGACTTCCTTCGTTGGGAAGTACATTTTCTCGTACGACCACAAGGTCATCGCCAAACAGTTCATGTGGTTTGGTTTGTTCTGGGGCTGCGTGGGTGGATTGATGTCCATGCTCATTCGCTGGACCCTCGCCTTCCCCGGCCACCCGGTGCCCCTCATCGGTAGCTTCCTTTTTCCGTACACGAACGGCGTGATTCCTCCGGACTCCTACAGCACGCTCTTCACCATGCACGGCACGATCATGATCTTCTTTGCCGTCACGCCCATCTTGATTGGTACGCTCGGTAACTTGCTCATCCCCCTGATGATCGGCGCCCGCGACATGATCTTCCCCTGGCTCAACATGGCTTCCTTCTGGGTTTCGTTCTTGGGTGGTGTGGTGATGTTTGCTTCGCTCTTCGTGCCTCTCGGCGCTTCGGCGGTGGGCTGGACTTCCTACCCCAGCCTCGCTAGCTCGCCGTGGTCGCCCGGCATGGGCCACACGCTGTGGATTATTTCCATCTTCCTCATGGGCACTTCGTCCATCATGGGTGCCATCAACTACATCACCACCGTGATTCGTTTGCGCGCGCCGGGCATGGGCTGGTTCGACATGCCGCTCACCATTTGGGGTCTGTGGCTTACGTCCATCCTTAACGCGCTCTTCTTGCCGGTGCTTTCGGCCGGCTTGCTGCTGCTCCTCATTGACCGCGTTTTCGGTACGAACTTCTTCGTATCCGCCGCGATCTCTGAGTCCGGCACGCAGGGCGACCCGATTCTGTACCAACACTTGTTCTGGATCTTCGGTCACCCCGAAGTGTACATCGTCATTCTGCCCGCATGGGGTGTGGTTTCGGACCTGCTCTCGTTCTTCGCCCGTAAGCCTGCTTTCGGCGCCAAGAGCACGGCCCTCTCCATGACGGCCATCACCATCCTCAGCACCATCGTGTACGGCCACCACATGTTCACCACGGGCCTTTCGCCCCTGCTGACCTCGGCCTTCATGACGCTCACCCTTTTGATCTCCATTCCCTCGGGTATCTTCTTCCTGAACTGGCTCGGCACGCTCTGGAAGGGATCCATCCAAATGACGAGCCCCATGCTCTTCAGCTTGGGCCTCGTGTTCACCTTCAGTTTGGGCGGTCTTACGGGTCTGCACCTGGCGGCCGTGTCCACGGACATGCTGCTGCACAATAGCTACTTCGTGGTGGGCCACTTCCACCTGACGATGGCCGCTTCGGCGCTTCTGGGCGCCTTTGCCGGCATTTACTTCTGGTTCCCCAAAATGTTCGGCCGCATGATGGACGAGTGCCTGGCCAAATGGCATTTCTGGCTGAGCTTCGTGCCCATCGTCGTTATTTTCGTGACCATGATGATTCTGGGTTACGCCGGCATGCACCGCCGTATTTACAACCCTTCCGAGTACAACTACCTGCAACACCTGCTCGGCATGAACCGCCTGGTTTCGATCTCGGCCTTCATCGTGGGTTCGGCGCAATTCATTTTCTTCTACAACCTAATCAAGTCCATGCGGAGCGGAGCGATCGCTTCGTCGAACCCGTGGAACGTGGGCACGCTGGAGTGGACCGTTCCCTCGCCCCCGCCGCACCACAACTTCGACGTTATTCCCGTGGTCGTAAACGGCCCGCACGAATACTCGAACCCCAAAGTGAAGGGCAAAGATTGGCTTTCGCAAACGGAATTCGTTGAAGGAGTCAGCAAGCACGTTCACTAACGGCTGAAACTAAGAATGAAAATGGCACCCAACGCTTCCCACTCTCCGCTTACGAACCGGCAGCTCGGTTTTTTAGTGGCGCTCGCCTCGTGGGGCATGCTGTTTGGCACCTTCATTCTTAGTTTTTTGCTGTACCGTGCACGCTTGCCGGTTTGGCCGCCCGTGGGGGTGGAGACCATTCCGCCCCTCATGCCCACGCTTGCCACCGGCATGCTGCTGGCTTCGAGTTTCTTTATTCACTCCGCCTACCGCCAACTCGTGAGCGCCGATCGCAGCGAGTTTCGCCGTTATTGGGGCATTGGCACCTTCTTGGGTCTCTTGTTTTTGATTCTTCAGGCCGGCACCTGGAACCACATGCTGCGTTTGGGCATGGGCATTCGCTCAAATTTTTTCGCGTCCATCTACTACACGCTCACCGGATTGCATGCACTGCACGTGCTCACGGGCCTCGGTTTTTTAGCGTGGGTCTGGCTCAAATCCGACCGTTACTCGCAAAAGAATTATTCCGTTCCCCAGCTCTCGGGCTGGTTCTGGCATTTCATGGACGCCATTTGGATCGTCCTCTTCGTTCTTCTGGTGGTGATATGACCTTCGTCTTCGAAAGGATTTTCGCTTCATGACTCAACCGAAACTCAGCAAACTTTTCTCCGGTATCTTCGCGGTCGCCACCATTGCGACGCTCTCGGGCTGCATGTCGCAGACCTTCGATACGCCGCAAAAGCTGGGCGGAAAGTGGGTTTCCTCGAAAACCCTCAACCTAGGTCACGACACCTACATGAACTACTGCATGCAGTGTCACGGCATTTCGGGCGAGGGCAACGGCCCGGCGTCCATCGGCCTAAATCCGCAGCCGCGTAACTTCACGCAGGGAATCTATAAATTTGCTTCGGTAACGAGCGGCGAATTGCCCCTCGACGAAGATCTCAAACACGTCATTCGCAACGGTCTGCGCGGCACGCCCATGCTGCCGTGGGATATTTCTGACGAACGCCTAGAAGCCGTCGTGCAGTACATCAAAACCTTCTCGCCCGTTTGGAAAACCCAAACGGCCGGCACGCCGCAAAAGCTAACGCCCGACCCCTTCGGCGCCGAGCGCGCCTCGGAGGCCATTGCGCTCGGAAAGAAGGTCTATCACGGCATGGCCCAGTGCTACACTTGCCACCCGACCTACGCTTCGCTCAAAGAGATCTCCGCTTACTCCAAGGAGATGACCGGCAACGAAGTGAGCTCCATTCGTGAGAACCCCGAGCTGTCCGTGCTGCAAGATTCTAGCTACGGCCACAAGTTCATGCCGCCCGACTACACCAAGATCGACATCAAAACTGGTGGCGACATTGCTTCGCTCTACAAGGTGCTCGGCACCGGCGTGGGCGGCACCTCTATGCCCGCGTGGAAGAACATGCTCTCGCCGAGTGGCAACGAGGAAGAGTCCGAGAAACGTCTGTGGGCTCTGGCCTACTACGTAAACAGCCTGCACAAATTGAAGTACGACTTTGAAGCCCGCAAGGCTTTCTTCGCCGAGCTCAACGCGCAGCGCGCCGGCGACCATAAGTGATATGAGCCCTAGCCGCTTCTTCGGATCCCGCTATTTTTGGGGATTGTTCGTAGCGGCGGCTTTTGTGGTTCCCCTTTATCGCTCCTTCACGCGCAAGCAGCTGGTGCCGCCACCGGTGCTTGGCCGCATGACGCCCTTTGAGCTCACCGACCAAAGTGGCGAGGTCTTTCGCAGCGATTACGTGAGTGGCATCGTAGCCGTCTTTGCCTTTGTCGACACCCAATGCCAAGCCTGCCAACCCACTTACGAGCGCCTCTTTCGCATCGTAAAAAGCCTTAAGGGCGCGGGCCCCACGGTGCGCCTGGTGTCGATCTCGGTGGAGCCGGAGCGCGACACCCCCGAGGTTCTGGCGGCCTTCGCCAAGCCTTACCATGTGGGCATTCGCTCCTGGACCTTCGTGACCGGTAAGCGCACCGACATTCAAAGCCTCGTCACCCAGAACATGAAGCTGAGCCCGGCTTCGCTGGCGGACTTAGCGGCACGCGGCACCCTCGTGGTGGTTGACCAGGCCGGACAAATCCGCCGCATCGAAACCAACTTGGACGAGGCAAGCTTGAACGTCGTTATTCGCGACATCGCCATCTTAATCAATACGAACCCACCCGCCCCCGTACGGCCCGTTCCGGCCGCGTGACACAAAACACAAAAAAGCCCCGTTCAATCCCCGGGGGTTAACTTCAATTCGCTTTTCAAAAAATCGAACCGAACAACAGTGATAACTCAATTTGGTCTGCAATCTCAATTTTAAGGCGTGCGCCCGAAGTTCGGTCGGGACGGCTTCGCTCGCCCGCCTCGAACTCCGGGCGCAGCGAACCTTTTTGAAGAAAAGGGAAAATGGATAAAAGGGTCGAGTGCTACTTAGGTGTCCTCACCAGGCGGAAACCGAAGTAGTAGTAGTAGCGAATACCCGGCGAGTAGTTGAGACGCCGGGCGGAACGCAGGCTCTGGGGGCCGTCGTACCAACTGCCACCACGAAGAACACGGCCCGAGCCTCCAGAGGGACCCGTAGGATCAGTAACAGCGCCGGCAGGATATTCGCCATACCAATCTTGCACCCACTCCCAAACGTTTCCATGCATGTCGTAAAGTCCACTTGGGTTGGGCTTAAGCTCTGCAACATCGTGGGTCTGGCTACCAGCGTTTTGATGGTGCCACGCATGATCACCAAGCTGCGCTGGATTATCGCCAAACGAATACGCCGTGTTCGTACCTGCGCGTGCCGCATATTCCCACTCCGCCTCCGTCGGAAGACGGTATGTATGGTGCGGATCAAGCTCGTTTAGTTTTGCGATATATTTTTGCACATCGTCCCACGAAACCTGCTCCACGGGCCGGTTGGGATTCATTTGAACGTAGCCTGTCGCAACGTCCATTGGCGTCTTAGGCTTGAAGTACGATGGGTTCTCTTTCATTACCATTGCCCACTGAAGCTGGGTCACAGGGGTCGCTTGCATTTCAAACGGTTTGGTGAGCGTTACGTCCCGCAAAGTTTCATTCGTGCCGCGCCCTGCTTCAGTGGCAGGGCTGCCCAGCTTCACCTGCTTGCCGCCCTCGGGAAATACATGCCCGCGATATTCAAAGGCCTCAATCTTGGCATTTGCGAAAAGCTTTTCACGCATCACTGGATTTTCAGCCGCCAGACGCTCAAAGACCCCTAAGTTTGTTTCACGGTCAATGCCACGAGTCACTGTCGCAAGCTGCTCAGGCGGCACTGCCGCCCGATATTCCTCATAAAGATGCCCACTCTTGCTCCCAAAGTTCGAAAGTAAGAAATCGGACTTTAACTCCGCTGGTACCTCGTTTGAGGCCATCCAAGCTTTAGCCGCTTGATGGAAATCTGCATATCCGCCCTTTGCCTGAAGGGCCTGTATACCCTCGAAGGCCCGCAGTACCGGAAACTTGGCAAAGGCCGGATCGCTTGCCTTTGCAATAAGCCGCTGACCGAAGTCGCGAACGGCCGCATTCTCTGCATGTAGCGACTGCGAAAGCGTACGACCTAACTCGGAACCTGAATGCACCGAGGCCGCGTAGGTGTTTAGAAGTTCATCGCGTAAACTTTTCTCTAAGCTCGTGCCGCCAACAAGCTTCTGAGTTTCAAGAATCGACTCAATGGAAGGCTTGCCGCTGAGGCTCGATTTGATCGATTTTGCCAGTTCACTCGCCTTTGCGTCGGGAACATCGGCCGCGTCGAGCACATGCGAGATGAGCGGGCGAACAGTGGTAG